>JAVBKJ010000127.1:0-18819 GCA_031554075.1 Oscillospiraceae bacterium | reverse complement strand
ACACCAATAACTGGTTCTTGGCCAGGCTTTGCAATTGTGGGCATTTTGTCACTTTCATCTTCATTGAATCCTACAATATCTTCAAGTGTGATCTCTGAAAAATTTTTAACATCCATAGCTATTAAATAAGGTGCCTTTTCTTGAAGCAATCGAATTTCAACCGGATTAAGCCTTAATGTCGTTTCGTCAATCATCTTAGCATTTATCATGTCAATTCCAAGTTGTATCAAAAGTTCTATGGTTCCAATCCCTGTTTTATATATGGTAACAATGGACTCTTCTCCTATATTTCTTGTTTCCCTATCTATAGAAAATTTTTCTACGAAATTAGCATCGACTATTGTACGCAGAAAAGTAGTTTTGGAAATATAATTGTTGTTATAATTTCCTTTATTAATTTGTTCAGTATCTTTTTCTGTGATTTTACCTCCATATTTTTCTTGAACAATTTGTACCGAAGCACCTAATTTATCTATAGAATCTTGAAGTGATTTAATATTGATAAAATGTGTAAAGACATGCTTTTGCTTTACACCGTTCGCAGTAGTTTCCCAAACAAACTTCGCGCCTCGAATAGAGTTGTTAGGAGATTTGCTTCCTTCTGCTAATAATGTTTTTAGTCGATTACTTTTTGCAATGACACTCCTATAATGTACACTGGTTAGTGCACCTCCTATGATTGTTTGGTTTTTTTCCCAATATGTTAAAATCTGTTGAAGTTGTTGCCTAAGAGCATGTAAATGTTGTACTGTAACAATTGCCCCTTTAGGTAAGTTAGTTAAAATAGGTCTAACAATGTTCTTTCTCTGCTGAAACTGCCCCTTTAATTGCAAAATCTTATTCAACTTCGTCGACCTCCTTTAATTCACGAGCGACGCTACTTTTGGATTTCTTCGTTAGTATTTCAATTTCTCGTATCGTAAATTGTTGGGCTTTCAATTTCGCCAAATCATCAGGTTTCTCAGAACAAACTGCATAATATAACCTTCTAAAATAATCCAACCCATCATCTGGATCACTAAAGGCAACCGCCGTTTTTATTATATTCTTCAGATCACCTGGATAAGGCATCGGAAATAACAAATAAATAATCTTTCGAAATAACCTTATATCTTTATTTGCAAGTTTAAATTTGCTTAAAAACTTATTTAACATTTCTTCAGCAACAGAAACTAAATCCTCACGTGTATATCTATTAAAATCTATCATAGAATCAAAGCGACGAATTAAAGCCTTGTCAAAATGTTCATATAAGTTTGTTGTAGCAATTAATATAACTCTTTCATCCATAAAGTCCATACCTTTCAACATAGCAGACGTGGCTCTGCCCATCTCACGTAAATCGTTAGCATTGGTACGATCTAACGCCACTGCATCAATCTCATCGAATAATACCATAACTCTCTCCGGATGAACAAAGCTGTTTATTTCTCTGAATAGCTCTGAGATATTTTTTTGTGTCTGCCCTAATCTGCTTTCGATTATTGCTGCAAAATCTACCATGTATACATCTCGTTCTAAAATACGCGCAAATTGCTTTACAGCTTCCGTTTTTCCTGTTCCTGGCGCTCCTTGAAGTAAAAACTTATTAATTCCTGCATTATGGGCAACGGCATTTACAGCGCCCATCAAATCTTGCATAATAACATCGGGAAGTAATAACATTTCGCCGCTTGCCTCGACTTTTTCAAATAATGCAGATTCATTTTCCTTCATCTGCGGAATAAATGTGTTCGCATTAGACATTAGTGCCATAATATATTCAGCCAACTGGTAGTCTCCAGCTCCATCAAAACCTTTAGCGATTTCGTACGCTTCACTTTTAAATCCAGCTTCATTACCTTCTGAATGATATTTAATTAAATTAATTACATTTTTCTTTTTCATATTACGCACGCCCCTTATTTATATATATTAACACGATGGGACAAGACTGTCAATACTGGGACAATATTTTTTATATTGCTTTAGTATGTATTTACCTGCATATTTATATCTACAAAATTTAATTAACTTATTTGAAATAGTTTAAAAAATTTATGCTTGTTTTGATATAAATTTCTTTATTAATAGGCGCAAAGGGTGGGTAATTATACCACAGCCTTTGCGCCTATTAAATGGTTTTTTTATTTTAGAGTAGTTTTTATCGGTTTAACCTTTTTCAGAATTTGCTAACGCGACACTAACGACATCGTTGCCCCTCATTGTTTAGTAAAACCACGTTACGGGATGTTCCACAATCGTAAAGCCCAGTTTTTCATGCAGACGGCGCGAGGCAGCATTTGTCAGTGTCATTTGTGAAAATGCCATGCGCTGCAATGAACGCTGTCGGTTGGTGATAAACGCAAGCAACGCGGCTCCTACACCACGCCCCTTGTGATCTGGCAGGACTTCCAACAATCCCATCGACCCCTCGTCATGCGTGCCGATAAAGCCTACGAGGGTATCCCCTAAAAACGCGCCGAACAACTCTCCAGCCGCCAGACGTGAGGTAATATAGCCAAGCCCTAAGGGTATCGTGTACAGTTTGTCCACCGTTTCAGCATACGCTTCGGACAACGCACGTATGCAAATATCCCCTGTTGGCATTTCAATCGCGTGCGGTTTTGTGTACACAGCTTGCACACAGGTCATTTTCTCTGGTATGCCGAACTTTGCCGTGATGGCGTCACTATCATAGGTTTCATGCGCCGCCACTAACGTCGCATTTTCCATTGTTGCTACAAACGTCGCCGCAGTTTGTGTGTCCTTGGCTGTCATCAAGTACGCCCCACTGACAGCTTCCTGTAATAGGACGCTGTCAGTGGTCACACAACGGACAATTCCTGTCCCGCGGTTCAAGGGTTCTAAAAAATCAGCATACGCTAGTGGGTCCCGCTCTAAGATGGTTCTTGCCGCCGCTTGCGCGGTTTCTGAATTTTCTATTGTCACAAATTAACCTCATTTTTAGCCAAGTTTTATGGCACGAGTGGCATAAAATGTTGGTACTTGTAGTGTATGCAGGTTCCCAACGCCGTTCGTGTCCTGAAAAATATCAGTGATGGTCAGCCCCGCTGCCAGTTGCCCCCCGATTTGCTCCTCTATCGTATGTGAGAATTGAATGCCCCAATCCTTCGCAATCGATTCATCATACAGTGCCTTATCCTGCAAGGGGTTAAACGGCAGTCCGCGAACGACTTCCTTTTCGTCATCGTCAAAGATGTAGTTGATGCCATTGTCTAGCCCCGCCAACAGTATGCCCCCCTTTTTTAGGACACGGAAGCACTCACGCCAAACAGGCAGTACTGTTTCGATGTAACAATTAGACACAGGGTGAAAAATCAAGTCGAAACTTTCGTCTGGTAACGCCCAAGGTTGTGTCATATCTGCCTTTAGTGTGGTCACTTCGTATCCCTCACGCTCGGCAACTTTTCGTTCGCTTTCGAGCTGTTTTTCGGAATAATCCAACACGGTGCAATGTGCGCCCAATGCTGAAAAAATGGGGATTTGTTGCCCGCCGCCAGAGGCAAGCCCCAACACCGCCGCGCCCGCTAAGTCACAAAACCAGCTTTTAGGCACAGGCTTCATGGGGGTCAGCACCACAGACCAATCGCCCTGTTTGGCTTTTTGGAACTGTTCTGACGTGATTGGGATGCCCCATTGCCAGCCACTTGCCGCCCATGTATCAATTATCTCTGAATTTAGTTGTGTGTATGACATTGTCATTCTCCTCATTTTCCTCTAGGGAATGTATAGGGGAAACGCCATGTATACTATATCTCTTTTTTTGACGATTTGCAACAATATATTTAGCAAAAGAAACGGCTTAATTGGGTTTTTTATTTTCTAATTTGTGATATTTCGTAAAAAATTAGCTTGACATTTGCGCGATATTTTCATAAAATAGAAGATGATTCAATGGATATGTTTGTCAATCAACAAGTGATACGAAATGAACGAAGCTTCGTATACATGTTTTATGTAAGAAGGGGGAATACAACGTGCCGCCTAAAAAGGACCCCAATCGGGTTATGAATATGCTTGAGCGTATGGGGATGGTTCGTAAGACTGACGATGATGGGGATACGCCAGATAGCAGTGACATAGATGCCGTCGCTGTACCCGTTAGACCAGACAATGCAAGCCGCGAGGCAGTGGAAGTACCCCGTATTACTGAAATTTACACGCCCCCTATCACCGTGGCACCTGCGCTTTACGAGGAAGAGGAAGAAGAATACTTGCCCGAAACCATCACGCAGGCATGGACCCCCCCGCCACCCAAAGTACCTGAGATTTTTGCATTTCCAGAGCGTTCCGTACGCGCTGAAACTAAACGTGAAGTTGGTGAAAAAATGAACGACACATCTTTTTGGGACGATACGAACACTGTCTCGGCCGATACCGATAAATTCATGGATATTGATGAATTATATCGTGCGTTTGACATGAAAACACGCGGCACTGATACCATTTACTTAGTCGAAGAATACATGCGCACCCTGCCCGATTCATTACCCGCTGAGTCCCGCCGCGCTATTATTATGAAGATTGTCGGTGCGTCTGGTTTTGATTTCGATAAGCTCCTGGGGGATGGTATCGACCGCGTCGCCAAGCTAAACGAGTACGCCGCCACCTTTGCGCAACAAACAGAGAAGATTGTGGCGCGCCACAACACCGAAATGGAAGCGCTCGAAAAACAGATCCAGCGCGTCCGCGAACTTATCGGCGAACGCAAAAACCTGCATAAGAAACAATTCTTAGCCATCGAGACAGAAGCACAACGCCTAAAAGAGGTTTTGGACTTTATTACTAAATAACAACGTTTTTGGGCATACTTGATGCCAAATGGATTGTGACCGCGTGACACTGCTAAGGATACGTTCATTGGCAGCATGTACACATACGATATTAGGGGGGGACATATGGCCAACTACAAATTGACAAAAAAGGGAACATTGGTCGCTACAATTCTGACCGTGTCGGTTGCGTTGGGTGGTCTTTCGGCGTTTGCGCTGCTAATGCCCCCGCCGCTACCTGCGTCGCAACCAGACCCATCACCCACTGCCCAAGTGAGCGTCAAGCCGACCGCGACGGAGATTACTGTCACGCCGCCTGTCGTGTTATCAAACGCCCCCACGCCAGCACCCAGCTTGACACCGTTGCCATTGCCCACCGCCACACTGCGACCGCCCGCCCCTGCCCCCACTGTCACCCCTATCGCGACAGTAGCCCCCGCCGTGTCGCCGACCCCAGAGGTGACACCCACCGCGTCTGTAACGCCTGACGTGTTGCCACCGACTGGCGATGTTTCCCCGACTGTTTCGCCAAGTCCCACCGTGGCTCCTACCCCCACCGTAACCTCAACAATTGACACAAATACCGTGTCATTTTCATTTATACCCGACCAAACAACTGATGTTACCGCCTCGATCAACACCTCTTACGGCACGCTGTTAGACAGCTTTTTAGATAGCACATCAGATTTAACCGCCGAGGTAATCGTTGTTGAAATGCCCGTCCTACCCCCTAGTGATGAGGACTCCTTGCAAACCGCTATAAGTGCTGTTTTGCAAGAACGCGGTGTTACTAAATCGCAGATTTTGCATATTAGCAAAAAGATGGATGCCATGCCCGATACCACAGTACCCATTCACATGTATTTTTTAGCACGCAGTGAAAAATAAAATGCCAAGGTAGACAATTTGTCTACCTTTTGCTATAGCAAAAAGTGAGGAATTATGATGCTTCGTATTACAAAAGGCGGTCACTATTATGAAAACGGCACCTTTGTCGCGGCCCAACAGCGCCCGACCTTTGTGCCTGCCACAGCCAAGCAAGGCACCATGGCGTACAAAATTTTAGCGGCACATACAAAAGAAACAACGGATGCACAGTTTCGCATTACCTTTGATGCCTTAGCCTCGCATGATATTACGTATGTTGGCATTGTGCAAACCGCTCGTGCCAGCGGTCTAACTGCCTTCCCTGTCCCTTATGTGCTGACAAACTGCCACAATTCACTTTGCGCTGTTGGTGGCACGATTAATGCAGACGACCACGCCTTTGGGCTATCGGCCGCACACCGTTACGGCGGCGAATTTGTGCCTGCCCATATGGCGGTGATTCACCAGTACATGCGTGAAGCCTACGCCGCCACAGGGCGCATGATACTGGCCTCGGATAGCCACACGCGCTATGGTCCTTACGGCTGTCTGGCAATTGGCGAGGGGGGGCCTGAGCTTGTCAAGCAGCTGTTAGGGCGCACCTACGATGTGACACCACCGCCTGTTTGGGCTGTCCACCTAACGGGCACATTGCGCGCAGGCGTAGGACCGCAGGACGTTGCGCTTGCGCTAATTGCGGCGGTATTCCCCCAAGGGCTTGTGAAAAACGCTGTGTTAGAATTTGTGGGCGACGGCATTGCCGCGCTTGATATGGACACACGCAACGGCATTGATGTCATGACCACAGAAACCACCTGTCTCTCCTCTGTGTGGTGTACCGACGACGTTGTCAAGCAGTGGCTTACCGTGCATGGGCGCGCCGCCGACTACGCCCCCCTAGCCCCCGACAAACTAGCGTACTATGATGGCGTGATTGACATTGATTTAGCCACCATAGAACCTATGATTGCACTGCCCTTTCATCCCTCTAACGCCTTCACGATGGCGCATTTCATTGCCAATGCTGGCGATATTTTGCGGCAGGTGGAGCAAGAAGCCGTGTCACAATGGTCGCTCAAAACCGCACCATGTCTGACAAAATACGTAGAAAACGGTAAGGTGCGCGTACAGCAAGGGATTGTGGCAGGCTGTGCGGGCGGTCTGTTTGGCAATATACATCAAGTCGCTCGCATTTTACAGGGTGGCGCCGTCGGGCAAGGGGTGTTTGACCTGTCTGTCTATCCCTCCTCACAACCGATGATGCTGTCACTAACAAAGGATGGTACGATTGCGGACTTGATTTCTGCCGGTGTCACGGTACGCACGGCGTTTTGTGGTCCTTGTTTTGGCGCCGGTGATGTCCCTGTGAACGAAGGCTTGTCGATACGCCATACCACACGCAATTTCCCCAATCGCGAGGGTAGTAAGCCCAGCGCGGGGCAAAGCGCCTTTGTGGCGCTCATGGACGCTCGTTCTATTGCCGCCACCGCTTACAACGGCGGCTATTTAACCCCTGCCACAGCCCTATCCCATGTCACAACAGAGGTGCCAAGCTACGGCTACGATAAGACCCCCTATACAGGACGTGTGTACTACGGCGTTGGCAAGCCCGACCCCAACACCGCCCTGCATTTTGGACCAGGGATTGCCGACTGGCCTGCGCAAATCCCCTTGCCTGACGATATCGCCCTCGTGGTCATTGCTGTCCTGCTTGACCCTGTCACGACGACAGATGAACTAATTCCCTCTGGCGAAACCTCGTCGTATCGCTCGAATCCGCACCATTTGGCAGAGTTTACGCTGTCTCGCCGCGACCCCCAATACGTTACGCGCGCCAAGGAGATTCGCACCCGTGAGGAGGCACGCCGCGCCGCCCATGCCCCCATGGGCATCGGCAGTGCCGTCGTTGCCCGCAAACCAGGGGATGGTTCTGCCCGTGAGCAGGCGGCGTCGTGCCAACGTGTGTTGGGCGGGCTTGCCAATATTGCCGCCGAATACGCGACACGCCGCTATCGTAGTAACTTAATTAACTGGGGTATGCTCCCCTTTCTGTGCGACCAGTTTGATGATTACGCGTGGACAGTTGACCATGTGGTCGAGATTCCTGGCATCCGTGCCGCGATTGAGGCTGGTAACGAGGTGATTCAAGGTATGTATTGTAGCGATACTGTTCGCAAGCCTATCACACTCCGCCTGCCCGATTTGAGCGCGGACGAACGCGCCATCCTTTTGGCTGGCTGTCTGATTAATTTCTACAAGAATGAACTATAAAAAACTCTGGCAGATATTTGGTGTTATGTTCAAAATCGGGCTGTTTACCTTTGGCGGTGGCTACGCCATGCTGCCGCAAATGTCTCAAGTGTTTGTGCGTCAATATCATTGGATAGAAGAACAGGATATCACAGATATTTTCGCTGTCGCCACGACATTGCCCGGTGTTGTGGCGGTCAATGCCTCGGTGTTGGTGGGCTATCGGATTGCAGGGCTAAGCGGCGCGCTCGTCGCGGCGTTTGCGTCCACCTTACCCTCGTTTTTAGTGCTGATTTTTGTCACCATTGGCTATGAGGCGTTTATCACGAATACGTACGTAGCAGGTGCGATGATGGGCATTCGCGCCGCTGTCACGGGGACACTGTTGGCGGCAGTGGTTCGCATCGGCAAAGCACCGCTTGAAAATCTTTGGGGCTGGGCGCTGTTTGTGCCTGCGTTGGCACTTGCTATTTTTACAGACATTAATGTTATCTATCTTTTGCTAGGCGCTGCCCTACTTTCGTGGGTGCGCTATTGGTGGCAGACAAGGAAGGTGACATAGTGGACGTTCTGTTTAATTTATTTTGGCTGTTTGCGAAAGTGGGCTTGTTTACGGTTGGCGGTGGTCCTGCGATACTGCCGCTCGTGCAACAGGCATTAATCTCGCAAAACTTAATGACCCTACAGGAAACAATTGACATGGTCGCGCTGTCACAAATGACCCCTGGACCGTTTGCCATCAATGCCGCCACCTTTGCAGGGATGCGGCTAAATGGGCTGTCAGGCGCAACGGCGGCAACCTTAGGCGCTGTCCTGCCTTCGATTGTCATTGTTACCGTTGTCGCACATTACTTTTTCCGATTTTCGGGCAATGTGTTGTGGAAAACCATTTTGGGCGGCTTGCGCCCTGTCATTCCTGCGCTGATTTTATCTGCTGTGGTCACAATGGTACCTTCGGCGTTGTTTCCCAGTGGTCACGTACAAATCGAGCTGGTGGTCATCATGTTTGCCGCGGCAGTGATAACACATGTTAGCAAGCTTAACCCAGCTTGGCTCATTTTGGGCGCGGGTGTCATAGGGGCGATTTTCTTTCGTTAGGGTGAGGAAGTTTGCCCCTATGCCCCATTACATAGCGTCTGTATTTTTATTCTAAAAAAATTTTCGAAAAAGGTATTGACATTTGCGTCTGCTGTGGTAGAATAGAGACACCAAACGAAACCGAACAGGCAAAACGATCGAAAGGTCGTGACGCAAAGCTACAGGGTCTAACCCACGAAAGTGGTATGATTGCCAGTTACCGAAAAGCGTTTTTTGCTTTTTTCGGTATGGAAAGAGCTTTTTTTGTATGCAATTTTGGTTTTGTTTTTAACTTTACTTACTTCTTTTTTCGTTTTTCCCCCCTCATTCTTCCATACCCATCTTCTTACAGACAAATAGCACGGCTCACCCCGCCGTGCTATTTGTCTGCGTATTTTTATGCAGTAATTGCGCCGATTGGCAATTTTTTATACATTTAAATAGTGTGCGCGCCTTGGTTAGTTCATGTCGTGACCATACTTTCCCCCAGCTTTTGAAGAAATGCGAAGTTTTTAACAGGACACTATTGAATATCCACACGGGAAGTGGTATTATTTTAGACGTGAGTGCCGTTTGTCGGAACGGCATTTGCGCAACAGTACCGCACTCTATGAATGAGTGAGCATAAGCTTGAGAGGGTGAGACGGATATGGTGTTTGACGAAAGTCAGAGCCGAACATCTGCGACAGAACAGCAGAAGCCAAGTGACTATACAGCCTCAGCATTGTTTGAGGATTGGTCGGATTCCTTTAGCGCGTATGAAATCTATGTGCATGAAGACGGCAGAGAGGATTTGCGGATTCTGGCCGCAAACCGCACGTTTGCCAACCTCATTAGTGCAGACTATGAAACGCTGTCTGGCAGTCTCTTTACAGACACTTGCCAAGCAGGCATGGATTGGCTGCCGTTTTACATAGAAACCGCCAAAACAGGTGTTGGCAATCTCCATGAATCCTACAACCCTTACCTCAACAAGTACTTAAGTGCCTTGGTGTTCTCGCCTAAGATTGGTCAGGTTGCCATTTTGGTGATAGACAGAACGCATCTTTGGCAAGCAGACCAAGCTCTGCGCGCCAAGCATAACGACCTAACGGCCATCTTCGCCTCTATGACCGCTGGCTTCTGCGTTGCCAAAGTGCTTCGTGATGAACAGGGGCAGGCAAACGATATCCTGTTTGAGCTCGTCAACGCGTCGTTTGAAATCTTAGAGGGCTTCCCCACTGCCACCCTACAGGGCAAGCGTATGTCTGAGGTTCGCGATATAAACGATACGTACTTCATGCAATACGTCAATGTTGTTGACCGCAAGAGCAAAATTACCTTTACCAAACACGTCGCGCTCAACGACTTGACCCTAGAAGTCATTTGTTTTTCGCAAACAGACGATGTATTTGTGTGCATTGAAAATGATATCACCGAACGTGTGAAGGCAGAAGCCGCGCTAAAGACAGCGTACGCCACCATTGAAGCGCAAAACCAGACGATACTGTCAAGCATTGACTACGCCAGTAAAATCCAGAAGAATCTATTGCCGCGTGCCGATGTCTTTGCCACTACGTTTGCTGATTACTCGATCATTTGGAAACCGCGCGACATTGTGGGCGGCGATATCTATTGGATGAAAGCCTTCGACGAAGGCGCTGTTCTATGTGTTTGTGACTGCACAGGTCACGGCACACCCGGTGCATTGCTGACAATGCTTGTCGTGTCCGCGATGGAAACAACGGTCAACGAACACAACTATCAGGACACCGCCGAAATTATGTATCAGCTGGATAAACGTTTGGTGAGTGTGCTGAATGTACGTCAGCCCTCGGACGCAGTTGGCAGTAGTACCCTAGATTTTAATGACGGCTGTGACTTGGCTATTTTGTATGTTGCCAAGGATGGTGCGGTCACTGCGTCTGCGGCCAATACCCACCTGTTTGTGTGCGACGGCACAACCGTCACACAGCATAAGGGGCAACGCCTGAGCATTGGCGAAGGCTCGCTAACAAGCAAAGCGCAGGTGAAGTGTGTTACGATTGCTGCCGATCCGCAACAAAAATTCTACATTGCGTCTGATGGACTGTATGACCAAATTGGCGGTGATACGGCGCATGATAAAGCGCCACGCCCCTTTGGCTACAAGCCCTTCAAACAGCTAATACTGGATCACCACGCTCAGCCGCAAGCCGCCATATCGGATGCCGTTTGGCGCGCGTTCGAAACATATAGGGGACAACAAGCAAGAAGGGATGACGTCCTATTTATTACATTTAAGCCGTAAAGAGGGTGTCATTAATGCAGGACTTGTTTCAGAAAGAACAAGAAATACTCAACCATGCGGTTTTTCAATTGGAGTCGTTGCAGCAAGGTGCTTCGTTACAGGCGGAAGACTTTGAAACCATCGTGACAGCGTATGGACGATTGTTAAAACAATTTCGATGGATGATGAAAATGTCGGATAGAACGACCATAGACTTGAATGCAAGCAAGCAGGATTTATTAGACAAGGTGAATTACGACGCGCTGACAGGCATCTACAACCGTCGCTTTTTAGATGAAACCCTTGCCGCAATATTTCAAAACCCCACCACGCTAGACACAATGCTAAGTATCCTCGTCTTGGATATCGACTTTTTCAAGCGATACAACGACACCTATGGTCATGGTGCGGGGGACGAATGCCTAAAAACAGTGGCGCGTACATTACATACGTCACTTAGGGCAACAGGCGGCTTTGTGGCACGTTATGGCGGTGAGGAGTTTGTGATCGTGTTGCCTAAGGCAGCGCGTGACGCCGCTTGCGCTCTGGCACTAGAGATTAAGCATTTGCTGCAAGAGCTTGCTGTTGTGCATGAAAAAAACGATGCGTCTGACTACGTCACAGTGTCCATTGGCATTACCTCTGGGCTTGTGTCGCAGCTGCACAGTGCCGAGATGTGTATGGCCGTTGCTGACAAAGCACTGTACCAAGCAAAGCACGAGGGACGCAATAGGCACATTTATATTGATTATGTGGAGGTATCGAGATGATACTAGATTTAGTAGAATACTATAAAATGGTCAAGAAGTACAATATCAATATCATTTATAGTGGGCCACTCTGGGCAGACGGGATTGAGGGCATCGCGACAACACTGAAAAAACGGCTCGAAATTGACGACCTGCCGCTATCTGCGTCGCAGTCTGTGTTTTCTGTTTTTGTCGAGCAGATGAACAACATGCTCATGTATTCGGCTGAAAAAGAAGTCTACAATGGGCCTGCTGAAAAACAGTTAGATGCCGCCAGAGGGTTGTTTATCCTCGGCTCGCAGGACAAAACGTACTTTATTCAAAGCGGCAATGTCATGAAAAACGAGGGCGTGACCTTGATTAAAGAGCGTATCGACCACTTAAACAAGCTCGACAAAGTTGAGTTGCGCAAGTACTACAAAGAGCAACTACGAAACGAAAATACAAACCCTGAAAGCAAAGGTGCAGGCTTGGGGCTTATCGAAATCGCCCGACGCGCCAGCTCGAAAATCGACTACAGCTTTACACCATTTGATGAAGGCAATGTATTTTTTTCCATGTATGTAACAATAGGGTAAGGGGGTATCACTGTGGCTTTTATGTTAGAAAAACAAAAAACCGGTTCGACACCGTATATTCTCATCGACGAGGAAAAGGGCTACCTACGATTTGAGGGAGAAAGCTTCCACGAGAACGTTATCGAGTTCTACAAGGACATTAGCGTGTGGCTTGACGAATACCTGGAAACAGATTTTAAGACGTTGACCTTTGATTGCGAGCTACAGTACTTTAATAGTTCGACTGCAAAGCTGTTGCTAAACATCCTCATGAAGATGGATGAATACGCAACAGGCGGTAGAACGATTATCGCCAACTGGATCACAACGGAAGACAACGACATCATTGTCGAGTGCGGCGAAGATTTCCAAGAGGAAATGAGCAATCTTACCTTTAATATGATTATTAAATAGCACAGCACGGAAGAAAAGGGGGTTACAAATATGGCTGCTGGTAAGGTAGCGTGTTTTGATTTACCAATGCTCCTAAACCTAGGGGACTTGGATGTGCGTGGGGTAGCGGCAAAACGCGCCTCACTAAAGGTGGAGGAATACTTCACCAAGGTCGAGCAATTCATTGTCAAAGCGCCGTATATCGTGGATGATTTGGCCGAGGTTATTAACCTTTCTGGGGATGAGGAAGTGTTAAGTCGGCTTATTGCGTCGAAGCTGTTGTTAGCCGACATCGGCTATACAAAATTATCCGCAGAGTTTGACGACATGGTCGAGATGGCACGCGCCCAAAATAAAGAATCCGCCAGCCATAGCGCCAAGCTGATTATGAACGATTTTTATGCCCTTCATCAGCGCACAAAGCCTGTTTTTACAGCAGGGCAAGGGCAGGATACGCAGGACGAGACGGACGCATCCGAGCAGACACTAAAGCAGTTCATCGACAACCTATACCGCGAGGAGGAAACGCGCAAGCTGCGCATTTTGGCAGTGGACGACACAGCCTTTATGTTGCGCACTATTTCCTCTATCCTTAGCAAGCAATATGAAGTGTTCTCGCTCACAAAAGGTACGTTGGTGGAAAAATTTCTAGTACATACGACACCCGAATTGTTCTTACTTGATGTCACTATGCCTGACATGAGCGGTTATGACCTCGTGCCGATTATCCGTAAGTTTGAACAGCATCAAAATACACCCATCATATTTTTAACAGCACGTTCCTCGACAGAAAATGTGTCCACCGCGGTTTCACTTGGCGCACGCGACTACGTTATCAAGCCTGTCGTGCCAGAGGTATTGCTCGAAAAAGTCGCCAAGCACATTGTGCGCAAAAAATTATTTTAGGGTGTATGTGGCACTTGCTTGCGCCTCATAGCACCCGCCCAAAACAGCGCCATTACCGTGGGCGCTGTCCCTATATCGTCCGTATTTAGAAAGAACTGTGGGTGACGTTTGTTTGGAAGACTTGTTTGAACGGGAGCAGAAAATCCTAGACAGCACTTTAGAACATATGGAAAAAGTGCGCGATGGTGAGCCTTGCGACATCACGGGGTTTGAGCCGATGATGAAAGAATACAGCCGCATGTTAAAACAATTGCGCCGCATTACACGTGTATCCGACAAAACGACCACTGATTTGCACGAAAGCAAGAGTGGCTTACAGGAAGCGGAACGTACCGCCTATGAAAATGAAATCGCCAAGGAACGCGCAGAAGCCGCCGCCGAAGCGCGCGCTCGTTTTTTGGCAAATATGAGCCATGAAATCCGCACCCCCATGAATGGCGTCATTGGTTTGACGGATCTTGCGCTTGATGATGAAATGCTCTCCGAAAAGACGACTGCCTATCTTCTGAAAATCAAGAGCAGTGCCGACGGTCTGCTGACCATTATCAATGACATTTTGGATATATCAAAAATTGATGCTGGCGAGATGAAGCTTGAGAAAATTCCGTTCGATTTGCAGACTGTGTTTACGGACTGCCAAACGGTCATTACGCACAAAGCGGAAGAAAAAGGGCTTGCCATTCATTTTCAGCAGGAAGTCAAACTCGAAACGAAGCTAATCGGCGACCCCACGCGATTGCGGCAAGCGTTGCTCAATTTCTTATCCAATGCAATTAAGTTTACAAAGGATGGGTTTGTCAAACTGCGAACCTATAGTCCGACGCCTGCCACCCCCACCGAGCCTATCAAAATCTGTTTTGACATTACAGACACAGGCATTGGGATGAATGAGGAGCAATGCGCCAAGATTTTTGAGCCGTTTAAGCAGGCGGACGAAAGTACCACCCGCAATTTTGGCGGAACGGGGTTAGGGCTGTCTATCACCAAGAATATTATCGAGATGATGGGCGGCGAGGTAACTGTGCAGAGCAAGCCCGGCGTTGGCAGTAAGTTTTCGTTTGCGATTACATTTGAACGTTCTGCCGAAAAATGCACCCCGCGCGATCTGTCCGCTAACCCCATGTCGAGTGCAGAACGTCCTACGTTTGTGGGGCGAGTTCTGCTGTGTGAGGATAATAAGACAAATCAGCTGGTTGCTATGGAGAACCTAAAAAAGATTGGGTTAGTTGTTGATATTGCGGATAATGGCAAAATCGGTGTTGACATGGTGTCTGCCGCGTCTACACCGTATGACATTATCTTTGTTGACATGCACATGCCTGTCATGGACGGTCTGCAAGCCACAGTGCGTTTTCTGGAAATGGGGGTCACAGCTCCCATTATTGCCATGACGGCGAACGCAATGAAAGAGGATCGCGAAAAATGTATGCAAATCGGCATGACGGATTACATCGCCAAACCGTTTAAGCCTCAGGAATTATGGTCATGCTTGCTCAAATACTTAACCCCTGTTGCCAAGGGTGCGTCACAAACCAGTGTGCTGCCGTCACATGCGGCACCTGTGCCACAGCCTACGCCAGCAGCTGTGTCGCCTGTGAGTATCAATCGGGCAGTGGGGCTTGAATATCTGGCTGGGCAGGAGGCACTTTACAACGAGCTGTTGGGTGACTTTTTAGTCGATCAGCCTGCTGTGTTGGCAAGTCTTGAAGACGCGATTGCGGCAGAAGACTACCCGCTTGCTAACCGTATTGCGCATACCGTCAAGGGTGTGTCCGCCACCATTGGTGCTGTTGCGTTGCCGCCACTTGCCAATGCCATCGAGCAGAGTTTTGCTGGCGGCACACGTGGCGCCTATGAGCCCGCCATGTTGACGGCGTTCAAAGTTGAGCTTGCCAATGTGCTAGATGCCATAGCCGCGTTTCAACTGCCCGTGCGCGCCGTTAGCGTTACTACAGGGGATGTGGATGTGGCAAAGGCACATGCGTTGATTGCCGAACTGCGCCCCCTGCTACAAAAGTTTATGTCGCTTAACGATGACCAAATAGACCGCGCAAGGAACATTTTGTCGCCCTTGGGGTCAATTTGTGACACGTTGCTAACACAAGTCGAGGATTTTGAACTTGAATTAGCCCTCGAAACACTAAACGAAATAGCCGATCAATTGGTGTAATACAAATTTTTGCAACTTTTTTGTTAAATAGAAGTTAGGATACGGAAGGTGATATAATTGCGAATATCCACGCTTGTGAAGCTCGCGACAGTGTTTTTCGTTTTGTTCTCTGTCGTCTCGATTATTGCTACGATTATCAATAACGTTGATTTGAGCAAGGAACGTGACATTGATAAAACCTATCAAGAGGTAGTCCAGCTTGGTAAAGATATCGACTTCCTAACGGATGTATTAATTTCCAGCGCGCGCGGCTATGCACAATTTGGCGATGCCTCTTATCTCACCGCCTACAAGCAGGCAGCCCCAGCCAAAGAGAAAAAGTTTGCCGACATTGTACGTAAAATGTATGAAAAAGGCGTTACCACTGACGAAATTACGCAGGCGTCTCAGGCATTTAACTACACAGACACACTGTGGATGATGGACGAAAAGGCCTTTAATTATGCGTCGGCGGGCGACTTTGAAACTGCCAAGGACATTTTATTCGGCGCGGAATACGATGCGGTGCGGCTTCAAATGTTTGAATCAATGGAAGGGTTCTATAATGCCATTTCGGAACGCAAAGTGAAGCATTTAGAAGCATCGCTGCAACAAACACGCACCACGAGTATTATAGCCCTCACAGCGCAACTTCTTATTGTTATCATTGGTGTTGTGAGTATGGTGCTGATAAGCATACGCATACGACCCATCAAAGAACTTGTTGCAGCATCCATCGAAATCGCCAAGGGAAATTTGGACTTCAAGGGTAAGGCACACACCAAGGACGAAGTGGGTGATTTGTATCACTGTTTCGACGAAATTGCCACCTCAATTAAAACATTAACGCAGGAGCTGGATATCATGTCGCAAGAGCATACACGCGGCGAGATAGACTACGCCATCGACCTTACAAAGTTTAGCGGCTCGTATCGCGTCGCGGCTGACAGCATTAACCGTATTAATAAAGAACAGACGGACTCGGTGTACAACTTCGTCTCGATTATTGCTAGTATTGGCGACGGCAACTTCGATGTGGAGATTCCCCTGTATCCCGGTAAAAAAGCGATTTTCACAGAGGCCATCACAAAGTTCTTGCAATCCATTCGTGCCGTAAACGAAGCTATCGGCGGTCAGGTGAACGCCATGCTGTTGGGTCACTTGTCTGACCGCTCTGTTACCGCACAGTTTAAGGGCGACTGGGCGACCCTACTAGAGGGCTTAAATTCTGTCGTAGATGCTGTAACAGCCCCCATTGACGAAGCGATTGACGTTCTTGCAGAAGTCTCCAAGGGCAATTTAACGGTGCAGATGCACGGCGCATACAATGGCGATTTGGCCCTTATCAAAAATTCGCTCAACGCCACCATTACCGCGTTGTATAAGCACACAGAGGTCAACCATAAGCTTGCCTCGATTATCACAAACGCCGATTCGGGCATTATCATCAAAGACCGCGACGGCACAATCACAAACTGGAACCGTGGCGCGGAAAAAATTCTTGGCTTTACAGAAGCGGAGATGCTCGGCAAGACAGTCACCGTGCGCGCAGAAGATATCGAAAGCCAGCAGGATGAATGCAACCGCCTGGCAAACGGCGAACATTTCCACAGGCACGATTTACCACGTCTGCATAAAAATGGCACAGAAGTTCGCTGTTCTGTTGCCTTTACCCCAATTTATGACACACAGGGCAATGTAACGGGGTCGGTGTCCATCTTCTCTGACATTTCCGAGAAGGTCAAGCAGGAGAAAGCATTGCAAGCCGCGTATGACAAAATTGGTGAACAGCACGAAACCATTTTATCAAGCATTAACTACGCTAGTAAAATTCAGCAAAATCTATTGCCGCGCGACGAGGTGTTCAAAACCGCCTTTGCCGATTATGCTGTTAAATGGAGCCCAAAGGATATTGTGGGGGGCGACATTTACTGGATTAAAAACTTTCGTAGGGGTTCTGTGCTATGCGTCTGTGACTGCACAGGTCACGGCACACCAGGCGCATTGCTAACCATGCTGGTCGTGTCTGCCTTTGAGAACATCGTAAACGAGGAAAACTGCCTTGACCCAGCAGATATCATGTGGAAGCTCGATAAGCGCCTCACGGCTGTTTTGAATGTCAACAACGAGGCAAAGAGCAACTCAATTCTAAACTTTAGCGATGGTTGTGACTTAGCCATTATCTGCATTGCCAATGATAAAACCATTTTACTTTCGGCGGGTAACACACATGTGTTTGTGTGCGACGGCACAGAGGTAAACAGCATTAAAGGGCAACGTCTGCGGATTGGTGATGACAAATTAGACAGCAAAGACGCTGTGAGGGTGGTCACCATCCCCCCCAACCCAAACAACAAATTTTACATTGGGTCTGATGGTCTGTTTGACCAAATTGGCGAAAAGACTGGCATCCCCTTTGGCTATCGCACCTTCAAACAGCTCCTGTTGGAACACCACGCGCAGCCGCAAGATGTTACGACAACTATGATTTGGGATGCCTTTGAGGATTACAAAGGGGCTGAATCTCGACGCGACGACGTGGAGCTTGTCGCCTTTACGCTATAATACTTAATAAAAAATGTGCCAGACATCTTTATCATTCGGCGTTTTAGTATCATCAATATACAAGCAGGGCGGCACAATTGCGTAACGCATTTGTGCCGCCCTGCTTGTAATACAATATCTCATTTACGAGAAAATACTGACATTATACTAATTTCAAATAAAAACATGTCATGTTTTTATCACGCGCTGTGCGCGTGTGGCGACCTTTGGTCGCCGAAATGCCGTCAATACTGATTCCTTGCGGCTTCTCCGCAAATCCGGCAAAGCCGGATGATAAAAATGT
>JAVBKJ010000043.1:0-16140 GCA_031554075.1 Oscillospiraceae bacterium | reverse complement strand
TGGCTTCCACCGCCATTGTTTCCTTTAGTGGATTGGTGAAGATAAAATTACCCAAGCTGTACACAATGGGTTTGCCCTTATAAAACTCGAAGCCTTGTAACACATGGGGGTGCGAACCTATAATGATATCAGCGCCTGCATCAATGTATTGTTGCGCCAGTTTGCGCTGGTAGGGTTCGGGACGTATCGCCATTTCCACGCCCCAATGTACATATACAACAACGGTATCGTGGCTCTTTTTTGCATTCCGAATGGCTGTTAGCAAATACGTGGGGTCATAAGTAGTAAAAACACCTGCATTACGAGCGGTGGCGTGCCATGTCGGTTTGGGTACAACGCGCGAGGCAGACAGGATAGCTATGCGCCGATTGTGAACTGTAAACGAAGAGGGTGTGGCGGCGGCAGAAAGATTTGCGCCTGCACCAGCATAGCGGATGGATTTACTATCTAGCACACGCAATGTATCTGCGAGTGCGACGTGACCAAAATCGAGCATGTGATTATTGGCAAGCGCGCAAAAATCAATGCCCATATTGGTTAAAATTGAGGCTGTTTCAGGTCGACCACGAAACGTAAACTCTTTGTCTGTTTCTGCAGTGCCACGGGTTGAAAACGGCATTTCCAAATTAATGGCTGCTATGTCAGCGTTTGCGAGCTTTTGAGAAAGCGCAAGTGATATCGGCGCAAGTAGCCCCTCTTTTTTAATACGAGTGTAAACTGTGCCATCAAACAGTACATCACCTGCAAATAACATGGTGGTCGGTGTTGATATATGTGGTGTCGCTGTCGTGGGGGTGGCGCTTGTCGGGGTCGCTGGCAGCGTGGTTGGGGTCGCGGTCGTGTTTTGCGCTAAAACAGATGGCGTCAGTAGGCATAATAGAAGCAATACCACGGCACAAAAAGCTGGCTTCATGTAAGTCACATTCCTTATGATTTCAAGTTTCGACAAATTTTTCCTTTGAATAGTATACCATGTATGTTGATTTGCGACAAGAGGATAAAAATATTATAAGGTTGTCATATTTATGAATGACAAATGGACATTCTGGTGATATACTATGGGTATATTATTGAAGGAGGCATTTTACATGCGTAGAACCAAAATTGTTTGCACGCTGGGCCCCGCCGTGGATTCCCCTGAACTACTTGAAAAACTTATGTTGGGTGGCATGGATGTTGCTCGCATGAACTTTTCCCATGGCAACTATGAGGAACAACTTAGCAGATTAGAACGTTTTAGAACAGCGGCGGCCAAAACTGGCTGTTCCCCTGCTTTATTATTGGACACTAAGGGTCCCGAAATTCGGACAGGCACGTTTGAAAACGGCAGCGTAACGGTGACGACGGGACAGACGTTTACGCTCACAAACAAGGAATGTGCGGGTGACGAAAAACACGTATTTGTGACGTATGTTAATTTAGCCAATGAAGTAAAGCCTGGAAATCTCATTCTGATTGACGATGGCTTGGTGGGCATGACTGTTCAGAGCATTGATGGCGGCGACGTTATTTGTACTGTGAATAATGGCGGCACTATCGGCAACCGTAAAGGCGTGAATCTGCCGAATATTAGTATCAACATGCCGTACCTTTCCGAAAAGGATATTTACGATATTAACTTTGCTGTTGATAATGATTTTGATTTTATCGCGGCTTCCTTTGTACGCACGCCATTTGATGTGTTGGAGATTCGCAAAATACTTGACGATCGCGGATGCACAGACATCGACATTATTGCAAAAATTGAAAACCGCGAAGGCGTCAACAATATCAAACAAATTATCCATGTCAGTGATGGTATCATGGTCGCACGTGGCGACCTAGGCGTGGAAATCGACTTGGAAGAGATTCCTGTCATTCAAAAGAAGCTTATCCGCGAGTGCATTCGCGCTGGTAAACGCGTAATTACCGCCACACAAATGCTCGACTCGATGATGCGCAATCCGCGCCCCACACGCGCTGAAACGACAGACGTCGCCAACGCCATCTATGACGGCACAAGTGCCATTATGCTTTCTGGCGAGACGGCTTCGGGCAAATATCCTGTGGAAAGCCTAGAAACAATGGCGCGCATTGCAGAGTTTACGGAACAAAATATTAACTATAAACTTCTGTTTACAGAAACACAGCTTGGCTTTCAAACCAATGTCACAAATGCAATCTCACACGCCACCTGCACCACAGCGCATGATTTAGAAGCGTCGGCGGTTGTGACAGTTACAAATTCTGGCTTTACAGCGCGGATGGTCTCGAAATTCCGCCCTGAGTGTCCGATTATTGCCATTACGCCTAATGCGAAGACATTCCGCCACCTACGCTTATCATGGGGTGTTTTCCCTGTGATGGGTCAGATGAAGGATAATTCGGACGAATTATTTGTACATGCTGTCGAAAGAGCTGTGTCCACAGGTCTTGTGCAAAAGGGTGACTTGGTCGTTATCACAGGCGGCACACCGCTGGGCGTCAGTGGCACCACAAACACAATCAAAGTCGAGCTTGTGGGGCATGTTCTGGCGACAGGCATAGGCATTGGGCAAAAAGAGGTCACAGCAACTGTGTTTGTTGGCGAGGCTAACAGCGATATGGAGAAATATTTTGAAACTGGCAATATCTTAGTCATCAAAAAGACAGATAATAGCATGATGTCAGTGCTAAAACGGGCGTCTGCGATTGTGGTTGAAGAAGCAGGAAAATCGAACCATGCGGCAACGATTGGACTTACCCTTGATATTCCTGTGATTGTCGGGGCGGAGAACGCTACAAAATTCCTAAGAACGGGTACAACGATAACAGTAGACACCGCACAAGGCATGATTTACTCAGGTAATGCACCGCGCTAACGGCGGCACTGTAACAATAACACCACCCTACCATGGTAAGGTGGTGTATTTGTTTGTCGCCGAAGACTACTTGTTGCCTGTTTTGGCATGTCCTTGGATTTCGGGAACAGGTGGCACGTCATTTTTGGGAAAGTGCTGCTTTTTGTTACTCTCTGTGCCATGTGGTTCGGAAGGGTCGGGTCGACGCATACCTTTTTTCGCCATACTATCACCTCGTTTTGTATTGTTATTTGTAGTATGCGGCGAAAGTGCGAAAATAATTGCGCAAACGAGCAGTATAATTTTGGCTTTCTCTTTTCAAATGTTTCTATATGTGTTAAAATAGAACCTGTATATGTTAGCTGTTTTCTAACGAATGTGTGTGCGGGATGTACCGCCATGGCAGCTTGACGTATGCGTATGACAGTTACAAAAAATGTTTTTTTTATTGGTGTTTTATGTTGTTTTGGGGCGCATTCATATCGCTCAGGAACTTTCGGCGAACCAATGTGCTGAAAATGCACAACAAACCCAAAAAGGACTAGGATGGTGCAAGGATGGTTGACCTAACGATAATTGGCGGCGGCGCAGCTGGATGTCATGCGGCGATGCTGGCGGCTAGGGCTGGATTCTCCGTAGTACTCATTGAAAATAGCACGCTAGGTGGGTGCGCCCAAACCGACGGATATTGGCCGTTTCGATCCTTATTACTGGATGCCGCTACGGTGGCTCGCGGGCGAGACGGCTTTTTAGGGTTACAAATGTCTGAAAAATATCCCATTTACGATACGATGCTAGGACGTATGCACACACAAATGAAGGCGTTGGGCAATCGTCAGCTTGAAAACCTGCAATCGCTAGGGGTTGAGGTGGTGCGAGCGGCGGGGCATGTCAAGGGCTTGCGCAACCATCGTTATGTTGTCACCACAGGCGATAATTTTTACGAATCCAGACGATTGTTGCTTGCTATGGGGTCTGTTCCTGCTGTGCCTGACCTGCCAGAGGTTGAAAAGCATGTTAAAGCGGGTAACATGATTACGCCCTTTGAACTCATCAATCGTAAATTACCGCAGAAAGCGGCGGTGCTGGGCAGCGGGTTAAAGGGATTACAAATGGCGGCATGGCTAGCGGCGCAATTAGTGCCTGTCACCGTTATTGAACGTCAACAAACGATTGCGCCTGAATTTGACGCTGACGTGTCTGCTTGGCTGAAACAACGGCTTACAGGCATCCAGTTTGTCACAGATGCCAAGCTGGTTGGCATAACGGGGGAACAGATAACGTTGACCCAAGCGTCTGGCGGGCTTTCCATTCCCTTTGATACCGTGGTGCTGGGTGACAAACGGTGGCCAGCCACACGGGGACTTGGGCTGAATAATGCCGCCATTGCCACTGAAAATGGTGCCGTGATTACTGACCTAACCTGCCACACCAATCTCCCCGACGTGTACGCGGCAGGAGATGTGAGTATGCGTACAACGTCTCAGCTGGGTGCTGTGAGACAGGCGGAGGTTAGCGTTGCGAATATGTTAGGGCAACGAACGTCTCTGAATATGCGCGCCTTGCCGACTGTGTTTGATTGCGGCGTACAAGCCGCTTCCGTTGGTGAAACGACGGCTACGGCGCAGGCAATGGGGACAGCAGTGGCCATTATGACACTGCCGATAGAAGGGCATTGGGAACTTGGTTTTTGCAAGCTTGTGATGGAGAAAAGTACCAGAAAACTAATTGGCGCGCATCTTTGCGGTTCTGACGGCGTTGAGGTCATATGGGAACTCTCTGCCAGCATCGAAGCAGGGTTGACAGTGGGGCAAACCCTGCATACGCTGTTACCGCGCACCACTATGGCAGACTTAGTGCAAACTGTCTTACTGCAGCTATAAATACCAACCATAATCACAGACGGCGGCTTTAGCCGCACCTGTACTCTTACGATATAAAGTAATGTATTCATACGTGTATGGATAGGCACGTGAAAGGCGGTTTTGGATGTTTCGGGTGGATAGCTCTGGCGAACGCTTACAAGTGTTTTTGAACGGGAAACTGGTGATCACGCACACACCAGATGACCCTTTTGTCCATGCAGGCAAAGGAAACGGGCATCTTTCGATGGAGGATGGTCGTTGGTCTGTTGCGGAACTAACCGCAGAACGGACGGCATTGCCCCAGGCACAATATGACTCTGGTCGCTCAACCATACGGTTTTGGGGCGGCAATATTTCCATCACATTTTTATTAACAGAAACAGAAGGTCACTTGATTTTAACATTGCAACGGTCGTCTATTGGGCTAAACCGACTGTGGCTCTGTTTTCCTGCTAAGCACGGGGCGCCTGTTTACGGCGGCGGCGCGCAGTATGAGTCACTTGACTTGCGGGGGTTGCGCTTACCCATGTGGGCGGCAGAAAAGCAACTAGACCGCACAAAACTGAACCCCATCACCAATCTAAAGTTGGGGGGGCATATCGCAAGCCCCAACCCACAACCAGTGTTTGTGACGGATAATTTAGTATTTGTCCACGCCAGTACGCAGTCATACGCGGTGATGGATTTCAAAAATGCCAAACAACACCGCATGGAATTTTGGGAGCTGCCCTCCGCCATTACCATTGGCGCGGCAGATACACCCGAGGACTTAATGCGTAGCCTCACGAAAATTACTGGCAGACAGGCAGTGTTACCGCATTGGGCACAGGAAGGTGCTTGGCTTGAAGTGCATGGCGGTATACAACCCTTGCTGGATAAACTTGAAAAAATTGTAAACGCTGGCGCGGCGATTTCCGCGCTATGGGTGCGTGATTGGTCGGGCAAGCGCGAAACCGCCGAGGGCGACCAAATCTTTTTTGACTGGATTTGGAACAGTGAACTCTACCCAAGACTTGACATGCTCGTGCATGAGCTGACCGCCAGACAAGTGCGTGTGTTGGCCTATATTAACCCGCATTTGGCGATTGAGGGGCGATTGTTTGCCGAGGCGTCCGCCAAAGGGTATCTCATGCGGAAACCAGAGGGCGGCAACTATATTTCTGACATGGGCGGCTTTATGGCTGGCCATGTGGATTTGACGAACTCGGATGCGTGTACATGGTACAAAGAATTGATTAAGACGAATATTCTAGGGCTTGGTTTTAGTGGCTATATGGCAGATATGGGGGCATTTTTGCCACAGGATGCCGTGTTGCACAGCAAAGAAGACCCTGTTAAAATTCATAACAAATGGCCGCTCTTGTGGGCGCGTCTAAACCGACAAGCAGTACGCGAGGCAGGTCGCTCCGCTGATACCGTTTTTTTCACACGGACGGGATTTGCAGGGACAAACTCGCAGACGTTACTCTCTACAACAGGCGAGATAAACGCCAGTTGGGGAAAACAGGACGGTTTGCCTGCCGCGTTGTGTGCTAGTCTATCCCTTAGCATGTCGGGCATGGGGCTGACCATGTCAGAAGTGGGCGGCACGATAGGTGTTATGTCGCGCCGCACGAAGGAATTGTTCCTGCGCTGGTTAGAGTGGGCGGCGTTCACGCCTGTGCTTTGCCTTGTCGAGGGTCACAAGGATGGCTGGCAGTTTGACACAGACGCAGAAACGTTGCAAGCCTTTGCCCGTTTGGTGCAAATCCACGTCGCACTTGCGCCGTATATTCGCGCTTGCGTCCGTGAAAACGCCAGTGACGGTATCCCAGTCATGCGTACGATGTTTCTCAGTTTTCCAGATGTACCGCAAATGGCGAGGCTGAGCGACCAGTACATGCTAGGGGATGAACTGCTCGTGGCCCCTGTCATGCACAAGAAGCAAAGTGAACGAAAAGTTGTGTTGCCAGAGGGGTATTGGATACACCTTTGGACAGGAAAGCAATATATTGGTGGTGAGACGTCTGTGTTTGCACCGCTTGGTAAGCCACCGGTTTTTTACCGACCCAGCGGCAAGCACGCTGCCTTGTTTGATACGTTTCAAACCAAGTTTTAACACCACGGAACGATACGGCACAGCGTGCGTCTAATTAGGATTACAGTGCATCGTTGTGACTACACATCACTGTTGGAGGTTGCCATGAAAAAACAATTAACACGAGTTGCCAGCTTGGTCTTGGTTGCTGCCATATTGATGTCAGTACTACCGCAGACGTCCGTATTGCCTGATATATCTGCCTTTGCCGCCACGGCGTTTTCGGACACCGCTGGTCATAAGTACGCTGCTATCATTGAGCGATGGGCGGCGTTGAATGTTGCCTTGGGGCATAATGGAAAATTTGAGCCAGACCGTCAGGTGACACGTGCTGAGTTTTTCACCTATATTAACCGTGCCTTGGGGGCAACAGTGTCCAAAGATATTTACCAGTTTGCGGATGTTTCTGGCAGTGACTGGTTTTACCAAGATGTGTCGCGTGCCTTTGCCGCAGGGTACCTGCAAGGCACGTCGGCATATGAAGCAAGTCCAGACGATTATGTGACCCGTGAGGAAGCGTGGACAGTGATGGGGCGCATTTTGGGGCTTAATTCGCCCAATGCGTCCTCGTTGACTGACTTATTTGATGATGCGGCTAATATTTCGGGCTTTGCACGCGGTCACGTCGCCTCGATGACTAGTGCTGGCTACATAGATGCGAGAACAAGACATTTTGGCGCAAAGGATAAAATGTCCCGCGCTGAGGTTCTTGTGCTACTTGACAGTGTATTTAAGTTTGTATTCAGCGGTAACGACTTTTTAAGTGGGGCTAATGTAACGGGTACCACGATTATTCGTAGCCCAGGGCATACCTTTTCAAAATTTGTCTTAAATGGCGATTTGGTGCTGGGTGATGGTGTCGGGCAAGGCAATATCTGGCTGACAGATGCAGTCATTAACGGGCGTTTGGTTATCCGCGGCGGCGGGGCTAACAGTATTCATTTGTCCAATACACAAGTAACGGGGGGTGTGTATATATATAACCCCAATAGTGTTACTCGTATAGATAACCAGAACGATTTGGTGCGGGTAGGCGACATTACAGCGCTAACCAGTGTTATTCTGGAGGGCAAGGGTACGTCAACGTTAAATGTACCACCCGATGCTGTGAAGGGTTCTACGGTTACGCTCAATAAGGTAGGCATGGACGCGCTAAACATCGAAGCACCTAACACGACGGTGATTCTCAACAGTGGGTACGTGGATAGTATCCGCTTTATTGGGGCTGCTAGTGGCGGCTATTTAGGGATTGTGAAAGAGGCAGGGACAAATCATCTGGAAGCCTCTGCCGCTAACCTAGTTGTGACAGGCGAAGGGACAGTGGGCGAGGCGTTGATAAATGCCGCTGGTACTGTTATTGCCATGCAGCCACGCTATGTACAGATTGCCCCTGGATTGACCGCTGTGATTAATGGAAAAACTGTGGCAGGGGAGACAACAACGGGGCCCGCCGCCGCTTTGAATACTGTCAACCGAACGGATAAACTCATGGCCATTACCCAAGATGCCGCTAAAACGGGCGGCGCCGCGCTTACGTATGCGACTGTGTACCAAACAACGGCGAATGCCGTCACTGTTAAGCAGGACACCGCCGGCAGTGTGCCGCTAACCGAACTGCAACGGCTGGGTTATTGGATGGGGTTCTTTATTCCCACACCAGCGAAGTACCAAAATCCTGTTGTGCGCGTCACGTATGGGTTTGAGGGTGGCACAGATGCGACGTACTCCTTGCCTGTTGTGACGCAGAATGGTGTCACGGGTATTATCGTCTATGTACCTGTCAAACGTAATTTCAGTGCCACAGGTTCGATTAACCAAATGCTGAGCATCGTATGGGGCAACGCAGTGTATGAAAATATTACCATTAAAGCGGACAATATTAAGGTGACAGCCCCCACGGCGGATCAGCTTAAACGTCTGTGCAATTATTATGCGAATGCGCAGTTTAGGGGTTACAATAAAATACAAATTCATTCTGGTTCCGAAGCATTGAAGCGGCTCTTATTAGGTGACAATGCGCTGGGACTGGACACGCGTGGATTTGAAAAATATGACGAATCCGACAAATTAAAATTTGTCGCTAAGATGTTCGATGACCGTGTAACCCTGACTACAAAGGAATCTCTCCAAGCGTATATTAATCAAAGGACTGGCTATATTGGTGCTTTGTACTCTATCAACCGTGCCGTTTCTGCGGCAGAGATTCAACGTATTATCGAAAACACAGATTCTGCCGCGCAGCTGGGTGTCAACACAGGGGCGTATGGAAACTATGCCACGTTGGGTGTGCAAGGCAAAACGAATGTTTGCAGTGGTATCTTGACTGACCGTGTCGCAGTGACTGCCTTTGCAGACGAGGCCGCCGTACTTGCCTCCTTTAACAAGCGTGTTGAGGAACAGCGAAAATTGGAGATTTCGTTACTGCTACTTCTAAATTCAACCGCAACCCCCGAGGCGATGCAGAAGGTGATTGAAGCCCCTGCCAATGCCGCGGCGATTGGTATAGCGGTAGGGCAAGCACCGTACAAAACTGCGCCGCTTGCGCTAAAAACCAAAGTGTATGCGGCTGTGACCAAGGGGCGTCCTTACACATCTCTGACCCAAGTAAAGACAATTGTTGAGAGCATTGTGGGCACACCTGATAAGCCTGTGGTGATTCCCCCATGGGAAGACCCAGTTATTGTGAGTGTGTCGGCACAACCCGCGACCTTAACGCTTGTGGCAGGTGATATTGCGCCGATTGCCACACTGATTACCACAGGAAGCGGCAGTTTTTCAAGTGTCAGCTCGCTTTTGTGGGAAGTGGATAAAGCAGCCATAGCAACTATCGACAATATTCGCGGTGAAGTCGTAGCGCGTAGTAAGGGTACTGCTAAAGTGACGATTACGTCTAAGACAGATACAAAGAAAAAGGCAGTCGTTACAGTCAATGTTGTTGACCCTGTGCCGACCACGGGGCTTGAGCTAAACCATTTGAAGCTTGATATTGGCGTAGGTTCGTCAGCACAGCTGCGTGTTAGTATGTCCCCTGTCACTGCCACGGATAAAGTGCAGTGGGGTTCTGATGACAACGCGATTGCCACTGTTTCAGATGGTATCGTGACGGGGGTTGCCCCTGGGTTTACGAAAGTATCTGTTTACACCGAGTCTGGCGTTCGTGCGACCTGTGATGTCTTTGTTGGTTCTGTGACGCCTAATATTACCATCAGTCAAAAGGAGATTACGGTTGGTGTTGAATGTTTAGCGCAGTTGACGGCGGCGATATCTCCTGTGACCGCTGGCAATCGCGATATCTATTGGGGGTCAGATAACACCGATTTTGTGTTGGTGGATGGCTCAGGTGTTATCACAGGGGTACAGTCTGGCGATACATATGTCCATGCCTATTCTGTGTCAAACCCAGATTTAGTCGCCACTTGCCATGTCATTGTCGACGAGAATCGAAAAGGCGTCTTTATGAGCGAGAATAGTTTTTCGATGTATATTAATGGTACAAAGCAAATAAGCGCTGTCATAAAGCCCACGGGTAGCGGTAACCCCACGACCGACCTGAAATGGATCGTACAAGGTAGACAAGACGTTGTCAGTATTAATAATGGGCTAGTAACGGCACTTAGCGCGGGTACAGTGACTGTGACGGCTGAGCTGAAATCAGACTCTCGCGCTGTCGCCTCTTGCAAAATTACTGTGCTGAATACGGCGCTAAAAGTGGCTGTGAACCCCGCAAAATCGCTCAAAGTAGCAATGGGGCAAACGTCGATTATTACCGTCCAATTTACGCCCATACCCAACAACCCTAGGGTCGATTTTTCCTCAATGGATGAAAAAATCTGCACGGTAGACCAGAATGGTGTCGTTACTGGCAAATTGGCTGGCATAACTAAAATTAAAATGGTGGTGCAAGCCAACGCACAGGAAATCTACTTAGATGTTGAGGTTACGGATGTTCCCATGACGGATTTCATTATCCCGAAGGGGCAAACAATACTTGTTGGCAATACGGAACCGATAGATGTAACTTTCTTACCAACAAATACCACCTATACAAAGTTGCAGTGGAGTTCCGCGAACAATAACATTGTTCAGGTAGAATCAGATAATGGCAAGGTGGTTATCACTGGGAAGTCAACGACATGGCTACCTGTCTATAATGCGGATGGCACTAAGGTTATGGACCCAGTGGCTGGATCGAGCCCCACAAGCTATGAGCAACGATATGCTCATCAGCCAATAAGACTTACCGCGACTGGCGTTGTGGGCAAAACCTTGGTGACACGATTTTGTGATGTCACAGTGCAAGACCGCGATACAAGCCTTGTTGTTAAATCTCTTGACATTGTGATGAATCAATGGGTATATGAATCGGGTACATCGCAGCCCTTGCAAGTTATCTTTAATGATGGCGACCCCAAAAAACAGCCATATAATAGTAAAGTTACATGGACTTCAAGCAACGCCGAAATTGCGAAAGTGGGTGTTGGCACTGCGCTCGAGGCTGGTAAGCCAGGCAGAGTTACAATTATGGCAACGAGTCAGGACGGGGGTATTCCCGCTACGAAGGCTGTTATTACAGCTCCAAAAGGTGTCGATAGCATTGCATTTACTGGTCTTGACCCCGATATTAGCTACGGGAAATGGATTATGATGAACTTACAGCCATCGGGTTCAAAGAAAACCGTGACGGCTGTCGTCTCGCCCGCAACAGCGTCAGATAAGTCATTGATTTGGAACTCGTCCGATGCTAGTATTGTTGGCTTTAGCGGGCCGGGGAATCTTGTAGCCAAACGAGAGGGTATTGCTGAAATTACTGTAGAAGCAGCGCAAAAAACTGCCTTTGGTTCAGCAAAGCCGACTGACCCAATTGTTGACCTTGAGGCAAGTGGTATTACCATTATGGCGTCAAATTCAAGTGTTGTAAGTGTTGTGAATGTTGCGTCGGGTTCTAGTATTACTAACATCAATGGTATTGCGTCTGGCACGAGCTTTCTCTACTATGTTGACCCCAATAATAATCTACTAAATCCCGACGTAAGTCGTCCACTCATTCTGAAACGACAGGTGGTAGAACGCTTTACAGTGTGGGTTGCACCATCACCACCCACAGATGTATCTTTTTCGACTGTCCCAACGACACTGAAGCTGAATGACCCTGTGACCGTGGATGCCATTGTTAAGCCGTCTGTTGCCAAGGTGGATTCAGTTGTGTGGACGTATTCTAACAATGTCAAGGATGTATCTCAAAGTACCACGTATCCTCAGCTCACAAATAGCAAATCAACACTCAAATTTACACCTGCCTCGGGGTCGGAGATTACAATCAATTGTACTGTAACGATGGAGGCGGTAACGCAAGTTATTAATGGCAAGTCGTTTCCACTTGACAAAGTGGTGAAGGTTGTGTCGCCAGCCATAGTGCGCCCTGTTGTTACATTACCCATGACGAGTATTACAGCAAAATTTAGCGATATCTCTGTTGTGGCTACTGACCTCTATGAATCCAAGTTGTATCAGCTTGAGGCATTGGTATCGCCGACGAACGCTTCCGACCTACGCTATGTCTGGACCAGCAATAATCAAACAGTCGCCACCATTGACCCCAACACAGGACTGCTGACAGCAAAATCAGCAGGTGATGCCAATATCACTGTCACTGGTGTGGCACCGGAAAACAGCACCACGTTTTACACGTTGCCCATTGTCGTGAAGGGCTTTACCCCTCCTACCAGTGCGTCGATTGTAGCAACACAACAGCTGAACGTTGGTAGTACGACCACGCTAGTCAATACCCCGGGAGGTCCTGTTAATGTCGCGTCACTATATCCTGTTTGGACATGGGAAACGAGTAACGCTAATGTAGTTACCGTGTCTGGCACTGGCGCGATTGGCACGATTGAAGGCAAAAACCCTGGCACAGCCACCATTACCGTTTACTCGCCGCGTAATAGTACGGCGAGAGCAAGCTGCCTTGTTACTGTTAGTGCGGATGGCACAACGCGTATACAGCCACAAATGAGAATGATGACGGGCGTTCAGTCTGTCGCGTTACCAGAATTGGCGAAAGCAGAGACCGCAGCAGAAATTGAGGACACCACCTTTATCTCGTCTGATAGCAAGGTAGCAACAGTAGATGACGAGGGCGTCCTTACAGCGAATGCGCCCGGTATGGCGGTTCTGACAGTGAGACATAACGGCGAAACAAAAACTGTGACGGTACTAGTCGAAGGTGTGAATCCCACCTCTCTTCGTGTGCGCGGCACTGCCCGTGTCAGACTAGGGGATAGCTTGCAACTTTACCCTGACATCCAACCCGTAAACGCAAACGCTTACCAGTGGAGCAGTTCGGATACGAACATTGCCACTGTTGACCAAAACGGTAGGATAACAGGTCTTCAGCTAGGCAAAGCTGTCATCACGATAATGTCCGCCGACCGAAAGAAAAAGTCCTCTTGCACTGTTTATGTGAGTGAAGCACCTAAAATCCCCGTTAAATCTGTTAGAATTGGTCGCTCAACAATCTCAATTAGTAACGGTCTGCCTGTGCAGTTAAAGTCTACTATCCTGCCCATCGACGCAAGCTTTAGCGGCGCCAGCTGGGTCAGTAGCAATCCTGCTGTTGCACGTGTGGACAATAGCGGTCGCGTGATACCCGTTAGCGGCGGCGTGACTACCATTAGCCTAATTTCAGACGACCGCAGCATCAAGGCGACCTGTATTGTCACTGTCAAAGTTCGCGTGACAGCTGTGTCGATCGAACCAAGCGCGATTACTCTAAAAGTTGGTGAGAGTTTCGCACTGTCACCGCGTATTACGCCAGACTCAGCCACCACAAATGTGGCGTCATGGTCAACAAGCAAGGATTCTGTCGCATCTGTTTCACTACAAGGTGTTGTGACGGCGTATGAAGAAGGCACCGCCACCATTACCGGGAAGGTTGATGGACGTACGGATACCTGCAAAGTAACTGTCGTAAAGAAATAGCATCTTGCGCGTGGGGTATCCAATACCCCACGCGTTGCTCTCGGCATTGCCCAAGCACCGTCCAAGAGGACAACATGATACCCCCCGTTTGTATCCCTTGCCACACGGCAGGGTACAAACGGGGGGTATTTCGTATTCATGAACTAAGCCTGTGGTTTCTGCGCGCGGAAGAAAACACGGTCATCAGTCGGCAAGGGTGGCTCATTTGTAAACGGGTGATACTGTGATATATTCGTAAACCCGACGGCAGTAAGCAAGGTGACTAATGTTTCTGGTGCGTAGTACCGTTGGACATGGGTTTCGCGGTAACGCCGCCAGAGGGTTCCTTGCCGTTCAAACAAATGTAGCTTTGTGGTGCAGAGTGATGTGTGCGCCTTATACGTTGGTGTCCAAACGCAGTAGGCGTTCGCGGTCTCGCTCTCTTGTGGGCAACCGTTTGTTTGCTTGTAATGTGTAAGGGTGCGGACATCAAACACAAGATAGCCACCCGGGTTTAGGAATAGGAATGCACGCGCAAATGCCTTTTGCAGGACCGCCTCGTCTGTGATATAGTTAAATCCGTCTAGTGTGCAGCACGCGACATCGACAGTGCCGTACAAATCTAGCGACCATAGCGGCTGATGCAGAAATAACGGTGGCGGGTCAGTCGACTGCTTGGCGGCGGCTTCTGACAGCATAGCGGTGGCGATATCGACACCAATCACCTGTAAGCCGCGGTTGGACAGATTATGCGCCAGCGACCCAGTGCCGCAGGCTAAATCGACGACGGTATAAAACGGAATGGGCAAATCTTGTACCAATCCGCAAATATAATCAGCCCATTTGTCATAACGGACATGGGACATTAGCGCATCATAGTGACGCGCTAATACATCATACGCGCTCAATTAACTATGCGTCAACACAAATGCGGCTTCCAACATAGAGTGTTGCAATCCTTTTTGCATTTGCAATGCTTCCTGCATATCAAGATCCGTGAGTTCACTATCACGCATGGCAATGACACGATTGACTTTGCCATCCATCAGGGTTTTAACAGCAAGCTGACCCATACGCGACGCTGTAACGCGGTCACGCGCGGTGGGAGAGCCGCCGCGTTGGATATGTCCCAAAATTGTGACACGGGGATCCATGCCTGTTTCTTCTAAAATTTGTGCTGCCAGATCGTTAATATTACCAACGCCCTCAGCAACAATAATCAAGTGATGCGTGCGTCCTGTGATACGACCACGGCGAATTTTTTCAGCCACGTCTTTTTCAAAGTTGACAGGCAATTCAGGCACTAGCACTGCGGTGGCACCACAGGCAATGCCGACGTACAAGGCAAGATGTCCTGCATGTCGTCCCATGACTTCCACAATGGAACAGCGTTCGTGCGACTGCATGGTGTCACGCAATCTGTCGATGGCTTCCATCGCCGTGTTGCACGCGGTGTCAAAGCCTATTGTGTAATGAGTACAGCTAATATCGTTGTCAATCGTGCCTGGGATACCAACGACGTTGACGCCGTAACGAGAGATATCCAGTGCGCCACGGAATGTTCCGTCGCCGCCGATGACGACAAGACCGTCAAGTCCCAAGTACTTCACTTGTTTGCCTGCTTTTTCAAGCCCAGCTTCTGTAATAAACTCTGGGCAACGCGCGGTGTATAGCATCGTGCCGCCGCGCGTGATGATGCCATTGACCGCCGCGCCGTTAAGTTCAATTACATCGCCATTGATAAGACCATTGTAGCCACGGCGTATGCCTAAGCATTGAAAACCATAGTGCACACAGGTACGAGCAACAGCGCGGACAGCTGCATTCATACCAGGCGCATCACCGCCGCTTGTTAAAACACCAACGCGACGTACCCCAGCTCTTTCTCTCATAAAGCACCTCTTCAATATATAAAGTTAATCTATCGTTAATCCGATACCAATTATTGTACAGGATAATTGGTAAAATTACAAGTGAATTATTGCAACACTACATTTTCGCGTCCCAATAATAATTGCAGGCGGGCGATGAGCCGTTCGTCAGGGTGACAAGTGCCGCCCAATCGTTTGCCAGTGGCTTCCATCACAACGACGACAGGCAGGTTGCCGGGGAAAAAACTGAGCATCGGGAAGAGACGCTCGCCTGCTTCTGCATCGTGGGCGGGCACGCGTAAACACAAGCGCTTCGCTGTCTTTGGCTTGACCACCACCTTAGGGGCGGTTATGCCAGCTAATGGAAGAACAGAATCCACCAGAATTTGTGGGTCCTTATCCTCACGGGTGCTAAGCTTGCCAGTCACGACAACGACTTGACCCACTTGCAATAGCGATCCCTCACGTTTGAGTACATTTGAAAAAGCCAGTAATTCCAACGGTGCGGTGGCATCCTCTAGCGTCACGTACGCCATGAGTGAATTGTTTCG
>JAVBKJ010000077.1:0-25747 GCA_031554075.1 Oscillospiraceae bacterium | reverse complement strand
AATCTTGGTGAATTTGATATCCACACCTTGTTTTAGAGGCTACAAGCTGTCATACAAGTCGTCTGTTTGATTGCAGGCGGCTTTACTCATTGGAACAAAACTTGCGCTTTTTCGTCATATGGTGTATGCTGTCTCTATGTATCCATAATTCGTACCCGACTTAAGGAGGTCACTGTGAAACATACGTTGCTACGCGCACTGTCCATCGCCCTTGTCTTTGCGTTGCTTGTTACTGTCAGCCCCATTCTGCCTGCCCAAGCCGCCGCGACAGATTTTAGAGGGGTCTGGGTCACCACCGTCCTTAATTTAGATTATCCGTCTAAACCCGGTCTGTCTGTTTCTGCAATGAAAGCGGAGGCAGATGCCATACTAGACAATGTTGACCAACTTGGCTACAATGCCGTCATACTACAGGTGCGACCCACAGCGGACGCACTCTACCAATCGTCGCTGTATCCTTGGTCTTCCTATCTAACAGGCAGTCAGGATACTGCCCCTGCTGAAAACTTTGACCCCCTGACCTACTGGGTCACGGCAGCACATGCGCGTGACTTGCAGCTTCATGCGTGGATTAACCCCTTTCGCATCACCCAAGGCAGTACCGCCAAGCCACAGCATGATGTCAACGCGCTAGGGAAGCTCAATCCCGCTCGTAAAAACCCCGCGTGGACAGTAAAGCATACTGACGGCAAGCTGTACTTTAACCCCGGTCTACCCGAAACACGCAAGCTGGTGACAGATGGCGTGGCTGAAATCGTACGCAACTATGCCGTAGACGGCATACAGTTTGACGACTATTTTTATCCCAGTGGTGAGTTTGATGATGCCGCCGCCTTTACAAAGTACGGCAGTGGTTATGCCAATAAAGCAGATTGGCGTCGCGATAATATAAACTCACTTATCCGCGATACGTATGAAACCATCCACAGTATTAATCCCGACGTGCAATTTGGCGTGTCGCCTGTCGGCATTTGGGCAAATAAAACAACCTCCCAATATGGCAGTGACACCAAAGGATTTGAAGCCTATACCTCCCAATTTGCCGACACGCGCAAATGGGTCAAAAGTGGCTGGCTCGATTATATTGCCCCCCAGATTTACTGGAACATCGGCTTTGCCGTTGCCGACTACGCCAAGCTCATTCCTTGGTGGAGCGATGTCGTTAAAAACACGCCCGTCAAGCTGTACATCGGACAAGCCATCTACCGTGCTGGCGAAAGCAAGACAGCGGGTGCGCCTTGGTATGGTTCGGATGAAATTGCCCGTCAGGCGGCATTTAACACCCAACATGACCAAGTTAGCGGCGTGATTCATTTCCGATACAGCTTTTTGAATACCAACCAGAGCTTACGCAACACTGTGGCTAAGATGTTTGCTGTCCCCGTGACAACGCCAACGCCAACGCCAACGCCAACCCCCTCCACTGCCCCCACTGAAACGCCTGCCCCTGTTGCATCGTCGCTCGCCATGCCCGTTCCTGTGAAAGGGTTGACAGTGGGTCGCCCCACCAGCACCAATATCACAGTGGGCAACGGCAGCTACTATATTATGGGTACGTCTGACCCTGCCAAACCCATTCTCATGAATGGCACGGCACTAACCACGCGCACCGCCCAAGGGTACTGGGGTACGTTTGTGAGCTTACGTAAAGGCGCCAATACCTTCACATTTACCCAAGAAGGGCAAACACCTGTCTCCACTGTCATTACCTATAAAACAGCGTCACCACAAGGACCCGCCAAGATGAAAAAAGCGGAAATTGTCGCTGGCTCGGTGTTCCCCAAAACCACCACAGAATACCGTGCGCCGGGGGATGTTGTTACATTAACATGTACTGCCCCCATCGGGGCAACCGTAACGGTGACACTGGGTGGTAGCACATTTGCCATGACCCCCTCCGCCAAAACTGCCCCCAATGCGGATATCTACAGCACCCTGTACACGTATAAATACACTCTGCCCAAACCCTCGGCAACAGGCAAGGTTATCACCATCGGCACACCCAAGTACAACATGACCTACAAAGGCACAAAGCATAGCCGTGATGCGGGCGGCGCACTCATGTCGCTGACAGACAAAGCCCCGTTTTATGCGACTGTGAAAACCGATAGCGCGTTTGTGTATCCCAGTGGTTCGACAACTGGCGGTCCTAAGTTTGAACTAACCCTCGGGCAAAAGGACTATGTCACTGCCGTTGCCAGCAACGGTGCGTGGGTGCGCCTGCGCAGTGGCGGCTGGCTCAATGCCGCAGATGTCACACTAAAAGCAGAAACGGCACCACTACAAATTCAAAATGCCGCCCTAAACTACGCCGTCGGCGCGAAGGTTGACAGCATTGTCTTGCAAACGACCACTGCCCCGACCACGAACATCGCGTTTGATGGCAAACAAATCGTGTATACCATCTACGGCATGTCCGAAGCGCCACCCCTCAAACTTCCCGACGGCAGCTTATTCACCTCTGTCACCTCAACATTTGCCGCCGATACAGCCACGTATACGCTTGTGTTAGCCCCCAACACCGTGTTGGATGGCTACTACATGACCTCAACGGCAGATTCGTTGTCGCTGAATTTGAAGCGTCACCCAAAATTGGTCAACGGCGCAAAGCCAATGACGGGGATTCACATTTTACTTGACCCAGGTCACGGTGCAACAGACACAGGCTGTATAGGACCGCTCGGCACAGCACTCACCGAAAAGCATATGAATTTGTACACGTCACTCAAAATAAAGGCGCAGCTAGAGGCTTGGGGTGCGAAAGTCAGCCTCACCCGTAGCAACGACACCCTACCTACACTAAACGACCGTGTGGTGATATCGCGCGAACTGCGCCCCGACGCCGTCTTATCCGTGCATGTCAACTCCGTTGTGGAGTCCACCGATTCGACGAATATTCGCGGTTTGGAAACCTACTATCGCAACCAGATTGGCAGAGGGCTATCTGACCTTGTCCGCAATACTGTGATTGCCGATTTAGCGTACGGCACACGCCGCTCAAACCAAGCAAACCTCTATGTCAACCGCCCCACATGGGCACCCTCCGCGCTCGTCGAAACAGGCTTTATCTGCAATTTAGAGGATTTTACGCGTTTATCGTCCGATGCAGAGCAAACCAAGCTAGCAACAAGCATTGCCACTGCCATTCGTGATTACTTTAAGTAGTAGGTACTCCGTTGGAACAACATGATTTACAAACGTTAAAAGGGATAGGCCAAGCCCGTGCAAAGGTATTTGCACGGCTTGGCTTATTCACGTGTGAGGAACTTTTGCGGTTTTATCCCTATGACTATCAGGATAGACGAGCAAAAGTGTCTGTTAGTAACCTCCTGCACGGGATGACCGCCTGTGTGTGCGGCATGGTCGCCCTAACGCCACAGGAAACGATGATACGCAAAGGCTTGCTACTAACCAAACTAACAGTAGTCGAGGACACAGGGCGGCTGCACATCACCTTTTTTAACGCGCCGTACGCCAAAACCGCCCTACAGGTGGGCGAAGTCTATGTCTTTTTTGGCAAGATAGAAGTCAAGAATAATCGCTTTGAGATGGTCAATCCTGTGTTTGAGCCAGAAAGCAAGCAAGGGCAAACAACAGGACGTCTCATGCCCATCTATCATTTAACAGCAGGACTGACACAATACGCCGTCCGTAGCGCTGTGTCACAGTCGCTCGCCTTATGGGCAGATGCCGCGCCCGATATCCTCCCCCCCACAATGCGACAAGCTTACGGGCTTTGCGACATAGCATTTGCCTTGCGTGAAATCCATGCGCCAACAGCGGCAGAAACCCTACAGCAGGCGCGCCGCCGCTTGGCGTTTGACGAATTATTCTTGCTATCCGTGGGGCTTTCTTGGATGAAGCAAGGGCGGCAACAAAGTCCTGGTCCTCGGTTTACCCCATTGGCGCTCTCCGACTTTGAAGCCGCGCTTCCCTTTCGCCTAACAGGCGCCCAGCGTCGCGCGATTGCAGAAGCGCAGGCGGATCTCACCAGTGGCACACTCATGAGCCGTCTTGTGCAGGGGGATGTCGGCTCTGGCAAGACCATGGTGGCCGCCGCGCTCTGCCTTATGGCGGCACATTCAGGGACGCAAGCCGCCTTGATGGCCCCCACCGAAATTTTAGCCGAACAGCACTATGCAACACTCGCCCCACTACTAACACAGTTTGGCGTATCCACAGGGTTGCTAACGGGCAGACTAAGCCCCAAACGTAAGAAAGCGTTGCAAGCAGAGATTGCCGCAGGCACACTAACCTTTGTGATTGGAACACATGCCCTTCTGTCTGAGCAGGTAACGTTCGCTAATTTGGGCATTATTATCACAGACGAACAGCATCGCTTCGGCGTAAACCAGCGCATCAGTCTGGCGCGTAAGGGGCAAGGTGTGCATACCTTGGTAATGTCTGCCACGCCCATACCGCGCACGCTTGCGCTGTTACTCTATGGTGAATTGGACGTTAGTGTCTTGGATGAATTGCCCCCCGGGCGCACACCTGTGAAAACGTACGTGGTTGACATGGGTATGCGCGCGCGTATCGATACATTTATTGACAAGACAGTCAAAGAAGGCGGTCAGGTTTTTGTGGTCTGCCCTCTCATAGAATGCACCGAGGATACGCCCGATACGCTGCAAGAAGCAGTGTCCGAGCAGGCACGGCTACAGTCGCTTTTCCCTGCGCGCCGCGTTGGGTTGGTGCATGGCAAACTAAAAGAAAAAGCTGCTGTTATGGCTGACTTTGCCGCAGGTTTGCTGCACATCCTTGTCTCAACGACGGTCATAGAGGTCGGCGTGGATGTGCCCAACGCCAACCTAATGGTGGTGCAGAATGCGGAACGATTTGGCTTGGCACAGCTGCATCAGTTACGGGGACGTGTGGGGCGCGGCAAACGCGAGTCCTTCTGTATCCTGTTCCACACAGGCGGCAACGAGAGCTTGGCAAGGCTCAAATTATTAGAACAAAGCACCGACGGGTTTGCCATCGCCCAAGCCGATTTGGCGCTGCGCGGTCCTGGTGAGTTTTTCGGCACACGACAACACGGCTTGCCCACCTTACGCGTCGCTGATTTATCTGTCGATACACCCTTACTAGAGCAAGCGCGGCAAGCGGCGCAGGAGGTGCTGGCAGAGGACCCACAGCTTTTGACACATACGGCGTTGCGCCGCCATGTGGATGCCTTAATGGAAAAGTTAGGAGAATAACGATGTCTTTATATACCGTTGCCAAGCAAAAACTTTCCGACCCTAAGGTGCGCCATATTGTGCTGTATCTTATCTTCGGGGGCCTTACCACTGTGGTCAATTTCGGGTGCTACACCGCCTTTACACGCCTTTGGCACTGGGAGGAAACCTTTGCGAACGTTGTCGCGGTGTTCATTTCGGTGGTGTTTGCCTTTGTTGTCAACAAGGTGTTTGTGTTCCAAAGTAAGGTAGATGGATTAGGCGCGTTATGCCGAGAAACGTTGCGCTTTTTTGGGGCGCGCGGCCTTACGATTGTGCTGGATATCGCGGGGCTTTTTGTCTTCCACAACGTACTGGGGATAAATGACTTACTTGTTAAAATAGTGCTAACTGTGTTGATTATTCTGTTAAATTATCTAATTTCCAAGTTTTTTGTGTTTAAAAAGGCTACGTCATTCTAATGAATCTCTAATGAACCTCCAAAGTCATTCCCATGAAGCTGTGGTATGATGGTATCAATGACAGAAGACTTACGGGGTTTGTGTAAGCGACATGCCTACACCCCCCAATATATCGTCAAAGGAGTATGAAACAATGATTTCGATTGAACAAGTTGAAAAACTGCTCACCTACGCTGATGTAACTTTTGAGGAAGCGCGTGCCGCCCTAGAATCCACAGACGGCAACCTATTAGACGCAATAGTCCTCTTAGAGCGACGCGGCAAGGTGATAAGCCCCGCGGGACGCACCACCTCACAAACAGGTGCTATCACCGTACTGCCGGGCAACGCACAGCAACAACAGCAGTACAAAGAACCAATCCACCGTAGCTCGTTTGCCGAGTCGGCAGACCGCTTTACCAGCTGGGTATGTGATATCTTTGACAAAGCATTTCGCACCACCTTTTACGCAGCGCGTAACGGCAATGACATTCTGTCCGTGCCTCTGCTAATCCTAATCCTCATAGGGCTGTTTGCGTTTTGGGTTGTGGTGCCACTGTTACTGTTGGGGTTGATATTCGGCTTTCGCTATCGGTTGGGTGGTCCTGATGTCAAAGTCGAAAAGGTCAACCATGTCTTTGACCAAGCGGCAAACGCCACAGAATCAGCCGTTCATTCTGTCAGAAACACCGTAGATGCTGTCCAAAAAAACGTCTGGCAGGCACCCCCCGTCCAGCCCACACAACCAAACGCCGCCCCCACGAATCATGTGACACCAGAGCCAGAAAATCAGCAATCTACGAACAGTCAAAAGCTGTAGGAGGCACACATGCCAGAGAAAATTCTCATTATCGAGGATGAAGAGCGGTTAGCCCGTTTTGTGGAATTAGAACTCACCCACGAGGGCTACACCGTTGACAAGGCGACAGATGGGCGCACTGGGCTTGAAAAAGCGCAATCTGGCGAATTTGCCCTCGTATTACTAGATGTCATGCTCCCCAGCCTAAGCGGCATGGAGGTGCTGCGGCGTCTTCGCTTGCACAGCGATGTACCAGTGATTATGCTAACAGCGCGTGACGCGACAGTCGACAAGGTGTCGGGGCTTGACAGTGGCGCGAATGACTACGTGACAAAGCCCTTTTCGATAGAAGAATTATTAGCGCGCATTCGCGCCCTGTTGCGCAAAAAAACCTCGGGGCTGACTGTGGGCGACCTTACCATAGAGCCTGAAAGCCGCACCGTGACGTACTTAACCGATGTGATAGACTTAACACGGCGTGAGTTTGATTTATTATTGCATTTATTAGTCAATCGTGGCATCGTGCAGAGCCGCGATACCCTGCTGGCGCAAGTGTGGGGCTATGACTACACGGGGGAAACCAACGCAGTCGATGTCTACATACGCTATCTTCGCACAAAATTAGAAGAACCCTATGGGACAAAACTAATCCACACGGTGAGGGGTGTTGGCTATGTCATCCGTACGTAAGCGTCCTCTCGCACATTATATCAACCGAAAATCTGTCAGTGGTTTGTTTTGGAATCAATTTTTCTTTAATCTTGTCATTGGCACTGTGCTGACCCTTGCCCTACTCTATGTTGGGGAACTGCGCGCGGTGGATACCCTGTCTGCCAGAGGGACAACGCAAGCCTTTTCAGAAAACGGCATTACATTTGCACCTGAAACGTCCCCCCCAAAAAATGTCGTCTCCTTCAAGCCGCGCTTTTTGCGTTTCTTACCAGCAGGTGATGTTGTTAGGGGGTTGACAATTGACGATCGGACTTACAAAAAACCAATTACTTTTTTTGTTACAACCTTACGTACGCCGTATATTCTCTATTTAGAGAATGGCGTAACGCTTGCCCTATCCCTTCGCACAGAGATATCCCTATGGCTATGGATCATGGGCAGTATCTGGCTGCTCGAACTTTGGCAGCTGATCCATTTTTCACGCAGTAACTACTGGCGAGTTGAACATCAACTTTGGCCGCTACGCGCCCTTCATAAAGAAACACAGGATGTGTGCCGCGACCCATTACATGCGCGATTTAAGCAGGTGGGTAACTCACAGGAGACCTTAGGCATAGCGCAGGGGATGAACCAAGTGCTTGATACCGCCGCCGAGATTCATACCGCATACGGACAGCAAGCGCGTTTTGTGGCAGATGCGTCACACGAATTGCGCACCCCCATTGCGGTGATACAGGGCTATGTAAACATGCTAGGACGTTGGGGCAAGGACGACCCTAACACGTTGCAAGAAGCCATTGTCGCGCTGAAAAATGAAGCCGACGGGATGCAACAGCTGGTGGAACAATTACTCTTTTTATCGCGCGGCGAAAATGGGGCTATCCCGTTACAATGCCACAGCGTGGACGCCAGCGCCTTACTGCAGGAAATTTATAACGAAGCTTTGATGATAGACGAGGCGCATGTCTACCGCATGGATATCGACCGCGCCCAGTTTGTCGCCGCCGATGCCGCCCTATTAAAGCAGTCTCTACGCGTTCTGCTAGACAACGCCCGAAAATTTACAGCCACAGGCGGTGAGATTACCCTCAGTTGCAAAGAATCCGCGGAAACCGTTCGCCTATCTGTGGAGGACACAGGCATCGGCATACCGCAAGAGGATGTGCCACGTATCTTTGACCGTTTCTTCCGTGCTGACGAATCGCGCGCCCGCAAAACTGGCGGCTCGGGCTTGGGGCTGTCCATCGCAAAATGGATAATCGACCGTCATCAAGGTGTTATCGAGGTATTAAGCCGCCATGGTTTGGGGACACGCATTACCTTTGTCCTTGCCAAGCATACGCCCAAGACAGAGAGTTTATAATACGAATCCCCAAAAAATATACCATCATTTTTTTCTCCGCCTCGTCGGATTTGCGGCGAAGCCGCACGGGATTCGTATTGACGACATTTCTGCGACCAATGGTCGCCACACGCGCTGTGCGTGTGATAAAAACATGACATGTTTTTATTTGACATTAGTACAACAAAAGCGTGGCGTTGCAACTCTGCAACGCCACGCTTTTCTCATTTTTAGGATTTCCTTTGTTTGCTCTTAGCAAGACCACGCATAATCTTAGTCGCACCTGAAAACCACCATGGTTCAAGCTTCTGGGCGACCAATTTCATCTCCTTGCTAATTTCAATCCCCTGCGGGCAATGTGCCTCGCATTTACGACAGCCAATACAGTTACTGGCAAGATTTTTATCAGTATGCAGCACGCCTGCATTTTTCATGTATTCATTAAGACCAGTTGTGAACCCCTCTGCATACACACGATTGTAGCAAGAAAACGCAGTGGGAATATCGACCCCTTTGGGGCAGGGCAAGCAGTAGCCGCACGCTGTACAGGGTACTTTTACCGCTTCTTGCAGAATCGTAACAACTTGCGCGAACACATCTCGTTGTTCCTGTGTTAGCACATTCGGCAACGCAGTGTCTGCCAGCGCAATATTTTCAGACACTTGCGCTTCGTCGCTCATACCCGAAAGCAGACAGGTGACAGCAGGATGATCCCACACCCAACGCAACCCCCACGCCGCTAACGATTGTCGCGGAGTTAATGTCGAAAAGGCGTCTATGGCTTTGGGTGGCAACCCTGTGACTAGCTTGCCGCCGCGTAACGGCTCCATGACAATCACAGGCATTCCTTTCGCCGCCGCCAATTCCAACCCCGAACGACCTGCTTGGTTATATTCATCAAGGTAGTTGTACTGAACCTGTGTAAACTCCCAGTCGTAAGCATCAATCAATTTTGGAAATTCCTCACGACCACCGTGATACGAGAAGCCAATACTGCCAATGCGACCTGCCGCTTTCTGTTTGGCAATCCATGCTTCAATGCCCAATGCTTTAAGACGTTCCCATGTGGCAACATTGGAAATCATGTGAATTAGATAGTATTCCACATGGTCTGTTTTAAGTCGTTCCAAGGATTTATTAAAGAATTTATCAAAATCTGCCGCTGTTTTCACCAAGATAATCGGCAATTTTGTGGCAATCGACACCTTTTCGCGCATGGCAGGTGTTAAAATCGTCCCCAAGGCTTCTTCACTGCCGCCGTAAATGTAGGCAGTGTCCAAGTAATTGACCCCTTTATCAATCGCATCGGTCAGCATGTTGCGCGCCCTGTCGATATCAATTGCGGCGCCTTTGCGCGGAAAGCGCATACATCCAAACCCTAAAATGGATATTGGTTTGCCTGTTTTCGCATCTATGCGATACTGCATTTGTGTTCCTCCTACTACTGAGCAAATACTCATAAAATCGTTATTGGTTAAGTATACAACATTTTTGCCCTAATTGCAAAATAAATGTATGTCCGCTTTTCAATATCCCTCCCTTATGGTATGATACAGGCAGTCATTCCATGCAAACGCTACGAGCAACGTACCTTAATCGCTTGCATCATAGGGGTATGCGGTGTTGCCAACGTTTATTGTCAAAACAAAGTGTATACGTTTGTAAAGTATAAGATATTGAGGTTTTTTATGAAAAAAGTAGTAGTTGGGCTGTCGGGTGGTGTCGATTCCGCCGTATGTGCCGCACGGTTACAAGCGCAGGGATATGCTGTGACAGGGCTTTTTTTACAAACAGGTAGCCAAGGTCCAGAACGCGCCAGAGAGGTCAGTGAGCGGCTACGTTTCCCCCTATTGGTGGCAGAGATGCGTGACCAGATGTTAGCGAATGTCATTACGCCGTTTGCAGAAGCGTATGTAAGCGGACGCACACCCAATCCCTGTGTGCTTTGCAATCCCACGCTGAAATTCCCCGCACTTTTGTCTGCCGCGGCACAAATTGGCGCGGATTACATCGCCACGGGGCATTATGTGCAAACCAAGCAAACGCCCGGCGGCACATTTTTGCAAGAGGGCGTTGCCCCTCGCGATCAAAGTTATATGCTGTACCGCCTGTCCTCTGATGTGCTGGCAAAATGCTTATTTCCCATTGGCACCACCCCCAAGGAGGACATTCGTGCGGAAGCACGCGCCTTGGGGCTGACCGCCGCAGAGACGCCCGATAGTATGGAGATTTGTTTTGTGCCAGATGACGACTATGCCACCTGCATTGAAGCGCTTGGCTACACCACCCCCGTTGGCAACATAGTGGATACCGAGGGTCGCATTCTGGGGCGGCACAGGGGGTTACATCATTACACATTGGGACAACGCCGTCATATAGGCATCGCCACCAAGGGGCGTGTGTTCGTCGTCGCCTTGGATACGACACGAAATGAAGTCGTATTGGGTGATGACAGCCTGTTATACCCTCCCTCGATAACACTGGCAGATGTGATACTAGCGCCAGCGGTGACATTGCCACTAACAGCGAACGTGCGTGTCCGCCATAGCAGAGGATATCACCCCGCGCTTGTCACCCCTATGCCAGACAACAAGGCGCTCGTCACCTTTACGTCAACGCCTGCCCGTGCGCCCACCCCAGGACAAAGTTGTGTGTTGTATCAAGCGGATGTTGTGTTGGGCGGCGGCATCATCACATAATCTTACCATGCTGTTTTCAAATTCTTCATTGTTTCGTCAGATGATTATGCTATACTAACCACAGTGCACATATGGGTAACACGTCACGAATTGAAGCAGTTTCAAACAGGGGGATACGCAAATTGATAGAAGTTTCTAACATAACAAAGACATACGGCGCGCGTACCGTGGTGTCCAATCTTAGCTTTACGCTACCCAGCGGCGGCATTGTAGGGCTGTTGGGTCCCAATGGCGCGGGCAAAACCACCACCATGAACCTGCTAACGGGGTTTCTCGCCCCGACAGCAGGACGTATTTGCATAGATGGACACGACCTCAAGCATCATCCCCAGCGTTGTGCTAGACATATCGGCTTTTTACCCGAGCAACCACCACTGTACACAGATATGACCGTGAAAGCGTTTTTAGGCTTTGTGTATGACATCAAAGGCGTGCGCGGGCAAAACAGCAAGGCGCATATATTAGAAACCTGCCAACAGACGGATATTGCCGATGTGTCAAACCGCGTCATTGGTCATCTGTCGCGTGGGTATCGCCAGCGCGTGGGGTTAGCCGCGGCGCTCATCGGCGACCCTGATATTCTCGTATTGGACGAGCCAACCATAGGGCTAGACCCAAAGCAAATACGCGACTTTCGCGCCTTAATCGCCTCCTTGGGTGTTTCGCGCACTGTCCTGCTGTCAACCCATATCCTGCCAGAGGTATCCGCCCTATGTGAACGTGTCCTCGTCTTAAACCACGGGGTACTGGTAGCCGACGCACCACCAAGTGTGCTCACCACGCCCGTTTCAGGCATACAAAGCCTCATTCGCATTGCAGACGGGCAAGGTACAGCGGCACTAGCGGCACTCAACAAACTGCCAGACGTTCTCACGTGCCGTTCGCAAGCCGCCGCAGAAGCTGGTTGTGTTGATATCGTTGTGCAAACCAAAACGGATATGCGCCCCCAGCTTTTACAGGCATTAACGGCACAAAATGTGTCCGTATTTTCGCTAGGACGTGTGGAACAGCCGCTAGAAGATATGTTCCTATCCTTAACGCTCGAGGACCCTTTGAGCAAGGGAGGTACGCATGAAAGCAATCTTTAGGCGCGAATTTGTCAGCTACTACCAAACACCGCAGGGGTACGTATTTAGCGGTGCCTTTATTCTAGTGATGAACCTCTACTTTTACTTCACCAATATTCAAGGGCTGGATTCTGATTTAGGCGCGGCGTTTTCCTTTATGCTAACGGTGCTGATGCTAACCGTGCCTGTCCTAACCATGCGCCTATTTGCCGAGGAATTTCGCCAAGGGACGGACAGACTGCTCTTCACAGCCCCCCTGCCCTTGCGTCACATCGTGCTTGGCAAGTTTATGAGTGCTATGGCGGCTTTTGGTGTCACACTGCTTATCACCGTCGTCTGGGCTGAGATTATCGCGCTGTTTGGGTCACTCAATGTCGCGGAGTACATCGGGCATATGATTGCCATTCTTACCTTTGCCGCCGTTTATATCTCACTTGGACTACTCATCTCCGCGCTCACCAGCTCCCAAACGGTCGCCATGATTGCTACCTTGGGTACGTTTGCCGCCCTGTTTTTGCTCGATGTGGCGGCAGGCGTTTTGCCCGACGCACCTTTGACACGCTTTTTGAATGCCTGTTCTTTATTTAAGCGATATGATGCCTTTGCCCGCGGTGTTTTTTCGCTCGTGGATATCATCTTTTGTGTCACTGCGTGCGCGTTTTTTCTCTTTGTCACAACACTTGTGCTACACCGCCGCCGTCAAGGGGTCAAGGGGCAACGTCTGAAGTTATTGACGCTTATCGTGCCTTCTCTCGTTGTTATGATTGCGGTAAATCTACTAGCGACAGGGCTAGAACAACGCTTCTACCTGCGCTATGACATGACACGTTCGGGGCTTTTCACGCTATCAGAAGAAACTGTCAACGTGTTGGACAAACTGCCCATCCCTGTTACGGTAACGCTATTGTGCCAACCTTCGGAATTATCGGGGCTTGTGGTGGACGACGAGTCTGGGGCGGCGTACCAACTGTCTGACGTTCGCGAAGCCTTGGAAAAGTATGCCGCGTTTGCCCCTCGCAACTTTACATTGCAATATATCGACCCCAATCTGAACCCCACATGGGTGAAAGAGCGGCAAACTGGCAATAATCTAGGATTATACAGCATCGTCGTCGAAAGCGAACGGCGGATTCATGTCATGCAGGTGCGCGATCTATTTGAATCGCAAACCATGTATGACCCAGACGGCAACCCCATCCAAGAAGCCGTCGTGGGTCTTGCCGCAGAACAGGCCATGACCTCTGCCATTTTACATGTGGTGACAGAAAAACTGCCACGCGCTGTCGTCATTGAAGGTCACGAGGAGTATCCATTGCCGCTACTGTCGGAAACACTATCACAAGTGGGGTTTGCTTGCGAGCCTGCTAACCTGTCTGCCGCGCCGATACCAAATGATACCGCACTCCTCATACTAGCCGCCCCACAGTATGATTTTTCGGCTGTGGAGCTTGAGCGGCTTGACATGTATTTGTCTAACGGTGGGCAAGCCATTGTGGCGCTGGACCCTGCTATCCCCGTGTTACCAAACCTCGAATTGTATTTAACAGAATGGGGGGTGCGTTATGAATCCGCCTATGTGTTAGACGCCCAACTCAATTACGGCAGCCCTGATACGCTGTTACCCACTTTCCTAGATAACTATATAACCAAGGATTTGATAGTCACCAATCGCTACCTACTCATTGCAGGGGCGCGACCCATAGATGTGCTATGGGAAACTGATGGTGCACGTGTCACAACACCCCTGTTTTCGTCCTTTGATACCGCCTACGCCAAGGATTTGACAACAGGCGCGCCGCTGACCTCCCTAGAACAGACAAAAGACGACAAGCAAGGTCCCTTTACACTCGGGGTCGCCACAGAGCAAGTACGCGAGGACGGCACAGGCAGTTTTGTATTCTTCCTCCCCCTATCCACCTTGGATGACCAAGTGCTGACGCTACCCAACTTTATCAATCAGAAGTTAGTACTGCATTTAGCGCGCCTTGTTGAGCCGTACTTGACAGTCGATGTCCCCCCACGCGACTTAACAAGCGTGCCGCTGGCTATTAACTCTCGGGAAATTCTAATGCTATTATTACTCCTCGTTGTCATTTTGCCCCTATGTGTCTTTGGTGGCGGTGTCATTGTATGGCTAAAAAGGCGTTCCCTATGAAACGGATGTCACTCATTCTGGGGCTTGTGGCGTTATTCCTCATTGCTGGTGTGGTTGTGTTGCGGCTGTTGCCACCCCCCGTCGGGGCGGAGCAAACGCCTGTGCATGAAGATGCGCCCTATCTCTCCGCGCTGACCCTAGCCCAGCTTGATACCCTCACACTCGTAAATGCGTCTGGAAGCAGTCTACAGTTGGCGGTTAAGGGCGATACCGTGACGCTGTTAGATGACAATGCGACAAATTACGACATAGAATTACTATCCGTATTATCAAGTACGGCGCTTACCCTTCCTGCCCTTGAGGATTTAGGCACACCGACAGCCCCATTGGCAGACTACGGGCTAGACACACCCCAGCTAACAATCACACTCACCACACCGCAGGATGCGCAAATCCGCATTTGGCTTGGGGCGCAAACCATCGACGGTTTTGCTTACTATGCCATGGCACAGGGAAACAAGAACGCCGTTGCCCAGTCTCTTACCTTTGCCGAAACATCTCATTTGTATTTAATAGATGCTGAACTGGCGGCGTCGTTACTGCTGCCTAAAGAAGCATACCGAACCCGTCAGCTGTGGCCAGGAGAACAGGGGGAACGCCCCCAGCTTACCCACATCCGTATACAACCATATAACGCCTCTCCCACCAGTATCGTTCTGCGCGAATTAGCGTCTGACAATGCCTTGGGCATTAGCCAGTATTCGTTGTCTGACCCTTTTTCGTTCCCCTGTCGCACCGACGCAGTCCGCGTTCGCATAATGGATGGTCTGTTTGCCATCGACCTTGATGAGGTCGTGACAGCGCATCCTGCATCCTTGTCCGAGTACGGACTTGACCACCCTGATATTGTTACATTAGAGGGAACAGACGGTTTTCATGTCACGTTACGAATTGGTGGCGCAGCCCCCACAGGGGGTCGGTATCTTATGAAGGACGATGACCCAGTTGTCTATTTAGATAGGTTGGGTGACTATGGCTTCCTGTCTGTCACGCCGCTAGACCTAACCTACGCGCTTGCCTTATGGCTCTACGCGTTTGAGGATGTCGCCAAAATCTCCTTGACAACGCCAGACGGCGTTTACCAGCTCACCTCTGACATGGCAAGCTGTTTGCTCGAAGCACCTGATGGCAATCGCAGTGACGTAAGCAATCTCAACGCGCGGCGCTTATTTCGGCATGTGTTGAACGTGTCCGTTGCGGCACTTGCTGAAACCACCACAGATAACAGCGCGACAGTTGTAGCCTTGCACATGAAGGACGGTCAAACGCATACGCTCACGTTTACACCTCAAAACGTGCGGCAACTAGCCGTGTCGATTGATGGTGCGCCGCCACAGTTTGCGTGCAATATCACTGATTTGCAGCAAATTCAGCGTGACTTTGGGCGCTTGGCAGATGGTTTGGGTATCCCCGAGGATAGAACCTAGTCCCATTCTCAAAAAGCTACAATCGACGCTTGACGAAATGCCGTTTGACGGGTACAATAAACCGTATGAATATGAATGATTGTATTGCCGCGCCAGCCACGGCCGCAGTGCCCAGTGCCATCGGTATCCTACGATTGACGGGCGAAGACGCCGATGCCGTTGCGTCACGCGTTTTCACCTGCCAAACGGGCAGCCTCCTTACCGCACCGCACCGCTATTTGGTGAGTGGTCATCTGCATGACGACAAGGGGGTCGTGTTTGACCAAGCCATGGCATGTGTGATGCGCGCGCCCCATAGCTATACAGGGCAAACCGTGGTGGAAATTTATTGCCATGGCTCGCCCTCCATTGTGCAACACACCTTGACCTCGCTGTTTGCGGCGGGGGCGCGTCCTGCTACCGCAGGTGAATTTACGCGCCGTGCCGTTCTAAACGGCAAACTTGACTTACTGCAAGCAGAAGCAGTGGGCGATTTAATCGACGCCCGTACCCCTGTGGCGGCTCAAAACGCCTTAGGTCAGCTAGAGGGCGCTGTGTCCAAGCAAATTCGTCAAGTTTGGCAGCTTGTAACGGGTGTCCTCACCCAAGTAGCAGCACAGGTCGATTATCCCGAGGACGATATCCCAGAGATCACAACAAGCACGATATTGGCGGACTTAGATGCCGCTATCGCCCTGCTCACACGGCTGTGCGATAGCTATGAACGCGGCAAATTACTCCGCGAAGGACCCAGTGTGGCGTTGATAGGACCACCCAACGCGGGAAAATCGTCCCTATTTAATGCGTTGTTAGGCTACGACCGTGCCATAGTCACGCCCATAGCAGGCACGACACGTGACAGCTTAGAGGAAAGCTTATTGGTTGAGGGCACGCGCATACGCTTGCAGGACACCGCAGGGCTGCACGATGCCACCGATGAAATCGAGGCAGAGGGCATTCGCCGTACACAGGCGATATTGGCTCGTTGCCAGCTTGCGTTGGTGGTGTTAGATGGCTCACAACCTGTTGATACCGCACACCCCTTGTTGCAATTACCCTGCCCTACCCTCGTGGTGCTGACAAAGGCAGACTTGCCTTGCCTGCCACCTGTGCCACTCCCCCACCCCATCGTACAGGTCTCCTCGCATACAGGGCAGGGCTTGCCTGCCTTACTCGCCGCTATGGCGGTAGCAGTCGGGGTCAAACCCCTTGAGGATACGCTAGTCACCAATGCGCGACATGCTCATGGTATGCAAACGGCACGCGAAGCCCTGCTCGAAGCAAAACAGGCGCTGCAAACAGGCGTGGCGGCAGATATCGCCTTGAGTGTTTTAGATATCTCACTGGATACATTAGCAGAGTTGACAGGGCAAACCGTCAATGAAGCAGTATTAACACAGATTTTTGCGAAATTCTGTGTGGGAAAGTAGGAAGATACATGAATAATTCACAAAAGAGTATGGACACCCTAGTAGCATTGTGCAAAGGACGCGGCTTTATATTTCAAGGGTCTGAAATTTACGGCGGACTTGCCAACTCTTGGGATTATGGTCCTCTAGGCGTGTTGTATAAAAATAATGTCAAAAAAGCGTGGCTACAAAAGTTTGTGCAAGAATCTCCCTATAATGTGGGACTAGATTCCGCCATTTTAATGAACTCGCAAACATGGGTCGCCTCTGGTCATGTGGGTGGTTTCTCTGACCCACTGATGGATTGTAAGGAGTGTAAAACGCGCCATCGTGCCGACCAACTTATCGAAAACACGGATGGCACACCCACAGGCGGTTGGAGCCTTACGCAACTGAGCGACTATATCAAAGAGAAAAAAATTCCATGCCCTGACTGTGGCAAGCATAATTTTACAGAATTGCGCCAATTTAATCTAATGTTTCGGACGCACCAAGGGGTCACCGAGGATTCCAAAAACGAAATATATCTGCGCCCCGAAACCGCCCAAGGAATTTTTGTCAATTTTAAGAATATCCAGCGTTCAACGCGCCGCAAAGTACCTTTCGGTGTGGCACAAGTGGGCAAAAGCTTCCGCAATGAAATCACCCCAGGCAACTTTATTTTCCGTATTCGCGAATTTGAACAGATGGAATTGGAATTTTTCTGCAAGCCAGGCACAGATTTAGAGTGGTTTGCCTATTGGCGCGAGTTTTGCAAAAACTGGCTATTGCAGTTAGGCATGAAAGAAGAAAATCTGCGTCTGCGCGACCACGACCCCAAGGAGTTATCCCATTATTCTAAGGCAACGACAGATTTTGAGTTCCTATTTCCCTTTGGTTGGGGGGAGCTATGGGGTATTGCTGACCGCACCGACTTTGACCTAACACAGCACCAGACCCACTCTGGGCAATCCATGGAGTACTTTGACCCTGAAACCAACGAAAAGTACATCCCCTATGTTGTTGAACCCTCGCTAGGCGCAGACCGTGTCGCGTTAGCGTTTTTATGCGATGCGTATGATGAAGAGGTAGTGGACGTCGAAAAGAATGATGTGCGTGTCGTGTTGCGTCTGCACCCTGCACTAGCACCCTATACATGTGCTATTTTACCCTTATCGAAAAAACTTAGCGAGCGTGCCACACCCATACTGACCCAACTGTCCAAACGTTTTAGCGTCGATTTTGATGAAGCAGGTTCTATCGGCAAACGGTATCGCCGCCAAGATGAAATTGGCACACCCATCTGCATTACAGTCGATTTTGAAACTGAGACTGACAATTGCGTTACCGTTCGTGATAGAGACAGTATGAAGCAGGAGCGTATCGCCATAACAGAATTGGAGCAATATATTGGAAAAGCCCTCCAGTGGTAAGCGCAAACTAACATGGCTTGTCGTACTGCTGACGTTACTTGCGATTATCGTTATTTTATACGTCATGTATACGACAGGCTTTTTAGCACTGTTTACGGACCAAACGGTCTTGCGCGCCTATATAGCCCAATTTGGCTTTTGGGCGCCCGCCATTTTCTTTGTTTTACAGATTTTACAGGTTATTTTTAGCGTCATACCGGGGAATGTCACCACCGCCGTTGGCAGTGCGCTCTTTGGCTTTTGGCCTGGTATTCTGCTTAGTTTTTCAGCTATCACCATCGGCTCGATGCTTGCGTTTGGGCTGGCCCGCCTGATTGGTAAAGCGGCAGTGCGCAACATGGTGGGTCACAAGTGGTTTGATAAGTACACCGAACTCATGCAAAGTCAAGTGTCACGCGAACGCGTACTGTTAGCGCTGATGATGCTATTGCCGTTTTTCCCTGATGACCTCATCTGCCTATTAGCAGGGCTAACAGGGATACCGTTTTGGTCATTTTTTCTAATTTCGCTGTTTACGCGCCCATGGGGGCTTGTCTTCTCAGCACTATTGGGTGCTGGCGCGTTTAGTTTGCCTACATGGGCGCTCGTCATTATTGGCGTCGTCTCGATTGGCTTGGGCGCGTTAGCAGTTCGCTTTGCGCCACAGCTTGAACAAACGGCGACACGGGTTGCCTTGTGGGTGGCTTCCAAAATCAAGCCACGTCACAACTGAGCATTGGAGGTTTTCGTATGCACCATGGCTTTGTGCCAGTAGCCGCCGCTACGCCTGCGTTGCGCGTGGCAGACTGCGCCTATAATGTATCGCAAATTATCGCCATGCGCCGCACAGCGGTCGAGCACCAAGTGTCCTTACTGCTGCTGCCATCCCTTTGTTTAACAGGCGCGACATGCGGTGATTTATTCTACCAATACACGTTGTTAGATGCCGCGGTCGGCGCATTGCTGTCCGTTTGTGCAGACAGCGCCGAGGACGATTTGCTCACCTTTGTTGGTTTGCCGCTGCCGCTAGACGGCAAGATTTATCACTGTATGGCGGCAATCCACCGCGGTGCTATCTTGGGTATCGTCCCACAACGTCGCCCTGTCGATAACCGCTATTTCGCGCCTGCCCCCGCCGCCCCCACGACACTTACCCTAGAGGGGTACGCCGTTCCGTTCGGCGCTGATTTATTATTCACTTGCGCCAATGTACCATCATTAACGGTGGGTATTGCATTTACAAGTTGCGAAACACAGCAATTATCAGAGCGCGGCGCAACACTGATTTTGTACCCCAGCGCCAAGCCCTCAATTGTCGGGCAATACGTCAAGCAACGCTCATTTTGGATGTCACAATCCGCGATTCACCACACGGCGGCACTCCACGCAGGCGCAGGTCTTGGCGAGTCAGCCATGGAAGGCACGTTTGCAGGACACGGATTGGTGATCGAAAATGGGCGGCTGCTGGCAGAAGCACCGCGCTTTTCCACCTCACTGGCTGTATCCGAAATTGATTTGGAGCGGATGGAGAACGAGCGTCGGCGTGACACCAACTTTATTTCACAGTCGTCTGACCAGTCTCGTTGTTCGTTCTCGCTCACAAAACGAACAGTGACGTTAACGCGCCATGTGCCTCATTTGCCGTTTGTCCCCGAATACGCCCCCGATTGGGCGTCACATTGCGAAGAAGCTTTCTTGTTAGCCGCGCACGCACTGGCAGGGCGCGTGCGCCATGTGGGTTGCGACTGCGTTGTCCTCGGGCTATCTGGCGGGCTTGATTCCACCTTGGCGGCACTCACCTGTGCAAACGCAATGTCGCTCATGGAACGACCAACTTCTGATGTATTGGCTGTGTGTATGCCCGGCTTTGCAACAGGCGCGCGAACAAGTGGCAATGCACGCATTGTCGCTGCCCAACTTGGCTTTACGGTGCGCGAAATTGACATACGCCCCAGTGTGGTACAGCATTTAGAGGACATCAATCACAAGAATCGTGATGATGTTGCCTTTGAGAATGCGCAAGCCCGTGAACGCACACAAATTTTGTTGGATTTAGCAAATGCTCACAAGGGCATTGTCGTCGGTACAGGCGACTTATCGGAGCTGGCGTTGGGCTTCTGCACCTATGGCGGCGACAGTCTATCACACTTTGGTGTCAACGCAGATATCCCAAAAACGTTCGCCCGCGCTATGGTGCAGTATGCCGCCGAAGTTAGCGACAACGAGGCACTCAATGAAGCGTTGTTAGACGTCGTCGAAACCCCCATATCCCCCGAACTGCTGCCAGGACCTACGGTACAAGCCACCGAGGACATCTTGGGACCATATGAACTACATGATTTTTACCTTTATTACACCATACGGTGGGGATTCCCGCCAGACAAAATCTTGCGTCTGGCAGTGCAGGCCTTTGGCGAAAAGTACGACATGGATACACTGCAAAATGTGCTGACAAAGTTTTATACTCGCTTCTTTGCCAACCACTTCAAGCGTATTTGTTCGCCAGACATCGCGCATTTAGGCTCAGTTTCCTTATCTCCAGGACGATACCGCGCGCCCAGTGAGGCGCTTGCCCGCAGTTGGATGCAAGCACTCCAACAATCGAATTAGCGTAGTACAACAACGTCCCTGTATCCAACAAAATGGATACAGGGACGTTGTTGTTTGTGTAGGCTAAACGCAAACTTCAGTTGCGTTATTGCCTTATATGTTTACCTTCTTTTTGTGGAAAGCTGATGGCACGAAGCGATACGCTTCTTTTTTATCCATTTTGGTTATATATCTTGTGGCAATTCGTTCGCCGCAATTTGGGCAAAAAATAGCACCATGGTACAGCGAAAAGTCTATGGAACCAGAAACAATCCTGTCGTTATACATTTTTACAAAGTTGCTCTCCCCTACCTTCTGGTATCGAGCAATAAAACAACTGCAATGCGCACAGGTCACCTCTAGGATATGACTGCCCCTAACACGCTTGCAGTTTGGATTTTGATATAGCTCCATACATCACCTCAACGTCGCGTATTGGAAAGCGTGGCAAGATACACGTTATAATACTAATCTTCAATAAAATGTTCCTTCATTTCTATCATCCAGCTTCTCCGGATTTGTGGCGAAACCGCAAAAGGCAAGTATTGACGGCATTTCGGCGGCTTGTAGCGCCACGTGCAATTAGTATAATAATAGCTAGAACAAGTGAAAATGTCAATCAAATCCGACCGGGACATAAGCCGAAAGTCATGTTAGGCTTCATTCGGTGAAAAAACAACAATATCCCGTGTAGTTACAAAAACTACACGGGATATTGTTTGGCACGCCCGGCAGGATTCGAACCTGCGACCCTTTGATTCGTAGACGCTCTTTTTAGGACAATTAACTCGTGTTTATTACAAATACTACGTTATATCTAGTAGTATTTCATATATACTTCCGTGATTGTCCTTACAGTTTTCCTACTTTTTATCGACTATACTGTTGTACATGCCCATGACGGCACTGTGTAAATTCTGCATATCTGGGTGTAAATATCTCGCTGTTGTCTTGGGGTCTGTGTGACCCAGAAGCAACTGCATAGTACGCAGGTCAGCCCCACCATTTAACCCCAATGTAGCATAAGTATGACGGCAACAATGCGGTGACAGCACCTTGAACCCCTCATGTTGGGCGACAAGCCTATCAAAAAAACCGTAGTACTCTCTGTTAAAATTTCTGGGGTGTAAGATAGTGCCAACCGTTGAGCAAAACACAAAATCGCTTTCGCGTGGTAGCTTGTCGAGTTGCTCTTTCAAGTATGGTATCAATGGCACAGGGCGGATACTACTGGCTGTCTTAGCCTTAAATTCTGTTACTTTTGGCATATTTTGTTCCATATATACGCCACGCTGAACCAAAATGACATCATGCCGTAAGTCACACCACTTTAACCCTAGCAGTTCGCCACGCCTTAGACCAGTAAACAGCATTGTTATAATTGAAATTGCAAGTCTAGGGACTTTGTCACACTCTGCAAAGGCGATGATTGTTTTGACTTCATCAATTGTGTATGCTTCGCGTGGTTTTTCTGGCTTATCTGGTATTACCAATTTCTTGGTGGGGTTTTTAGTACACAGTTCGTTTTCTTGCGCTTCTGCAAACAGTGACCTTAAAAAGATTCTCATTTTTGTCGTGTATGACTTAGATTTGTCTTTTGAAAAATCTGTCAATATTCGCTGTAATTCAATCGGCTTTATAGTTGAGACTTTTTTATTTTTTATATCCTCTGGAATGTGCTTCGCTAATTGGATAAGCCCTGTATATGATTCATCCTTTATATTTCCTTTTTTGTAACTCTCTAAATAGAGGTCAATCCATTTTCCAAGTTGCATATCACGGATGACAACAGGTTGCTTGGACTGTTGTGCAAACTTAAATGCTTCACCCTTAGTTTGAGCTTCTTTTTTCGTCTTTCCATAGAAAGTTTTGCGTATCGCAAACCCATCTTGGTCAATGCCAACAGTAAGCTTGAATTGCCAGTAATCACGCTTTTTGTCATAACAGTATGTTCCCTCGCCGTTTGCGCGTTTTCGCCCCATGCGATTACCTCCTGTTCTGTAAGTTCATTGCCATCACAAAAATACTGCATGGCATCATCTATATTTGTAAAAGTCTTGACCTTAACAAAGTCATTTGTAGGTGTATAGTCTGGCTCAAAGTCCTGTCGCAATGTTTCTTGAAATACTACCTCGGCACGCTTTAAACCTTTTGAGCAATAATACATATGGTCATTGACTGCAATCTGCGTTGTTTGATGTTGCTTGGTTATATACTTCGTTATGTATTTGGCACAATGTTCCTTGTTACGAATTTGTTCCATCGACACAAAACCGAATGTATTAGCATAAGCAAGCCAGTTATAAAGCTGTCTGCCTTTTTTGAGTATACGTTTCATATGCTTAGGTATACTGTCACTTCTGCTAAAGGCTGTTAAATGGTTCTCTGGAATACCAGACAGTAAACCGTGCATGTGCCAAGCCCCATCTTTATGTTGCTCTGGGAGGAGCAGATACTTGATGCTTGTGCCATGTCGGGAGTTGTAGTTATTCAGCCATTTTGACAATTGTTTACCATAGGTATCTAAGTCGTGCCTGTCGCGGTGTTCTGGCGAAAGCGTAAAAGTTACAAAAACTTCCCATTCATTGCACATAGCCAATTCAAATACCCTTGACCTAGTGCGAGACAAACTAGAATCTAACTTATGGGTGTTGTTTGCCGTGTTTTTCTTGCCCTTGTCGCCTACCATTTCCCATCCCTTTAAGCGCAAAGACCTCATACCCACTAACTTATAGAAAGTATTAGTATACTTCTTTAGAATGCCAACATTGGGCTGATAAACTGCATATTGACTTACTCCTAATCCTAGCATTTCAATTCCCTTTCTATGTGTGAGTGAAATATGTTATTTAGTCAAGTGGGGGGACGCGCCGTCACTTTAACGGCTTTTTTTAACTGGAAACCGTCACCGCGCCAACCGTTGGGTCCCTCCTCCAGAGGGTCCCCTCCCAACGGCAGGCGCGGTATACTTCCCATTGAAACAATCTTTCGCAGTGTTGTGTGTCCCCTCCTTGACCATAACATCCAGTTACATAGACATAGTAGGGATACGGCAGGTGGATTTTATGGATAATTACACGCTCTAGTCTTTCGTATTGGTATGGCTTGCTGAATTGAATGCCAGTGACACGAAAGTCAAGAGCCTGTAAAATTGCCCACAAAGCCCACCAGCACCACAGGCAAACGTTCTTTTCTGTCTGATAGAAAAACGAAAGTTAAGAACCATCCGTTACAATTTTTAATGGCTTCTCACAGGGAATAGGGTCGATTGCCGACATAACCAAATGAAGAAGTTCGTTCACTTTCTGGTCGCGTGTTCTCAGTGTTATGGAATAGCTTTCTAGTGCGTCAGTTACAATACAAGCTGAATCAAACCCTAATGTGAATACTTCATCATTCATGCTAATACCTCGCGTACATGCCCGTAGGCGGTGTCATGTACGTATTGTCGGATGCTCGCTGTGGCAGTCCGCTTCTTGCTGTGAAATATGCGTCCATGCGGTCTTGAAAAATAAGATATATACCTCTGCTTGAACCATCTCGCCGTAGATACTCCCCAAATGGACACCGCCCTGTCTTAATCCATGCACTTAATGATGCGGCTGTCATATCGGTGTTGTGGAGTTGCTTAATGCGTGCCACTGCTCTCACTGGCGTTAATCGACTGTTCATTGTCAGACCTCCTGTACAATAGATTTTGTTGTATCACTACAATATTATATTATCACAACATTTCCGTTTGTCAATAGATTTTGTTGTAATTTGATTTTGTTGTAATTGTGTTGTATAATACTCTAGGGTGATGTAAAATGAAAAACAACATTGCAAAACTGCGTAAAGAGATGAAAATTAGCCAAGCAAAACTTGGAAAGCTAATAGGTGTGACACAAGCAACAATTAGTTCATGGGAAAAAGGACGCACCGAAGCTGACCACGAATCCGCAAATAAACTTGCAAAGCTATTTAGGGTGACAATTGGATACCTAACTGGGTATGAGTACGAGCGTGTCACTGTACCAGTGTCCACACGAGAATATATAGATTTAGGTATGCTTAACCCCCATGACCTTAGTGATGACGAAGAAGATGAAGAATTTCCAAGTTATGAAAAACAAAAATTTGACCGTGATGACATTGTAGGCATAAAAGAAGATACTATATATACCGTCTGGGGTGTAGAGCATTCCCGAACAATGCCATACGAGTTGTACAGAATTGGGATTGCCATGCAACATATGGATGCTGATGAGAAGAAACGGCTACTACTTCTTGCAAGAACTTCGTTTCCAGAGGCATTTAGATAAAAAACCGCATGTAGTTTGGTACTCCCTTAAAAGGAATCAACCAAATTACATGCGGTTTAATATTTATTGTCCTACTAATGTCCTACTAGCAATTAAACATAACTTATATACAAATAAAAAAACCGCAAAACCTTTACGGTTCAACGGTTTTCTTGGCACGCCCGGCAGGATTCGAACCTGCGACCCTTTGATTCGTAGTCAAATACTCTATCCGGCTGAGCTACGAGCGCATATCATTTACATGACTTGAGTAGTATACCACAGTATTCGCCATTTGACAAGCCCTTTTTCGTT
>JAVBKJ010000146.1:0-4799 GCA_031554075.1 Oscillospiraceae bacterium | reverse complement strand
GACATCGACAGCACCTTTCCCAAACGAGTGAAACACGGTGATATCATTGTCGCTGGGGCAAACTTCGGATGCGGTTCGTCACGCGAACACGCGCCTATTGCCATCAAGGCTTCTGGCATTTCGGCAGTCATTGCTGCCTCCTTTGCGCGCATTTTCTATCGCAATGCGATTAACATAGGGTTGCCCATCCTAGAATGTGCCGCCGCCTCTGCTGTCATCGACGATGGCGATATTGTCACCGTCAATCTTGACACAGGTGTGATTTATAACGAAACAAAGCGAGAAACCTACACCGCCATGCCCTTCCCCCCCTTTATGAAAAACATTATAGCGTCAGGGGGGTTACTCCCCTCCCTACAGCAGGAGGGTCAGTCATGAACTTTACAATAGCACTCATAGCAGGTGACGGCATAGGACCAGACATCACAAAAGAAGCCGTCAAGGTGCTACACGCCGTAGGGTCGCAGTTTGGACATGCTTTTACATTTACACCTGTGTTGCTTGGCGGCTGTGCAATAGACGCAACAGGTGTCCCCCTGCCAGAGGAGACAGTACGCGTTTGCAAAGTGTCAGATAGTGTGCTATTAGGCGCCGTGGGCGGCTCTCAATGGGACACACTGCCCGGACATTTGCGACCCGAACAAGGATTACTAGGCATACGCGCCGCACTGGGATTGTATGCCAATTTGCGCCCTGCCACACTGCACAAGGCACTCAAAAAAGCCTCTCCCCTCAAATGCAGTGTCATTGGTGACGGCTTTGATATCCTGTTTGTGCGCGAGCTAACGGGCGGCATGTACTTTGGCGACAAAGGGCGCACCATCGTCGATGGACACGAAGCGGCGTATGACACCGAGCTGTATAGTGTGCCTGAAATCGAGCGGATTGGGCGCACAGCGTTTGCGTTGGCACAAAAGCGGTCGGGTCGCCTTTGTTCTGTGGACAAGGCAAACGTGCTAGAAAGCTCACGTCTTTGGCGTGAGGTCATGCACCGACTGTCTGCCGAGTATGCGGACGTGGTCTACAGCGATATGTTGGTGGACAATGCGGCAATGCAGCTAGTGCGCAATCCTTGCCAATTTGATGTCATTGTCACCTCCAATATGTTTGGTGATATCCTGTCAGATGAAGCAAGCATGATAACGGGGTCAATTGGTATGCTCCCCTCCGCCAGTCTGGGTAGTGACCGTTTGGGGCTATATGAGCCGATTCATGGTTCAGCACCCGACATTGCAGGGCAAAACAAAGCCAACCCCATTGCCACCATTCTATCCGCCGCTATGATGCTACGTATCTCGTTTGGGCTGACACAGGAAGCGAATGCCATAGAAGCCGCTGTACAGCGTGTGTTTGACGGCGGTTACCGCACCATGGATATCATGAGCGATGATTGCGTATTACTAAGTACGACAGCCATGGGCGACGCCGTGGTCGCCGCACTGGCAAAATGACACAACAATCCCCCCAACGGTCGCTACCGTTGGGGGGATTGCGCTACTGTGCCATTGCTTGTGCCAATGCTTGATTGATATGCACCGTCTGTTCGGAAATCATAATACGCCCTGACTCATATTGTATAGCGTCTTTTTTCTCACCATCGACAGTGCCATCGTTTTTAAACAAAAACTGTAAAGTATTGCTAGGCATGTTGTTTTTGTTATCTACGATAATATCTGCTCCCTGATTGCGGATATTGCCTGCGTGTATGTCAGCAATGATAGCGGCCTCTATGGCAGGAACATGCTGGGCGTCAAAGTTTGTAACGTTACTCTGTGTTGGTGACGCAAACGTTGTATACACGGCAGTATTATAGGGACGGTGACCTGCCTGTACCCCAAACTCTTGTAGTAAGTTTTCAGGTGTATTGTAAATCTCCGCTGTCTTTTTAATGATGGCATCCAACGGTGAATTGCGCGTTAGTTGACTAATGGTATAGTCCCTTATAAAAAATTCGCCATTTTTGAGTTTGTACACAATAGAAATTGAATTTCCGACAAACGCTTGCAATTCGGGATGCTCATAGGCTTCCTCCTCAGTGACAAACCTTGGCTTTTCAAAGGTATCCATGATGAATGTCCGTTGTTCAATCATCGCGCGATGTAACTCAATCACCTTGGTGATATTGCTAGGGTCAGTGAGTTTTGGTCGCCAGTTATATTCTCCTGCTGTATACGCGTCGTTTCGGTCTACTTGCGCCCATTCGATTTCCTCAAAATTGGGTACTTGCTGTTCCCAATGGGCGTAATAGGCGGTGATGCCAAGCCCTAAGCATGTCGCCACAACGGCGCATAGTGTCGCGCCGATAAGCGCTTTCGCATGAAATACTCTGACGGTTTTGTCCACAGCCATACGGGCTAGAAAATAGGTCACAAATGAAGAAATGACAAATAATCCAAGACGCAGCTGCCACGATTCGTCGCTAGCAAACAGCACTTGATGTAAGATTACAGAGAGCGGCAAGGCGGCGCAAAACGCAATGACAACGCGTGCGACTGGCTTCATAGCAGGGATGGCAACCATTTCGCCCGCCATCTCCAAGCGGCGGCGTTTATAAAGCCAATAAGAAAGTAACAAAAACAGTATCCCAACGATGCCAAACACAATAGCCCCCAAACGCTGTTGCTCTGGTGACATATACCGATTCCGCAGAAATTCATACGGAGAAAGCCACACGGTCGGTGCGCCATTGTAGTGTGGTAGGTATCCAAACACAATCTCTCTCATAAAGGTTTGCATGATGCTGCTAATGTACTCGTGTAATAGTAATAGCCCGCCATACAAAGCTACATGACTGATGACGTTGCCTGTTAGCATACCGCAGACTACCGCCAACCCCAAAAACAGCAAGCCATATAACACAATTTGCAAACAGGCCATCCACAAGGCTGGCAACGCATCACCCCAGCCATAGGCAGCCACTTGCATCATGACAATGCCCTGCACCAACAACGCTGGCGCGAGGAGCATGAGCAGTCCCGTTAACACGTTCGTTCCATACAGCGACTTGCGTGTGACAGGCAAGCTATGAAAAAAGGCGGCACTTTTGTCATTATGAAGATAGGCGAATAGGCAAACTCCAATGGCGATTGCCATGAACATCATAGCAATCAGCACCCCTTGGCTGCCAGCAAATCTTATAACCTCGCTAACAAGAACTTCAGGCTCGGAAACCCATCCATAAAATTTTAGTTTTAGGCGCAAATCGTCCGCCCCCAAGGCAAACCGAACGGGCATCATCAGTACTAACCCTGCCAAATACGCACCCCAAATAACCCAAAACCGCTTTATATTTTTAATAAAAATGCCCTTATTATAGTAAGATGTCACGGATTGCATACTGTTCCCCTCCCAATTCGTATAAAAACACTTCTTCTAGTGTAAGTGGTACAGTTTCCACAAATATTGGGTTCAACGTCTTTAATTGTATCTCTACTGCCTCTTTTGTGCCTCTGGCAATAATGGTGTGGACACGCCCAATTTGTGACGTGTGTAGCACCTGTAAGCTTGGTGGCAATTCTGGAAACCCTCCCTCAAACACCACTTGTACCTTGACAGCGTTGCCCTGTAAGGCTTCCAGTGACCCCTCTAGCAACATTTTCCCCTTGTGCATGATGCCCACATGGTCGCAAACATCTTCTAGTTCGCGCAAATTGTGAGAGGACACCAACACAGTCGAGCCGCGTTCTGCCACATCAGCAAGTAAGAGATTCCACACTTGGCGGCGCATGACTGGGTCTAGTCCGTCCACTGGTTCATCAAGCAACACGACATCAGGACATAAGCAGACGGATAGCCAAAAGAATGCCTGTTTTGTTTGACCCTTGGAAAAGCGTCTTATCGGCGCGTTGACATTAAGCGCAAATGCCTCCTTGAGCTTTTCAAAGCGGGCGTTGTCAAACGATTCGTACATAGAGGTATAAAATTGTTTCATTTCCATGATAGAGGCAGACCCAAACACGTACAAATCGTCTGGAATGCTGGCGATTCGAGCCTTTATAATAGGATTTTCAAAAATCGGCTGGTTTTCAATGGTCGCGTGACCCTCATCTTGACGGAGTACCCCCGTTAGATGGCGCAACAATGTGGTTTTACCTGCCCCGTTAGGTCCTACGAGACCGTACACAGCCCCTTTGGAGACTGTCATATTCACCTTATCTAGTGCTACAAATGTGCCAAATCGTTTTGTCAGCTCATGTACTTGAATCATGCGGTACCTCCATTTTTTCGATTGCTGTGAGCAACTCTGTTTTGTCAAGTCCCCAATAAAGTAATTCTTTGCTAAGTGTAAGCCACTGTGCTAGTAATTGCTGTTGCTGGTATGCCTTTTGCTGTTGCCCCTCGCTCACAAAGCTACCTTTCCCAGGCACACTATAGCAGTACCCCATGGTCTCAAGCTCACGATACGCTCGGGCGATTGTGTTTGGGTTCATCGTTAGCTGTGTCGCCAATTCTCGGACAGACGGCAGTTTACTGCCCGAAAGCAAAGCACCACTCACAATGAGCCGCTTAAACTCTGCCAATACTTGTTCATACAACGGCTTCGAGTCACCGCTTTTGAGTTCAATCAATGTCCTCACCTCCTCAACTGTATCAACTCTGTTAATACAGTAACGCATATTACCTCTAATGTCAAGCTTTATTTTTGAAAAAGCAAGGGGGTGCAAATTGCAAGTTTAATTGCCCACCATAAATCACCAGTTTGTTTAAGCCGCCATTTCATTGGCTGTCTTATAACCTAAAATCTTGCGCGGGTAATTGTTTACCCAGTCTTCAATACGTTGTAGTTCTTTTGTGGACAG
>JAVBKJ010000097.1:0-6007 GCA_031554075.1 Oscillospiraceae bacterium | reverse complement strand
TGAATCGGTTCATTTCATTCCTACCTTTAGTATACATAATAATTGGTAGTATATCAGATTATGGACTGAAGTTCAACCTACAATCTAACTGAGGTGACGTTTTGAAAAAATATGAATGGGCGGCAGTACTACTGACGCTTGTTTTTGTTAGTGCTACTGGAGGATATTTAGCCGCGCGTGTGCCTGTGGCGCATACGTTTGAAATAGTCGTAAATGAGTTACCGTCCTTATCGCAAACCGTTGCCACGCCTACCGTGGCGCCTGTGTATGCGACCCCAATATGGCAACCTGAAACGACACCAAATACCGAACGCCCCGCGGTTTCCCCCACCATAGCACCCGTTGCAGAGAGTAGCCCAACCACCAGCGCCACACCATCGTCCCAACCCCCTGCGCCTACCTTTACAGCGAAACCAACGCCACATACGGCGATTAACATAAACACTGCCGACGCAACGACCTTGCAGGAGCTACCGGGCATTGGTCCCGCTATGGCAGGGCGTATCATTGCAGAACGAGAGAAAGCCGCCTTTAGCTCGGTGGATGATTTAACACGTGTGAAAGGCATCGGCGCGAAAACACTGGAAAAATTAAGAGCGTTTGTAACAGTATAGAGGAGGCAGCGTATGCGAATTTTAGTAGTTGACGATGAACAGCATTTGGTGAAGGGTATTAAATTTAATTTAGAGCACGACGGGTATCAAGTGGAAACAGGGAGCAATGGGGAAGAAGCTGTGGATTTAGCGCGGAGTGGTCGGTATGATTTAATCATCCTAGATTTGATGATGCCTAAAATAGATGGATTAGAGGCTTGCCGCCGTATCCGCGAGTTTTCCAATGTGCCGATTATCATGCTAACCGCGCGGGGCGAAGATACCGATAAGCTTATCGGCTTTGAGTACGGGGCGGATGATTACATGACAAAGCCTTTTAATGTGATGGAGTTGAAAGCCCGTGTGCGTGCCATCCTCAAACGGTTATCGCCCTCGGCGCAACAGGCACACGGCAATCAAATTCAGATTGATGATGTCGTTCTCGATACGGCGGAACGCACCGCGTTACTCTCAGGACAGCGCATGGAACTAACCGCCAAAGAATTTGACTTAATGGAACTGCTTATGCGTAACCGCGGCAGAGTGTACACGCGTGAAGGATTGCTAAACACGGTTTGGGGCTACGAATATCCCGGCGATATTCGGACAGTGGATGTACATGTTCGACGTTTGCGTGAAAAATTAGAAAAAAATCCAGCAGAACCAGAAGTGTTGTTGACAAAATGGGGTGTTGGCTATTACTGCAAAGCATAAATTTCTATTTCTGCAAGGGCGGTATCAGTACAAAATTGCGCTTTCGTACATGGCGGTGATTGTGCTGATTTTGGTAGTGCTGAATACGTATCCTGTGCTAGTGTCGCAACGTTTTGTGTATCAATCAAAGCAGAGCAGTATGTCAACACAAGCGTTGCTAATTGCCTCGACCTTGGCAGGGCTAGACACACTAACGACAGAAACAGTGGCAAGCATTATGGGGACGTTGGAAGATCAAGGCTCGACGCGCTTAATGATCACGAATAAAGCAGGGGTTGTGGTGTATGATACCTCTATCTACGACCCGACAGTGGGGCAATACGCGCTGTTTCAGGAATTGTACGATGCGTTGCAAGGCAACGATGTGTTTCGCGCGCGGTTTGCCCAACGCGCCTTTCAAAGTAAGGTCGCTGTCCCTGTGTATGGTTTAAGCGGCATTACGGGGGCTGTGTACATTGTGGAAGTAGACGCGGCGCAAGCGTCGTTACTCTTACGGTTTCAATCTGATATCGCCAACCTATCCATAGGTGTGGCGACAGTTGTGATGCTCATCAGTATTGTCGTGTCCTCAGCCCTCACAAGACGTGTGGCGGAGCTGTTGCGTGCCATTCGCAAGATTCGAGAAGGGGAGTATGACCACGTTGTCCCTGTGCATGGCAAGGACGAACTAGCAGAACTCGCCGCCGCTTTTAATGAACTGACGCAACGCTTGGAAACAACTGAACGATTGCGTCGTCAGTTTGTGTCTGACGCGTCGCACGAGCTTAAAACGCCGCTAACCTCCATACGGCTGTTAACGGACTCAATTTTATTAGTGGAAGACATGCCCTTGCCCGACGTGCGCGAATTTGTAGGCGATATTGGCATGGAAATTGACAGGCTCACACGACTGGCAGAAAAACTCCTATCACTAACGAAGCTTGACGCACGCGTACCACAAAAATTGCAGTCGATGGATGTTGCACCAGTCCTGCAACGTGTGAAACACATGCTAGTGCCGCTTGCCGAACAAGCACAGGTGAGCATACGGTGTGAACTTGCGGCTGGCTGCATTGTTTCGGCGCAACCAGATGATATGTACCAAATATTTTTTAACGTCATGGAAAATGCGATTAAGTACAATCACCCCAATGGGGAAGTGAATATCTATTTGTTTGCACAAGAAGACACGGTTTGTATTCATGTGGACGATACTGGCGTTGGCATTCCCGAGGAGGAACTACCGCGTCTATTCGACCGTTTTTACCGTGTGGACAAGGCGCGGGCGCGCGAAGCGGGCGGCGCAGGCTTGGGGCTTTCCATCGTTCATCATATGGTGACGCAAAACAAGGGGCGTATTCTGTTTAAGAGTAAAATCGACGAGGGCACGCGGGTGACGTTGCAGTTTCCGCTTGTAAGGGAGTAGTACAATGAAAGTTTGGTCACTGTTACTCATCCTCTGTTTGCTCATGTCCTGCACTGCCGCGCCTGCTAAAATAGGTGTCAAGCTTTACTATCCTGCCAACACGGGGGAAAGCTTGCTAGGATACGAAATAGCAGACATTCTGACGCCGCAAGACACCGTTGCGATGCTAATGAATCCGCCCACAGACAGCGCATTGCACACTATGTTTGCAACCCCTGTAAAGTGTCAAACAGTCATCCACGAGGGTAGCGACGTAACGGTCGATTTCACCAAGGAGTATTACGACATGTTGCCAATTGACCGCAGTGTGGCAGAGGCGTGCATGGTGCTCACATTGACACAGTTTCAAGCGGTAGACCGTGTACGTGTATCCGTTGAGGGGGTCATGGTGACTGATTTTTTAACGGGGGACGATATCCTGCTGGGCGACCGTATGGAAGCGCCCGTTGTTGTCGAATTGCAGGTATTTCTATTTGACACCGTGCTGCAGGAGCTATCCGACGAGTATCACAGCGTCGTCCTACGTGAAGGGCAAAGTGCAGAGCGTTGTCTCTTTGACGAAATGCTAAAATCTAGCGGCAGTCATGTTAGCTTACTGCCGCCAAAAACAAGATTGTTGTCTAGTGAACGTCAAGACGACACATTAATACTAAATCTTTCCACCGAATTTGTAACAGACATGGAGCAGGCGCGGGCGGAAAAAGCGGTGTCGGGCATTGTGCGTAGTTTTACAGCCCTAGAGGGCGTTAATAAGCTATCATTACAAGTGGAAGGAGCACCACTAACAAGACTTGGTTCCTTGGTGTTGCCCGATATTTTGACGGCTGACTGGAGTGGTTGACCCCTGCCGCTTTTTCTGGCAGAATAGCAAGTAAAACTCTGGTTTTCCTGTGCTTTGAAATAACGTCCAGCTATTTTTTTCGGTCATACAAACCCACCTTTCGCGTACTGACAGTTTGTCCGAATCCGCTTTTCGTATCCTGTCAAATAGTGACACAATGCGCTACAAAAGGAAACAGCCGTCACAGTTTCAAACTGAGACGGCTGTTTCCTTATTTATATGCTTTTTATTGCGGCTACAATTTATTGATACCCAAAATTGCGTAGATTTCCCACATTATCGCGCCAATTTTCCTTTACCTTGACCCATAGGGTGAGCATCACTTTTTCGCCATATAACTCTTCAAGCTCTAAACGAGCTTGCTTGCCGATTGTCCCCAGCATCGCGCCTTGTTTGCCAATGATGATGCCTTTATGACTGTTCTTTTCGCAAAAAATAGTGGCATCAATATCGACTAATCCATCGTCGCGCTGTGAAAATTTATCAAGCACGACCGCTATGCCATGTGGCACTTCGCGTTCTAGCAGGGATAACACTTTTTCGCGTATGATTTCACCCACCAACACTTTATCAGGTTGGTCGGACACCATATCCTCTGGAAATAAGGGCATACCCTCGGGCATAAAGGGCAACACTTCCTCGACTAAGGCGTCTAGTCCGTCCTGTTTTAGTGCCGAAAGCGGCACAACGGCGTTAAACTTGTGTGCCTCATTATAGGCGGCCATAACGGCTAATAGCTGTTCTGGGGGCAATGTGTCGATTTTATTGATGACCAAAATGCAAGGCAATTTCGCCTGCGCTAGTCTATCAATCAGCAACTGTTCCTGTGTGCCGACCTTGGGTTCAGGTTGCACGACAAGCACGACGCAATCCACTTCGGAGGTGCTATCCTGCACCACACTGACCATAAATTCGCCAAGACGTGTGCGTGGCTTATGAAAACCAGGGGTGTCCATAAAGACGATTTGCGTGTCGCCTTTGTTCACAACACCACAAATGCGGTGTCTTGTGGTTTGCGGCTTGTCCGTCACAATCGCGACTTTTTCGCCGACAAGTGCGTTGAGTAAAGTGGATTTTCCCACATTTGGGCGACCAATAATGGCTACCATGCCAGATTTTTGCATATATTGCTCCTCTTCTATTTCATACCGCGAAAGCGATACTTTGTTAGCAGCCAAATGGCTACAGGTGTAATGATGGCAAGAAACCCAATTTCAAAGGGGTGCTTGGCAAGCTCAAGTAAAACAACTGGGCGTAAAAAGACAACACATGCGACCCCCACAGTGATGATAGCACAGATGAACACACCGCCTGCCGCTATGTCTTTTGCATCACGGATTAATGGGTCAATCGAGGGTTGCACACGATTACACACGGTTTCAAGCGCAGAGTTCAGACACTCCGCCCCCAGTACAAGACCGCATGACAGCATCAGTGCCGTCCACGCCCAAGGCTCGACCTTGCCCAATATGGCACAGAGGACAACAAGCGCAGAGGCAAAAAGGTGGATGCGCATATTGCGCTCTTGCTTTATGGCAAGCACCAGACCCCGTTTGGCAAATTTGAAACTGCGACCTAATGAGGACATATATCACCTCTCAGTGGGGACGGAAGATGCCAAGTGCAGCCATGATTTTTTTTTCCTCTGCCTGCATACGTGCTTCTTCCTGTCCGCCGTTTTCATGGTCGTGCCCTAATAGATGGAGCATGGCATGTGCTGTTAAAAAGGACACTTCACGCTCTAACGAGTGGTGAAACTCCTTCGCTTGCCGCTGCGCTTGCGGCAGACACATGATAATGTCGCCTATCGGCAGGCGCCCTGTCTCGGGGTTAATGTCCCCTGGTTGTACAATGAGCGGTGCAGACGGTACATGGTTCTGAAAAGGAAAACTAAGCACATCCGTGACCGCGTCTTTCTTACGATGGATACGATTGAGCCGCTTAATCATGCTGTCTGTCACCATGGTAAACTGCACCTCACAAGGCTTGTCCACTGCCTGTGTTCGCAAGGCGGCACGCATGGTTTTGAGCAAAACGGGGCGTAGATTGTGCATGATAATAGGGATTTGCGGCACCATGCGTATGCGAAACCGATGTATCATAATCGTGTCCTCCGCTGTATAGCTGGTTTTTGCTCATAGGCTTGGATTATCTTTTGCACGAGCGCATGTCTGACGACGTCACGGGCCGTTAGATGGCAAATGGCGATATCATCAATATCGCGTAGCACACGAATCGCATCCTTTAGCCCCGATATTTTGTCCTGCGGTAGGTCAACTTGCGTAATGTCGCCAGTGATAATAATTTTAGAGCCGAAACCGAGCCGTGTTAAAAACATTTTCATCTGTTCTTTGGTGGTATTCTGCGCTTCATCTAATATAATGAAGGAGTCGTCTAATGTGCGTCCGCGCATGTACGCAAGGGGGGCGACCTCGATACTGCCGCGTTCGACAT
>JAVBKJ010000067.1:0-3952 GCA_031554075.1 Oscillospiraceae bacterium | reverse complement strand
TGCGTTGCGGTAGAGGGGGCAGGTTGTGGCTGGATTGCGCCGCCGACAGCAGGCCAGCAAGCCTTAAACTTGTCTGGTGTGCCGTACTTTGCCTGTAACGTGTTAACACTCTTGTTTGGCATGTACTTTGACAGTTCAAAGTGAGGTTTATCCACAAAGCTTTTGAAGTCACCGCCCCAAGTAAGCCCCAATTGTTTGCCAATAGCGCCAGCTTTGGCAAACAAACCGTCGTCATCATCGTACTCATGTCCCTTTTCATCCCGACAAATGTCAAACGCAACACCCCAACAATGCGGCGATTTGGGATATCGGCAATTGGTAACGATGTTACCCGATGTTGTACGCCCTTTGGCGTACAACACCTCTTGTTCTTCCTTTGTTCGAAACGTCTCCGTAATCTTAACCGCCAAGCCAGCCTTACGGCAACTGTCCAAAAATATCTTGGCCACAGTCTGCAACTCGGGATGTAAATGTGTCACGCCCCTCATTTTGTCACGCTCCGTTTCGGTAGAGCAAACACAGCCGATTCTAACATGGTGCGCACCACCAGCGGATTGTATGAAATCCCAGCGTTATCCAAGTAGTTGTAAACAAAGCTCCGTTTTTTCTCGCTATTCCCAGAAATGGGAATTATCTGTTCTGCCGCCATAACAGCAAGTGAGACAAGTTGCTCCAATTGCTTCTGTTGTGCTGCCGTCGTCTTTGACCGCAAGTATGGCAACACAAAGACAGTGATGACAGTGATAGCCAACGAGACAATCACTTCAAATAGTTGATCCAAAAGTATACCCCCTCAAATAATAGATTCTCATAAGTAAGAATTTCAATCAAAATTACACTCTTAAACTACTGACCATTGACAATGCTTCATTTAGCGACATCCCAGCCTCCGCCAGAGTTGTCTCATTTGGCAGCTTGCCTTTTGCGAGCAACGTAAGAACAGTGTCACGTGCCTGCGCACGATTCTTCATGATTCTGTCGTTCTCTGTTGAGGCAAGATTGGTATAATACTGCGTTTTGTCCCACTCTAAATCCTGCATACGATAGTAATCGTCACGCGACTTGTTGTTCATTTGCGTCATGTAATCCTGCCACCCTGAAACGGCCTTTGTTTTCAAATCCGCTTGTTGTCTGGCGGCTTCAATCGTGCTTTGCAGTTCCGTATTGCGTAGTGTTTTCTCTAAATCAGTAATGGTATTGTCGCGGTTTTGCAGAATCCCAATTTGATTTTTCTGCAAATTGGTCTCTAACTCTAGCAAATGACTATCCGCTAAGCCGCCAGTGTACCCGTTAGCCGACAAATTCTGCGCAATGTTGTTTTTAGCGAGCATGTACTGAATATACGCTTGGTTAGCAAGATTGCTGGCATCTGTTGCCACAGTGCTTTTTTGTGCATTGACATCATTGCGCGTCTGTTCCAAATAGGCGTTCAGCGCGGCTTTGTTTGCCGCTTCAATCTGTGCCAAGCCCGAATCCTGATAAAAGCCGTCATAGCTTCCGAATTGATACGGCTGTTGATAGTAGCCGTTTTGTGTCGGCTGTGGCGAATAGGGCAATTTCTGATAGCCAGGTTGTGTAATGTACTGTGAACCATCCGTACCGCCAGAATAACCAGACTGACCCCGTATAGCCTCTGCTTGCTTATGCGCATTATCCATAATCGCCTTACCCGCCGTTGGATTGGTCTTGTAAATCTCTGCGCCAACATTGTAAAGATCTGTGGCCTTTGCCACTTGTGCTTTCCCTGCCGATGATAAAAATTGTGAATCATACGTGCTAACAGCCATAAGTAACCTCCATTCTAACTCCCTGCATTTCAAGTTTGTGATGTGCTAAGTTTTATACTTGCCTCGTTCGGTGTACTCAAGTGCAACACTAAAAATGCCAAACGGTTCGCCTGCTTGACTGTTTTCAAGACGAAACCGTGCCTTGTCCACCTTTTTAACCTTAATTTTACCGCTAATAGTACGCGGCGTTTTGTCTGTCGAAAAAGTAAACTTAGAAAAATCGATGAAATTCCAATCGAAGTATCGTCCGCGGTCGCTCCCGTCAAACAGCAACCCCCAAATCCCCTGCACCTGCACTGAAATTTTCACACCAGTCATAATAGCAGAGGCAAGACGCAGTGCCACATAGCGAAACGTTTTATTTTGGTAAAAAAGTCCACCATCTATATCGGGGGTATCCCAATAGGCGGCAATAGCGCGACCATCGTCATAATAGGAATTTAAGTTGTCTGGGTCGTTGAAAACACGGCACACTTTCCCCGTTTTTGTGCCAAACCATAAAGCACCCCCCGCCTCCCATGCAACACGAGCATCAATGTCTGTCAAAAAGTAGGACTCGTATTGAAAACTCGAAAGCGGCGCGTTTGGCTCATAATGTTTTTGCAAGCTATCCAAAACGTAGACGCGTTCATTGATAGACAACATGTAAAAGTCGCGCCAAACAAACGCAAAAGCGTCTGCAAGATTAGGCTCATTTTGCAATGCGGTCGAAATATATAAACTGCGTTGACCGCTGTACTTTTCGCCCGTCACGTCTTCAGCAGTGACCGCATAGACACCGTTTTTCGTGAGAAATAGCGGCTCTTTACCCACATTCGCAAAACAAAACTTACTAATCGCACCGACACCCTGTAAAGTATTCGTAACGGGAACCAATGCGTTACCGTTCTCGTCAAGCACACCACGCCGCAAAATCACATTCCGTCCGTCTGCATCCCCTTGAATATGGGTAGCAAGTTGATTTGAAATGACGGAATAACCCATAATCTGTGTGTTTTCTTGGCAGACTGGGGTGTAATGTGTGTCGCCAAAGTAGGTTGGGTCGTTAAACTCGGAAAAATAGTCAATGTTGGGCGTAATCGGGTTGCCGCCCACAAAGACACGGTCAGAGGCACCGTCAACACCATATAGCATAACAAGGTCACAGTTGTTAATCCTGTCATGATAGCCGCCGCGCGTTCGATACGCCGTAATTTTTACGTTGTCCTGCCCCGTAACAGGGCTTGCCCCCGGTGCTGTAACGAACGATACCTTACCCTTAATGCGGTCAACGGTGAAGTGTGTGCCTTCCTTTAGAATCCGCCAAGCCCCACCAGCTTCCATGACATGACAAACTACCTCAGTGCTGTCAAGATATTGGTTAGACAACAGGTAGTCTTTCACATCGGCTTTCCCTAAAAATAATTCAGAAAAGCCAGCAGAGCAAAAATTTAGCGGTTGCAGTGGCGTGCCGCCGCCCGTCGGTGATCTTGAAATGAGAATCGTAGGAATCGTAGCAATTTCACTTACAGGGCGCAAGGTCGTGCCATCAAAAACGGTGTACGTTTTGCCATCGAGAATGTAAAGCTTGCCCTTAAATTGAAAACTTCGACTTCTCTTGTCGTTCATATTGCTGTAAATTACCGTATCCATTAGATACATGCAAGTACCAGCATGAATAATCGTGGTTTCCTTTTCGCCTTTTTTTAGGACATGACAGCCGTTAATCCGTGCTGGATAGCTTGCCATGACCTCATACCCCATGCGTTTGCGAACCTTACCAACTTCGTCACGAATCATGTTCGGCGCATCAGGGCTGCGATTCAGTGCCACGTTAGCGGGGGCATTGTAAAAATCAACCCCTAGAAATCGGTCAATTTTTAGGATGCGACGTGGCGGACTGCCAGAAACTCTAAATTGGATAGCCATTTCGCCCTCCTATACCCACCCAGTGACGCTGACAAATTGATCCCCAATGGATACCTGCGAATGCCGCATCAAGGCTTCTCGTGCTACCTCAAATTCGTTGCGATATTGTGCGGCCATGCCAGCATCGTCATCCTTGTAAAGCTGGCTGGCAATGTACAGCGGCAAAATCACCGCAACGCTCAAGGGCATCTCAAGCTCGCTATCAGGCAACCAATGTTGTGCAGGACCTAGCGTTTCCCACGCCTCTTTGCCGCCCA
>JAVBKJ010000085.1:0-10862 GCA_031554075.1 Oscillospiraceae bacterium | reverse complement strand
AGGGGGTAGTCTGCCCAAAATAGGGGAATTACTCAGTAAAATGAGAAATTAATGCTGCTACACGACTGAGATTGTATTTAATTTACAATTTCAGTCGTATTTTTTATGCAGAAATGTTAATTGGCGCACAATTTTGGTTTTTTCAACACGCTCTAATACCGAACTATAATTCTTGGTACTTGACGAAGTATGGCGAATTTTGTTGACAACATATTCCAAACAAGATATAATATTTTTCGTAGTCACCGAGACAACGGAAAGCATCGCTGGTGCTTTTCATAATTTTCTTATCAACAATATAGAGGCGATATGAAATGTACGATTTGCGATCACAACTATTTTACAAAGCTAGTTTCAAAATCAGTTTAGCTCCAAACGAGCCAGTAAGTGAAGAATTTGACTTTCTATGGATTTTAATGATGAAAGTCAAGAACTGGATTGCTCCAAAATGGCATGGTAAAGGGGTTAATATATCTAGAAACCCAGATTGGTCAAGACTAAAGTTTGGTGGGGAGTTGAATCCTCCGCCCGGCAAAGATAGAAGTTCGATATATCTAAAGTCTGAGTATTTTGGCGAATCATCGAGTATATTTATGCAGCATTGGGCTCTAAAAATTGATGAACACATGATGTACGAGCCTAATATTGCTCCACGAATTTGGACAACTGAAATTGGCATCCGTGACGTACAAGGTGATACGGCGACATTTTCTATCGTACTATCTTATACGGACTCGCTTGGGTTTATCGGCAAATGTGCGGACCCTCCCGGCATAACGGTTCCAAGGCTTATAAAGAATCTATGCAACGATTCAACACTAGAATGTAAATTGGGTAATGACCTAATACAATTATTGCCTATAACTGTTAATAGCGGAACTTTACAGAACTTTATGGAGTTTTTATTAAGTTCCAGCAGAACAACTCCGGTTGTTCTTATTATGCCAAACCATTTTATATCAGATGAGGCAATATGCGCATTAAAGCCTGAAACGTTGGCGGAGGCCGTATCGGCAAATGCGCTAGTGTACTACGCTGATAATCCCAACCTGGCAACCGAAATGTTACAATATATTGATGACAAGTATCGTTGTGAAATGGGAAGTATAAGGGTATACTATCCCGGCATTGAGCAATACAAAGAATCAGACTCGATCAAGCACAGATTTTTAACAGCTCGGGCAATCAAGGAAATAGGAACTCTGGAAGTGGCACTAATTTTTCGTCGCGTGCTTGCTCAAGACGTTGACTACAGGAGGGGCGAAACAATATTTCGCAACACTGATTGTAAGCAAATGGAGCAAAGAGCTCACTATAATCAGAGATTTGAGAATCTGAAGGAGAAGGCAAATAGCCAATCGGCAGAAGTAAGGGAAGTTTGGCAGTTGGCTGATGAATTAATTGAGACCGAAATAGCAACACGTAATGCTGTCGAATCCGAACGAGATAACCTAGAAATACTTTACAAACAGTCGAGATACGACCTAGTACAGGCGAACTACCGCGCAGAAAGTTTACTGAAGAATGTTTCACATACAAAACCTGATAATGCAATTAGAAAGGTTGAGACATATCCTGAGTCCCCAACTGAAATAGTGAACATTTTTATTAGTGACTTCAGTGATCGCATTGCATTCTCAGAACGTGGGATACGTTCTCTCGGAGAATGCATCACTAAACCAAAGATACTTTGGAAATCACTCTATCTTATTGCAACTCTTCTTTGGAGTTTATATGAAGAAGATATTCCGTTAAGGGAACAGCGTTTTAACGAAAGAGCGGGGGGCGGTTTTGAGCTAGCGAGAGGTGTTGGGATGCAGACGAAAGCCGATAAAAAGCTTATGCGACAATACAATGATGAATATAAAGAGCATAAATTATGGATTGAACCACATATCACTTATGGTAGCAGTGAAGATGAGCGTAGTATACGTATTTACTTCGCTTATGTGCCTCAAATCAAAAAAATTGTGGTTGGTCATTGTGGGAAGCACATTCCAAATTACTCAACTCAGAAGTAAATTACAAGTGTTGTAACATTTATTCAGTGCGGAAAACAAAAAACGATGGATGTGGCTATATAATACTGCCAAAATGACAACCGTCTGGAACTTGATCTGCGCGTGTTGCGTTTATGACGACGAACAAAATACATTGCCGTTGTAGTGCCGCTATTGTGTCCTAAATTCCCACAATCGAATCCCTCGCAAAATCGTCTTTTTTTGGGGGGATTCGCTTGTACAGGCTCAAGCCGCCCTTGACACAGGGACATATACAGAACCAAGCAAAATGACTGTGTCCCAATGGCTAGATATCTGGCTAGTCGAATACCTTGGCGGTGTTAAGGACACAACCATCCGCTCGTACACCGACCATACAAAGAATCACATCAAAGCCGCATTGGGGGCTATCCCACTGCAAAAGCTCAACACTCACACCGTGCAGGGCTTCTATAACAAGCTACAGAGGGTCAAGGAGCTATCACCCAAGACAATCAAAAATATTCATGGGGTGCTACATGCGGCACTAAAGCAAGCAGTTTTGATAGGGTATCTTCGTATGAATCCCACTGATGCTTGCGTCTTACCGCGCGTAGAACGCTCTGAGCTGACCATATTGCCAGAGACTTCAATGTCGGACTTCTTTTCACTCATTCATGGTCACAAGTATGAAACGGTCTACTTTATCGACCTTTTTACAGGAATGCGACAAGGTGAGATACTCGGGCTCACTTGGGATTGCGTTGACTTTGAGCGCGGTACTATCCAGATTAACAAGCAACTACAAAAGGAGCGCAAAGCAGGGGGGCAATACCGTTTTGTGTCGCTAAAAAATGACAAAACACGCAAAATAACCCCTGCGCTCTCCGTAATGCAACGATTACGAGAACACAAGGGCGTACAATCAGCCCTGCAACTAAAGGCAGGGCAACTATGGAGCAATCCTCAGGAGTTGGTGTTTACTAACGAGCTTGGGGGGCATTTAGCACCGTTCACCGTGTACAAGCATTTTAAGCGTATTGTGAAAGGCATGGAGCTACCAGAAGCGCGCTTCCACGACCTACGCCATTCCTACGCCGTGGCGGCACTTCAATCTGGGGATGATATCAAAACAGTACAAGAGAACTTAGGGCATCACACAGCCGCATTTACACTTGACGTTTACGGACATGTTACCGACCGAATGAAGCAAGCGAGTTCCGCTCGGATGGAGCAGTTCATAAAGGGTATAAAAAGCTGTAAAGGGTAAATTAAAGGGTAAAACGTCCAAAATAGGACATAGAAAAACCCTAGAACCGTTACGGCTCTAGGGTTTCCTCTTGGCGGAGAAGGCGGGATTTGAACCCGCGCGCCGGTTTCCCGACCTACCCCCTTAGCAGGGGGGCCTCTTGGGCCACTTGAGTACTTCTCCATGGCTTGCTTACAACGCTATTATTCTACCACATGTGCGTGAAATGTCAAGCCATATCTTCTAATCTTTGAAAATTTTTCTGAAACCATCCCATGTTATGCCACTTCTAACGCCATTTAGCTTCAAATTCTCAATGAGACCGCCTACTTTTCTTTGCCTATGAGACGCAACTGCCATTTTTTAAACTTTGATTCCTGAAACTCCTTTGTCCTAGTCATTAGCACTATTGCCGCAATTTCCATCCCAAGGCACACAACTACAGTAATGATATGCAGCCAATCGGGCACAAACGTGAGAAACTTTAACATCTGGATAATACCCATACCAAGTAGACCACAACCAAGGATTGCATTTGCTCTTTTCATAATGATTCCTCTTTTCTAATACGTATTTTATGATACATTGGCACTAATACCTGTTCGCATAGAACACATAGAGCGCGCCGCGAACAATGAGGACAAACAGACAGGCGACTAAAAGCGTAAGAAACACAACTTCGTTGTACTTTCCTGCAATCACCGCTCCCATAACCAGACCATACGTACACATATCCAAGCCCACTGAACCCGATTTTTGCAGTATGTACAACTTCCGTTCATCGGTTTCTGCGATGTAACGCTTTTTCAGTGCGTCTTGGCTCGTCAGTGACATGATTGTGTAAACAATATAGACACCTAGACTCCCCAACGCACCCACTAAAGCGCCCCATTGAAACCCTGCCGCAATGTCCCCCATATGTCCTGTTCGTTGCGGCAATAGTAGCACGGCTAAGACAAAACCACCCGCCAGTATGCACTTTATGACAACTTGTAGTGTCAGCCCCTTGCGAAACTTTTCCATCATTGTTCCTCCAAATCTGAGAAATCAAACACTTCCTCAATGCTTTTATGAAAGTACGTCGCTATTTTGTAGGCAAGTATCAACGATGCTGTATACTTTCCTACTTCCAAAGATGTAATCGTCTGCCTTGTTACGCCTACCGCCATTGCCAGCTCTTCTTGTGACAACTTTTGCTGTTTTCTAAGCTCTGCAATCATTGTTTTCACCGCTTCACCTCAATTCACCTGTGTCTAACAGCGTTGCCTTTTCTAAAACTAAAACTATTGTTTCCGTATGACAAGTTTGCTTTGCATTATTAGTATAGTACGCTTTGCATAAAATGTCAAGTACACTTTGCAAATAATTTTGTTACGCCCTATTAAAAGGAAGCACCGTCGATTTGACGGTACAGTACAAACGCTATGTATGTGTATTAACACTAGTAGCCACAGCATAGGTTGCGTTATACAAGTCTAAATAAGGACGTTTTCCAGTGTGTTCACCAGTTAGGATTCAATATAGCCATCGTCAAAAAGGGATTTTTTTCATTACAAGCCCTTTAATTTTGTAGCGAAATATGATAAAATATAGCAACATGCGCAATTGACTTGATTTCCCCATCTCAGAGTTGTATTCTGTCCTGCATTTGGATGGATAAATAGTACAGAATTTGGGTAAAAACAGTATGAATATGATGAAAAACTTAAAAATTAAGACAAAAGTGCTCCTGTTGGGTACTGTTATTGGATTGCTAACAATTGCCATTGCGATTGTTGCCATGATTAGTATTCGTATGCTGTCAAACGACTTGCGACAAACGTCACGTACGCTTGATTTCCTGAGCCAATTAAGCTACGCGTACCTCTCCTATGGTCAGATGATGATACAGGCACGTGATTTGCCGATTTACTTAGAACAGCAAGTAGATGCTGCCTCAGGTGCAACGCCTGTTGACGAAATTGACGACGGGTCAGACCACCATCTCTCCTATGCTGAGTTGAACATGAATTATTACACAGAAGCGATAGAGAAATGTTTGGCGATTTTGGAAATGAGCAAAGTGCCCTATGACGAAATTAATGCAGTCTTTCAAGAGATAGAGAAAGAAAATGCCATTGTATTGCCAATGGTACGAGATTGCATACATATTTCGGAAAGCGGCGACGTCGCGAGGGCTTCAAAATTTATGTTTGAAAAAATCAAACCGCAATCTACCCATCTTGCCAAATTAATGGGGGATTTAGCCATCCTTTGTCAAACTGGTGAGAAAGAGTTGTATGAAAAAGCGCAAAAAAATGCTAGATGGTCAAATTACATTATCATAGCGGCATTTATCATTGGTTGGTTGCTGATTGCGCCGTTTTTATATCGAATTATGCAATATATTGTACAGCCGATTACAGTTTTGTCTCATAATATGCGGCGGCTGGCAGATGGAGACTTTGACATCATTATAGCGGCGGAGGGGCATGACGAAATTGCCGATTTGTTGCATGGCGTGAACAGTGTCGTCGCGACATTACATACTCTGAATGCCAGAATTGCAACCATGGCAGACGAACATTCTATCCACGGGAATTATCAAGCGCGCATCGACACAAGTGAATTTCGTGGCGAATACAAACTAATCGTTGAAGGCATAAATGAGATGATGTCCTGCACTGTCAAAGATGTACTTGATATTCTGGGTGCTTTTTCAGCGTTTGCCGCGGGTGATTTTAGCGCCGAATTGCGCGTCTTTACAGGCGATAAAAAGCTTGGTAACGAAGTATTTGATAAGTTTAAGGAAAATTTAGAGACAGTGTACGTGCAGATTCGTAGTCTTATCAATAAAGCGGCCGATGGCGAGCTAGAGGCGAGAGCGTCTGCTGCCTCCTTTAGCGGCGATTGGGTGCAACTCGTCGATGCGTTGAATCGCTTGATGAATGCGATTGTGACGCCCGTTGATGAGGCATTACTTGTGTTAGAACAGATTGCGAAAGGCAACTTTAGTGCCCGCATGAATGGCGACTATCGAGGCGACTTTGGCACTATCAGAGATTCTGTCAACAAAACCGCTATGGGCATTGCCTCCTATTTGAATGACAAGGTCGAGGCGGAACATCAAGCCACGATGGCGCTCATTGCGCGAGACCATGCCACCTCACTGATGAATGCCCGAACGCAGTTTCTCTCGAATATGAGCCATGAGATTCGAACGCCCTTGAATGCGATTATAGGCATGGCGGAGCTGTTAGAAAATGATGTGTTGTCGCAAAAACAAGAACGCTATGTAAATGATATCAGAACATCGGGTAAGAACTTATTGGGCTTGATAAACAATATTTTGGACTTATCGAAAATTGACTCTGGTAAATTTCAAATTTTGCCTGTTGATTACGATTTATGGGCATTATTGAATAATATTGATTCGATTTTTGCGTTTACAGCGCACTCGAAGGAGATAGGATATATAACCGAAAAATCGTCAGATTTACCGCAATGCGTATTTGGCGATGATGTTCGTGTGCGACAAATTTTGAACAATCTACTCGGAAACGCAATCAAGTTCACTATAACGGGTTACGTTAAGCTGAAAACATGGGCAGAAAACGACAATCTCTGCTTTGATATCACCGACACGGGTCAGGGCATACACAAACAGGATATTGATAAACTGTTTGTTGCGTTTGAGCAGGTTGACAAGGGTGCAAATCGGACCAAGCAGGGAACAGGGCTGGGTCTAGTCATCACAAAGAATCTGATTGAAGCCATGGAGGGCAGTATCTCCATCGAAAGTGAGTACGGCAAAGGCACCGTGTTTCATGTCAGATTACCCTTGGTGGTGGGGGATATTGCGAACATTAAAACAGTCAGGGACGACACCACCTACCTCTCGGCGCCCGAAGCGAACATACTAGTGGTCGATGATTTTGATGTAAACTTACATGTCGCCACGGGGATGTTGGACTTATATGGCATCAAATGCGACACGGCCAACAGCGGCGCTATTGCCATTCAAATGGTGCAGGAGAAGGCGTACGATATCGTCTTTATGGATCACATGATGCCAGAAATGGACGGCATTGAGACGACAAAACGTATCCGAAACCTGCCTGGTTTTGCGAAAGATGAATTTGTTGTTATTGCGCTGACTGCCAATGCCATACAAGGCGTGCGCGAGATAATGCTTGAGTCTGGCATGGATGACTTTCTGACAAAGCCGATAGATAAGCTTCTACTAAGTGACATGCTACAAAGATGGTTGCCCCCCCATAAAGTCCACATCAAGTCCAAATTTGCGCAAATACATCCGCCTGTTGCTGAGGAAACCAACACGCCCATTGCTATTTTTGGGACACTCCAAGGGATTGAAATCGACTGCGCGTTACGCCTGATGGGCGGCTCAGAACGTATGCTTGCCGATACCATCAAAATTATTGTCAAGACCTTGCCAGAAATGATACAGGTGATGCAGTCTAATTTGGCGGCGAACAATTTGCACCGTTTCGCCATTGAAATTCATGGCTGTAAAAGTTCGATGGCAACGATAGGCGCCAATACGTTGTCACAACAGGCACTTATGCTCGAAATGAGTGCAAAAGAGGGCGATGCGCAATACTGCAACACACATTTTCCGCCGTTTTTAGCCGAATTGACAGCGCTGAACGCAACACTTGCCGATATCTTTTTGCCGCGTGAGGACACAGAAAAACCACAGGGCGACCTCGCCCAATTGCCTATGACCATAGAGGGCATCGAGCAGAACTTAGCCGCCTTTGACGATGACACAATCCTTGACACCTTAGAAACCTTATGCAAAAGCAGTTTTACGCCGCAGATAGATGAAAAGTTGGCGGCGTTGCAGCAACAGGTCGAGCTGTTTCAGTACACCGAGGCCAACCTAACCGTAGCGGAACTTCGCGAACTGCTATAGTGTGAACAAAATAAGATAATCCGCCGATGTACCATCATCGGCGGATTATTGTATGTCTTATGGTTGGTTTTTAGCCTCTATCAACGTTTGAAAAATAGTGTCTAGTTTTGTCGTTAGCGTAGCGACGTCAACGGGTTTGCGTACAAAGTCATTCGCCCCTAACCCCAAGGCTTTTTTAATATTCTCTGGATTGGTATTGCTCGTGAGGAATATTACGGGGACTGCGGCGTAGTCTGGCAGTTTTCGGATAAGTTGCAACAGTGAGAAGCCGTCTAATCCTGGCATTTCGATGTCTAAGATGATTAAATCCGCCGAGTTGCTGTTCAAAAATGACAAAGCAGAGTTCCATTCTGTCATGCCAAACACGGTGTATTTGCCCTTTAGCATGGATTTGACAGTACGCAACACGTCTGGCATATCGTCCACTGCTAGTATTCGCTTTAAGGACGTAGCGTTGCTGTCAATTTGCCGCGCTTCCACCGTTGACATCAAATGCCGACAAGCGACCATGGCTTGATCATGGTCAAATTTTTCTAAATGGCCACGAATAACCTCTAGTACTTGGTTAATTTCTGTTGTATATGTATACTTTTGCAACGCGGTGATGGTGTGGCTTGCGCTGGAAAACTCAAAGTTATCAATCAACATTGTTAGCTTTTCAAAGGGTTCAGACAAGACACTGCCCACAGGACGCTGGTCGGTTAGTGTGTTTTCCAACCGTTGTGTAGATGGCATGTCTGTTCCGTTCCCTGTTGGCAGCGAACGCGGTTGCTTGGATTCTGGTTTGCCTAGTATCTGATAGTGCGAATCGAGCAACTCTGCATCTACAATTTTCGCCACAAGTGCTAAAAAATGAGGAAACACACAGGTCAGACCGCTAAAATACTGTTGAAACTCTTTGCGCTCCAGATATTGATTCAAATCCTGCAATTCCCATGTAAGCTGAACCGCGCCAATATTGGCAAGCATTGTTTGTAGCAAGTCTATATCAAAGGCAAGTGCGTTAAAATCACGCTCTTCCTTTAGATATCTGTGAGGTGAGCAAGCGTCGATGATACGCGGTGTTTTGGATGTGAAAGCAAAAAGTGCCTCAAAATACAGTTGCTTTGACTTAAAGCGTTTTGATGTCTTCAGGGCATCAAAGTCGCTTATTTGCATCAACTTGAAAAAGCTGTATGACTTTTCGACACTCATTCGATTGCCTCCCTACTCACATTTGGCTAGATTTATCAAAAACTTTTACTTATGTTTCCATTGATTGATTGTTTGATTTCATAAAAGTCATTGTTTTGAATGTTTTATCTCACCTCAAAATACCATACTATCTAATGATACCCCATGCGAAATTAAAAGTCAAGTCCCTGCCATGTGTTTCCTTATGTATCGCCGTAATAACTTTCCATAAAGCAGTACCATGCCCACAAAAGTTGTGATTATAGCGCCAATGTTATTTATTACACACCTCAAACCAAATATGTCTTGCCCCGTCAAATAATAAGCAGACACTACCCGTGCGGCAGTGTCTGCTTATCAAGCGAGTATGTATTTTATTTACATAAACGGACGCGGCACTATAGCCAACGTCTTTGACCACAGACTTGACAAATGGCCTCGGTACGGGTTCTCGATCTTACTTTGCTATTTGTTAGCAGTGGAATAATTAATATAAGGCCACAGGTAATTATGGCTAGAAAAATCCAAAAACACCATCCCAAACAGCCTCTATGTTGCTCTTGAACCTCTGTCACTGGATGTATCGTAACATGGTCGCTACCGCATCTTGAACATATCATAACAGTCAACGCCCCTTTCTGTTATTAGTATAGCAGTCAAAGATTAAAAGGGATTTGCGCGAAGATTAGAACTGCCTTAGAAAATCGACAAATGACGACAGGGTGCGCTAATGCAGATACGTACCAAATCGGTGCATGTCGTACTGTAAACGACGGCTACCATATTTTATATAATAAATCACAAAATAGACAATGATGTACTTGATTGCTGTTGTTATTTATGCTACAATTTACATATTATGAATAAAAGGAGCGTATATGTGAAGCATTTAGGGACAAAAGTTCTCACAACACAGCGGTTTATCTTACGTCCGTGCAACATAGAGGATGCACAACCGATGTTTGATAATTGGGCCAATGACCCCGAGGTCACGCACTTTCTGCGTTGGTCGCCACACGGTCGTGTTGCCGTTTCACAAGAAGTAATAGCGGACTGGGTGCGGTGTTACGCCAATGACGACTTCTACCTGTGGATGATTGCATTTGCTGACGCCCCAGATAATCCCATCGGCAGTATTTCTGTGGTAGCGCAGGATGATACATATGAAATGGTGCATATCGGATACTGCATTGGACACGCTTGGTGGCGGCAAGGCGTCGTAACAGAAGCGCTGGCGCGTTTGTTAGCCTTCTTTTTTAATGAAGTTGGCGTCAATCGCGTTGAATCGCAACATGACCCCAACAACCCAAATTCGGGCAAGGTAATGCTCAAATGTGGTATGCAGTTTGAAGGGTTGTTGCGCCAGCGGGACTGGAACAACACAGGCATTTGCGATGCTGTGATGTATGGCATTACCAAACAGGATTATACTAATTTCAAATAAAAGGACACCAAAGGCACTAAAGGACGTAGGGGTGCTTTCGAGTGATCATCTATCTTCGTTGACTGTGTTTTCGCGACCATTGGTCGTCACGTACAATCA
>JAVBKJ010000120.1:0-5114 GCA_031554075.1 Oscillospiraceae bacterium | reverse complement strand
ACACAACAAGAGCTTGAACGCATGATTGATAGTATCCTTGCCTATGCGAAAACAAGGTGGGAAGCGAATCCTGCGCTGAAACAATTTATATCCGCTGTTATTCCCGCGCCGACTAAAAGTGCAGATATAGAATAAACTGTGTCCGAATTGGACACAAAAAGCCCGTGGCGGAATTTACCGCCACGGGCTTTTTGTTTTGTTACTTCCCAACTTTTACATTAGAAACATACACAAGCATGAATTTCTAAAAGTACAGATTGTCACCTACGCTATAGTAACAAAGTTGTTCGCCTTTGGGTACATTTGGTGGAGGCGAGGGGAGTCGAACCCCTGTCCGAAAACACCTTAACGAGACTTTCTCCGAGTGCAGCTTAGCATTTACATTCCCTTGCCCAAGCGTTGTTAAGCAAACTCAGGGGCTTGGTAGCTTCATGTTACGTGACGCGGGCAAAGCTTACCACGTACACGTTCACCACTAGATTACGCCCGAGCCCGATCCGTGGTCCTAACGGGGCAGACGGCAGCCCTAAACTAGGCTGCGAACGCTAATGCGTTATTGTTATCTTTGTTAGATAATTTTAAGTTTCGCTTTTAACGTGGTTCGACCCCACGACTCGCTTATCTCGTCTCAATATCCCCGTCGAAACCGGTACGCCCCCATATAAAAGGAGGGGTCACCCTCCTATATATCGGTGTTTTTGGTTGCTACTTGATAGTTTCTGGCGCTGGGTATGTTTTACCAAACGTTTCAACGGTCATTTTTTTGATTTTCTGTTCCTTGACAGGACGGTCGCCAGGACCAACCTTTGTTTCACGGATGGCGTCCACTGTTTCCATGCCCTCAATAACAGCACCAAAGATGGTGTATTCTTTGTCTAAAAAGGCAGAATCCTCCACAACAATGAAAAATTGCGAACCAGCAGTGTCATAAGAATCACCACGGCGCGCCATGGAAAGTGTGCCGCGCTTATGACTTAAATCGTTGGCTTTGTTGCCGTTATTGTACATCTCGCCTTTGATGAGATACCCAGGACCGCCTGTGCCGTTGCCATCTGGGTCGCCGCCTTGAATCATAAAATTCGAGATGACACGATGGAAGATAACCCCATCATAAAAACCAGCACTTGCTAACGCCAAAAAATTGTTGACATGGTTAGGGGCTTTGTCTGGATACATTTCCAATACAATTTTGCCGCCATCTTCCATTTCGATGGTTACTTGTGGATTGCCGCCTTCAATAACAGTAGCAGGGGTTGGCTCGGTCGTTGGTGCAGTGGTTGCACAGCCTGTTACGCTCATAATGATAACTCCTAACATACAGATACAAAATAAAGTATTCTTCAAGCATTTCGTTCCTTAATTATTTTTTGCATTTCTCTGGTGGCATCGCGCTTTGCGTCGTCTTCACGCTTGTCCCTAACATTTTTGCCGCGACAAAGTGCCACATTTACCTTAATAAGGCGACCTTTGCTATACACGGATAGGGGAATCAACGTTAGCCCTTTTTGCTTGACTTGCCCTAATAGTCGTCTAATTTCTACTTTATGCATTAATAAGGGACGCGCGCGTATGGGATCCTTATTGAACACATTGCCTTTTTCATAGGGGGAGATGTGCATTTGCTTAATAAAAATCTGCCCGTCCTCTATGGCGCAATAGGCTTCCTTGAGATTCACTTGCCCGCCACGAATGGACTTGACCTCTGTACCCGAAAGTGAAATCCCTGCTTCAAAGGATTCAAGCACCGTGTATTCATGTCTTGCTTGACGGTTTTGGATACTGACTGCATGTCCTTCCGACATAAATTCACCTCTTTAGTACAGTATAACACAAACATTTGTCAAAAACATTGCTATTTTGTAAACACTGATTAAATACCCGCAAGTCCCTCGCGTAATTTAACAATTAATGCATCCATATCCGCTAATTTGACGCGCTCCGCTTCGACAACTGCGGCGGGTGCTTTTGCCGTAAACCCAACATTCCCGAGTTTTGCCGTCAATTTCGCGTGTTCGTCTTGTGCTTTGGCTAACTCTTTTTCAAGTCTGGCGCGTTCCGCCTGTAAATCGACTAACTCTGCAAGGGGCAAAAATAGTTGAGCCGCTGTCGTAACGATACACACAAATCCTGTTTGGTCTTGCGGTAGGGAAGTCGTTATCGTAATGTCCGCGGCACCTGCTAACTTCGCGATATAGGCGCGACCTGCCTCGAAGCTTGCAGTATGAGGAGACACAATTGTCAACGCCGCTTTTTTTGAGGGGGGCACTTGCAATTCTGAACGGCGTGCGCGAATGGCACGAATCACATCCATGATGCGTTCCATCTCCACGGTTTCTGTTGCAAATACATGCGCAGTGTCAAATGTAGGCCAAGCTGAAATCATCAGTGAGTCGCCTTCATGGGGGAGCGTCTGCCAGATTTCTTCTGTGATATGCGGCATGTACGGATGTAATAGCGCAAGTGACGTGCGTACAACATGACACAGCACCCCTCTGGCGGTCGCCTTGGCAAACTCATCACCGTCTAGCAAGCGCGGCTTAATCAGCTCGATGTACCAATCACAAAGTTCACTCCAGACAAAATCATACAACTTACCTGCCGCAACGCCTAACTCAAAATGTTCAATGTTATCTGTGCATTCTGCTGTCACTTGGTTTAAGCGCGACAGTATCCATTTGTCCTCTAACGCGAGATTTGCCACAGAGGGCAGTTGCAAATCCTCATCCTGCACATGTAGCAACGTAAAACGGGACGCGTTCCAAAGTTTGTTGCAGAAGTTGCCCATTGCTTCACAGCGTTCGGGGAAGTAGCGGGTGTCGTTACCGGGGCTGACGCCTGTGACAATATTCATACGAAGCGCGTCCGCACCAAATTGGTCGATTACTTCCACAGGGTCAATGCCATTTCCAAGTGATTTTGACATTTTCCGTCCCTGATTATCGCGCATCATGCCATGAATCAGCACGGTTTGAAAGGGCGGCTTGTCAAGATACTTTTGCCCCGAAAATATCATACGCGCTACCCAAAGTGATATAATCTCGTACCCCGTCACCAAAACGGAAGTGGGGTAGAAGTAGTCCAATTCGGGTGTCTTTTCTGGCCAACCCAAGGTGGAAAAGGGCCATAATGCAGAGGAAAACCATGTATCCAGCACATCGTCTTCTTGTGTCAGATTTGTACTTTGACATGCTTCGCAATGTGTGGGGTCCTGTCTTGCAACGGTGATATGTCCGCAATCTGCGCAAGTAAACGCAGGAATACGATGCCCCCACCATAATTGACGTGAAATACACCAATCCCGAATGTTTTCCATCCAGTTTAGATACAATTTTGTGGTGCGTTCTGGCACAAATTTCAGTTCACCGCTTTTGACAACTTCGATAGCAGGGGCAGCGAGCGGCTTCATCTTAACAAACCATTGTTTCGAGGAAATCGGCTCAACACGTGTACTGCAACGACTGCAATGCCCCACATTATGCACATGCTTTTCGGTTTTGACCAGCGCCGACAAGGCTTCTAAGTCGGCAAGGACCGCCTTGCGTGCGTCCTCACGGGTAAGTCCTTGGTATTTGCCGCCATTTTCGTTGACACAGGCGTGTGTATCCAAAACCAAAATATGAGGCAAATTATGTCGGGTCGCGACCTCGAAGTCGTTCGGGTCGTGACAGGGCGTGATTTTTACACAGCCAGTCCCAAAGTCCTTTTCAACGTATTCATCGGCAATAATGGGGATTTCACGGTCTGTAAGCGGCAATTTCACCATTTTACCAACAAGATGCGCGTATCGTTCATCCGAGGGATGTACAGCAACAGCCGTATCACCTAGCATTGTTTCAGGACGTGTCGTAGCAACCACCAACGCCTCATCAGAACCAACAACTGGGTAGCGCAAATGCCACAATTGACCTTCCGATTCCTCGTGTTCCACTTCTGTATCTGACAATGCAGTGGTACAACGGGGACACCAATTGATAATGCGACTGCCCTTATAAATCAAATCATCTTCGTAAAGTCGCACAAACGCTTCACGAACAGCGGCAGAACAGCCCTCATCCATGGTAAAACGCGAACGTTCCCAATCACAAGACGAGCCGAGTAGTTTGCATTGTTCTATAATGCGGTCGCCATATTTGTTTTTCCAAGCCCACACATGCTCAAGGAATGCCTCACGTCCCAAATCGTGACGAGACACGCCTTGTTCTTTTCGAAGAATTTCTTCTACCTTAATTTGTGTGGCAATGCCTGCATGGTCAACCCCTGGCATCCAGAGTACATTGTAACCCTGCATACGTTTGAAACGTGCCAAAATATCCTGTAAGGTCTGGTCAAACGCATGACCTAAATGTAGTTGTCCTGTTACATTTGGTGGGGGAATGACCATCGTAAACGGTTTTTTAGTGCTGTCTGGTGTGGCATGAAAGTAATTTCTGTCTAGCCACATTTGATAAATACGGGGCTCCACACTACTAGGTTCATACGTCTTTGGAAGTTCCTTGGGCATGGTTTCACCTTGCTTTCGTTGAAATCGAGACTGTATTCATGACCGTGTCGGCATTGAACAGGTGTGCTAACAGTTCGTAACATTCTATCATACACAACCTAGTTTGGCAAATATTATTGTTGCTTTTTATTGAGCGATTCAAGCTTGCGGTACAATTCTGCCGCCTGCAACAGCCCAGGAAACAGTGGCTCAAAATCGGGTATAATAGGTGGCATGTCTAACGTGTGTTCTATTAATATATCAGCAATGTCAGATGCGCTCTCAAAATTGCGAAACTCTCGTTGCTTCTGCGCAATGGCATTTAAGCCCTCTGCGTCGTTGTCGATTAATCCCTTTAACAGGAGGGGTAGTTTTTTAAGACTACGGCAGACAACACCAACACCGTGCATTTCAGCAAATTCGGGATTCCGTGCTTCTTGCCCCGCCAGTGACCCTGTGATAATCAGCGGCGTGTTGCACACGACTGCCTCTAGCATACTATTCGGACTGCCGCGCATAATGGCAATATCGGCCTGCAACATATAATCCTGCACATTTTCGCAAAAACCAAGCACATTGACACGGTCGCCGTAATCCTCCAGATGGTTTTGTAAACTTTTTTGCAAACGCACAT
>JAVBKJ010000041.1:0-15581 GCA_031554075.1 Oscillospiraceae bacterium | reverse complement strand
CATGCCGTTGGTGATACGGTTGTATTTGAATCGGCGGCGGGAACGATGCGCTTTACCATAGAATCAATTAGTATTTAATGTCACAGCCGCCGCGTCAGGTAGCCTTGCTACACTACGTGGGGGCTGTGTTCGTAACATTTTTCTACGAAAGTAACAATGTTTTTAGGGCAAAATAACGTTTGCACGCCTAATGAACATACTTGTAAGATACTGTTGATGTGTTAGAAACAGTCAGAAAAACGCACATCACCGAAAATGTTGGAGGTTTACCATGCCAGATTTGCCAATTGAGCCAGAACTTTCCGAAAACGAACTGATTGCAATTCGCCGTCAGAAGTTACGCGCCCTATGCCAAGAAAACCAAGATCCATTTGTGAATACTGTGTTTGATTTTACCCATGCCACACAGGATATAGTGGCAAATTTTGAGGCGCTTGAAAATCAAACGGTACGTTTGGCAGGACGCATGATGTCTAAGCGCGACATGGGCAAAGCATTTTTTTGCGACATACAAGATACGACAGGTCGGTTGCAATTGTATGTGAAAATTGATGATTTAGGCGAAGAAAACTTTAGTGCGTTCAAAAAATTTGATATTTCTGATATTATTGGCATAGAGGGTTTTGTATTCCGCACCCGCCGCGGTGAAATCTCTGTTCATTGCAAGCAGGTGTTGTTGTTAGCGAAGTCGTTGCGTCCGCTACCTGAGAAGTTTCACGGGCTAAAGGATGCCGACACCCGTTATCGTCAGCGCTATCTTGACCTAATTATGAGCCAAGATACACGCAAGACATTTTTAACGCGTTCACATGTGTTGCAAGTGATTCGGCAAGAAATGATTAATCGTGGTTATTTAGAGGTGGAAACCCCTGTCCTGCATAATCATGCAACGAATGCCGCCGCGCGTCCATTCCGTACGCACCACAAAACGTTGGATCTTGGTATGGTCTTACGTGTGGAACTGGAACTGCACTTGAAGCGTCTTATCATTGGTGGCTTTGACCGTGTTTTTGAGATTGGTCGCATTTTTCGAAATGAGGGCATGTCTGTGAAGCACAACCCCGAGTTTACGATGATGGAAATGTACCAAGCATACACCGACTATAAGGGTATGATGACACTTTGCGAGGACTTGTACTTAGCGGTGGCGGAACAAGTGTTGCAGGATAACAAGCTGACTTACCAAGGTCAGGAGATTTCACTGCAAACGCCATGGAATCGCATGACCATGTCAGAAGCTGTAAAGACATACAGTGGTGTCGATTTTGATACAGTGCAGACGGACGAAGAAGCGTTTGCCGCGGCAACGAAAGCAGGCTTGCCTGTTGATGCAAACATGAAGCGCGGAGACATTTTGAATCTGTTTTTTGAGGAAACTGTGGAAGATAAGCTTATTCAACCAACCTTTATTTATGATTATCCCATTGAAATTTCACCGCTTGCCAAGAAAACCCCCTATGACCCTCGTATCACAGAGCGGTTTGAGGTGTTCATTTATGGTCGCGAGATGGGCAATGCGTTTACGGAACTGAACGACCCCATTGACCAACGAGAACGTTTTGTGGAGCAAGCACGGAAAATCCACAAAGAGGGCGAGTTTGAGATTGACGAAGATTTTGTGACCGCTATGGAGTATGGTATGCCCCCTACAGGCGGCATGGGGCTAGGGCTTGACCGCATGGTGATGCTGTTTACCGACAGCGCGTCAATTCGCGATGTACTCCTCTTTCCCACGATGAAGCCGAATGAATAAGGGATTCAAACACTGGTTTATCAACGTGTATTGGTACCACTACAAGTGGGTGACGCTTGTTGGTATTGCTGTTATCATTGTGTTGGTGTCGCTGATACACTCCGTTGTGACGCGTACCGAACCTGATATTACCGTTGTATTAGCCACAGAGTCCCCCATGACCCAGATGACGGCCGAACCGTTTGAGACGTTTATTGGCGAAATTGTAGGCGATGTTAACCAAGATGGCAGTGTGTCCGTCGAATTGCAGGCATTGAATATAAATACCGATACACAAATTGGCAGTGCCAATCGTATGCTGTTGACGGCGCTACTCTCTCGTGAAGATGTACATTTGTACATTTTAGACCTTGAAACAGCCGAAGATTTTGAAAGTGGCGACTTCTTTACGCCCATAGAGGGGCAGTCGCTACCCTACACACGTGTAGACGCGGCGCTCAAGCATATCGGTGTGCCACTGGCGGAGGATACTGTTATAGTAGCGGGTCTTGGCAATAGAACAGGTGATAGGCGTGACGAAGCCGCTAAGGTTTTGGCGGCATTGATAGGGAAAAATGATGGAAACGCTGACTAGTCGTGATAATCCGACCTTAAAACTGTTATACCAATTGGGTCGTGAGCGAAAAGCGCGCGCCGCCTCGCAACTTATGCTGTGTGAAGGACTAACGTTGCTCTCGGAAGCATTGGAAAGTGGCGTTGCGCCGTCGCATGTCGTGCTATCTCAGGAGAGCACACTTGGGATAGATGTGCCGCCACAAACACGTGTGATTTACGTACCCGAACAGTTGATAGGGTGGCTGTCCCCCTTGGAAACATCGCAAGGTTTGTTGTTTACAACACCGTTGCCGTCTCTGACGTTACCAGATTTTACAAAAGGACAGTTCCTTGTGTTAGACAGACTGCAAGACCCTGGTAATGTTGGCTCAATCATACGTACCGCGTGTGCTATGGGGATAACAGGGGTCGTACTGACAGCGGATTGCGCAGATATTACCAATCCAAAAACGATTCGTGCTACCATGGGTACTATTTTTCGACAACAAGTGTCGCAAGGGCAGGCGGCGGATATCTGGAATGCCCTTGCGACATCGCAGATACCGTGTTATACAACGGGCATGAAACAGGAGGCACAGCAGATTACCCGTGCCGCACTACAACACTGCGCTGTTTTGATTGGCAATGAGGGGCAAGGGCTGTCTGAATACTGGCTGACGAAAGTGCCCCACATGCTGACAATTCCGATGAAGGGACAATGCGAATCCCTAGGAGCGGCTGTTGCGGCGGCGTTGGTTATGTGGGAGATGAGCAAATTGTGTTAAAGTACTGGCTGTGGTTGACGACTAAAAGTGGGCTAAGTGACATTAAAATATTACAATTACTAGCGCATTTTGAAACCCCTCTGCAAATTTATCATGCCTATGAGGAACGCGTTGAGGCACTACCGTTTTTAGCCCCAAGTGACGCTCTTTTGTTACAAAATCGCAGTATGCGCAAGGCAGATGAAATATTGGAAATCTGCCATAAAAAGAAAATTCGTATTGTTACCATGCAAGATGCGGAATATCCGCAGCCGCTCCTAAGCCTTGATGACGCGCCAGCCGTGTTGTATGTCAAAGGACAGCTGACCGCACTATCGCCAGCGATTGGTGTCGTTGGCACACGGAAGGCAACAAGGTATGGGCTACGTGTCGCTGAACATTTTGGGTATCATCTATCCAAGGGTGGTATGACGGTCGTGTCTGGTATGGCACTGGGCATTGACGGTGCCGCACATGCTGGCGCACTTCGTGCTGGCAAACCAACGGTTGCTGTGCTTGGCTGTGGCGTTGACATCGTGTATCCCGCTGCCCATGCGGCATTGTATGAAAAAATTGCAGACACTGGGGCTATCATTTCTGAATTTCCACCAGGGGCTGAACCGTTTCCTGCTAACTTTCCGAAGCGAAATCGCATTATTAGCGGTATGTCATTAGGAACGCTGGTGGTGGAAGCACCAAAGCGAAGTGGTTCGTTAATTACGGCGTCTGACGCCTTAAACCAAGGACGTGACGTTTTTGTCATCCCTGGTAATATTGACGCACCAATGAGTGCTGGCTGCAACGCACTTATTCAAGACGGGGCAACCATGGTGGTATTGCCTAGGGATATTCTGGAAGAATACGAGGCACAATTTCCCGTAAAACAAGTAATTGCGTCGTTGCCGCCAGAGAAACCGCAGTTGCCAGCTTTAGAGCCGCCGCGCAAAGCACCTCTTGTTAAGATTGTACGTGTCCGCGAGGATATTATGTTGACCCCTGAGCAAAAGGTGATCACAGATTTGTTATTAGACGGTGCAAAGACAAACGATCAGTTGATACAGGAAAGTCAATTTTCGGCGGCAGAGGTCATGACGCAGTTGACGTTACTAGAGGTGAGTGGAGCGATATTTCGCAATGCTGACGGTCGCATGGAACTCACACAGCATTCATAGAGATACATTCGAGAGAACATCCAGAGTGATGTGTTAGAGGATAAAATATACGCGAAGGAATTTGCTTAATGTTTGATTTAGTCATTGTGGAGTCGCCTGCTAAGGCAAAGACAATTGAAAAGTACTTAGGTTCGGGCTATCGTATTGAAGCGACAATGGGACATCTGCGCGATTTGCCGAAAAACGAAATTGGTGTAGATGTAACAGACTTTACAGTCAATTACCAACCGATTCCCGGTAAGGAAGCAACGATTGATGCGTTACGAAAAGCGGCCGCCAAGAGCCGATTTGTATTCCTAGCGACTGACCCGGATCGCGAAGGTGAGGCTATTTCGTGGCATCTAAAAGAACTACTTGGTCTGGACGATGAGCGCGCGCGCCGTGTCACGTTTAACGAAATCACACAAAAAGTTGTGCGCGACAGCATTGAGCATCCACGCGATATTGACTATAATTTAGTCGATGCCCAACAGGCACGCCGTGTCTTGGATCGTCTTGTGGGTTATCAGATTAGTCCACTACTTTGGACAAAGATTAAACGGGGTTTGTCTGCAGGTCGTGTTCAATCCGTTGCCACACGTATGGTGGTGGAACGCGAGCAAGCTATCAAAGCGTTTACGCCAGAGGAGTATTGGTCACTGGATTTGAAAGTGGCGCGTATGTCGGGCGATGGTGCGTTTACGGTATCCTATTTTGCGCCTGAGGGGCAAAAAAAGGCCGTTCTGCCGAACCGCGACGCTGTGGACGCTGTGTTGTCTGATATCCAAAACGCTACCCTATCAGTTGCTAGGGTGGGGCATAGTGAAAAACGCCGTCAGCCAGCGCCCCCATTTATCACCTCAACCTTGCAGCAGGAAGCATCCAGACGCATGAGCATGGGCGCAAAACGCACTATGGCAATCGCCCAAGCATTGTACGAAGGTATCGCCGTTGCTGGCATGGAGCAAACGGGTCTCATTACCTATATGCGTACTGATTCACTGCGTTTATCTGACGAAGCAGTAGAGGAAGTGCGAACGCTTATTGAAACTCGATTCGGCAAAGCGTACTTGCCAAAGACTAAGCGCGAGTTTAAGACAAAGGGCGGCGCACAGGATGCGCATGAGGCGATACGCCCTACCCATGTGGAGCTGACGCCCGAACGCGTGAAGGACGACCTATCCCCTGAGCAATACAAGCTTTACAAGATAATTTGGGATCGTTTTGTGGCGTGTCAGATGGAAAATGCTGTATATGATACACTGACAATTGATGTGAAAAATGGTGGTCAAACGGCACATATTTTCCGTGCCAACCATACAACGGTAGTATTTGCAGGATTTACCGCTGTGTATGAGGAAGGGCGCGACGATGAGGATGTTGAAAACACGGTCGCTCTGCCAGACTTGAAAGCAGGGGAAAGTGTCAAAACACTCGAAACCAAGCCCGACCAGCATTTCACACAACCGCCGCCTCGTTTTTCGGAAGCCACACTCATTAAAGCCTTGGAAGAACAGGGCATTGGTCGCCCAAGTACCTATGCGCCCACTGTATCAACGATTGTCGACCGACAATATGTGTTGAAAGAGGGGCAACGGCTGCGTCCTACACCGCTTGGCGACGTTGTAACAGGTCTGATGATTGATAAGTTTGAGGACATTGTTGATGTCGCGTTTACGGCAAAGATGGAAGCATTGCTTGACCAAGTGGAAGCTGGCTCGAAGCAATGGCAGGTCATGCTCAGCGAGTTTTATACTGGATTTGCAGAAGCCTTGCGTATCGCCGCGGAGGATACGTCGGGACGCATCAAAATCCCAGATGAACAAAGCGATATAGATTGCGATCTTTGTGGTCTTAAAATGGTAATCAAAGCGGGACGTTTTGGACGATTTTTAGCTTGTCCTGGCTATCCCGAGTGCAAAAATACGAAGCAATTGGCAGAAGAAATGCCAGGTGCTTGCCCGAAGTGCGGCGGCAAAATTTTGAAGAAAAAATCACGAAATGGCTATACTTTCTACGGTTGTAGTCAGTTCCCAAAATGTGATTTCATGACGTGGGACGTGCCGCAAAAAGACAACTGCACAGAGTGTGAACAAACGCTCTTTAAGACAGGTGGCAAGGGCTTCAAAAAGGTGTTCTGCGTAAATCCCAATTGTCCGAACTTTCTGCCAGAGGAACAGCGTAGTTTCAAAAAGAAAACAGAGGAAACGGCAGAAGGCGAGGAAAAGAAACCTGCCCATGCTGCTGTGTCAAAGGCTGCGAAAACTGGTGGTAAGGCGACGGCGAAGACCGCCAAGACGAAGAAAGCGACTACGAAAGCCGCATCTGCAAAAACGACTGCAAAGTCAGCCACAAAGACGGTAAAAGAAAAAACCCCAAAAGCCGTTGCAAAGACGGTAAAAGCAGAGAAAACTCCTAAAGCCGCTACAAAAGTGGCTAAAGCAGAGACAGCCGCCAAAACCACCTCAAAGGCGGTCAAGGCAGAAAAAGCGCCAAAGTCTGCTGCAAAAGCTTCGGCAAAGCCCAAAGAGGCAGCAAAAACTACCACCAAGGCCAAGACGGTGAAATCGGAGACAACCTCATGACACCGATAACGATAGTGGGTGCAGGATTAGCAGGCTGTGAGACAGCCTACTATCTGGCGCGACACAATGTGCCAGTGACACTGATTGAAATGAAACCGCATTCAAAATCGCCCGCACATCAGCTTGATACGTTCGCTGAATTAGTATGTTCAAACTCGTTGCGTGGCGACCGACTTGAAAATGCGGCTGGATTGTTAAAAGCCGAAATGCGGCGGTTAGGGTCGCTGATTCTTTCCACCGCGGACAGCCACAAAGTACCGGCGGGTGGGGCTTTAGCAGTTGATAGGGTTCCTTTTTCGGAGGCCATTACTAAGACGATTGCCTCACACCCCAATATTAACGTGCAGTATGCAGAACTGACATCGTTGCCAACGGACGGCATGACAGTAATTGCGACAGGACCGCTCACCACCGATACCCTAGCGCAAGTGATTAAAGATACACTAGGCACTGCCTTCTTGAGCTTCTACGACGCGGCGGCACCAATCCTATCAAGTGATAGCATTGATGGCGAGTTAAGTTATATTGGCGATCGATATGGCCGCGGCGATGGTGACTACATTAATTGTCCCATGGACAAAGAACAATATCTGGCGTTTCGGCAAGCGTTGGCGGAGGCTAAGCAAGCACCAGTTCATGGTTTTGAAGATACGAAAGTGTTTGAGGGCTGTATGCCCGTGGAAGTGTTGGCACGGCGCGGCGTGGATACCCTTCGGTATGGTCCATTGCGTCCGATTGGACTGCGTGACCCACGTACGGACAAGGGCGCGTATGCTGTGGCGCAATTGCGGCGCGACAATGATGCTGGCACCCTGTTGAATCTTGTTGGGTTTCAGAATCATCTGACATTTGAGGAACAGCGACGTGTGTTTCGGATGATACCTGCCTTGCATGATGCGGAATTTTTGCGCTACGGTGTCATGCACCGCAACACGTTTATCAATGCGCCGCAGTTACTTACAAACGAATACTGCCTAACCAAGGATAACCGATTCTATTTTGCGGGACAAATAACAGGTGTGGAAGGGTATGTTGAGTCTGCCGCTTCTGGTCTGTCTGTAGGGATGGCGATTTTGAACCGCTTGCAAGGTAAGAAAGCCATTAGCTTTCCCGATACCACGGCGATGGGGGCGTTAAGTCGTCATGTTAGCCAAAGTATCGCGCTTGATTATCAGCCCATGAACATTAATTTCGGACTTTTTCCGCCGCTGGCAGACGCACCAAGGCAGAAACAGGAACGATACAAGGCTTTATCCGAAAGAGCCTTGCAGGATTTGGAGGACTGGATGCCCAGTCACCTAAGAGAAGGGGCGTTAGATGAGAGTCATAATTGACGCAATGGGTGGCGACAATGCCCCTCATGAAATCGTTCGCGGCGCGTTAGCTGCCAACGCTGAATTTGGTGTTGATATTACCCTTGTAGGTCGCGGCGAAACGCTGTTACAAGTGTTAAAGGACGATAATATCAACGATTTGCCGAAGGGTGTTGAAATTGCGCACGCGTCCCAAGTCGTTACGATGGAGGATAAAGCGTCACAGGTTATTAAAGAAAAGCCTGATGCTTCAATGCTTGTCGCCCTGCGATTGTTATCTGAGGACAAGGGTGACGTTGTCGTTTCTGCTGGCAATACAGGAGCGTTGCTAACTGCGTCAACCCTAATTGTGAAACGTATTAAGGGTGTGCGCCGCGGTGCGCTTGTGCCCATTATTCCTACAGCGATAGGACATGCCGTACTAATTGATAGCGGTGCTAATGTCGAAAGCACAGATGAGTATTTGTTACAATTTGCCTATTTAGGGGCCGCGTACGCGGAGCTAGTGATGGGGATTGCGCGCCCGAGGGTGGGGTTGCTCAATAATGGTGCGGAAGCGTCTAAAGGACCACCAATTCTGCAACAGGCCAATCATTTGCTCATGGCTGCCAACGAAAAAGGGCATATTAACTTTACAGGCAATGTGGAAGCGCGAGAAGCAGTAATGGGTAGCTGCGATGTTATCGTCACTGACGGCTTTACAGGCAATGTCTTTTTGAAAACAATCGAAGGTGTGGGCGTGTTTTTTAATGGAATGCTGAAAGGCATGTTTATGAAAAACTTGTTCACAAAATTAGCGGCTGTTATCGTTTCGAAGGATTTGAAGGCGTTTAAGCGTAAAATGGATTACACAGAGGTGGGCGGCGCGCCGCTGCTTGGCATGTGTAAGCCGATTATCAAAGCGCATGGGTCATCGAATGCGCGCGCCATCCGCAGTGCCATTAAGCAAGCGATGGACTATGCAAACTGTGATTTTGCGTCACATATTATGGGTAAAATGGAATTTATGCGCGTTCAGACGAAGGAATCTGACGAGTAGGAAGATAAGGAGATTACAATGTCACCTCTTGAGGCTCAGATTTATTATACATTCAAAGATAAAAACTTGTTAGAAACAGCCTTGATTCATAGTTCGTTTTTGAACGAAAACCGAAATAAGTCAAAGGATTGCTATGAACGTTTGGAGTTTTTAGGTGACTCTGTCCTAGGGTTGTTAACTGCCGAAATGCTATACAATACGTTTCCTGGGTTGCCAGAAGGGGAGTTGACGCGTCGCCGTGCTATGCTTGTTTGCGAGCAGAGCCTTGCCGCCGCGGCCGCAAGTATTGATTTAGGGCAGCATATGAAACTAGGCAAAGGGGAAGAAAACTCAGGGGGACGCTACCGTCCGTCTATCTTGGCGGATGTGTTAGAAGCATTAGTGGGTGCCATTTATTTGGACGGCGGCATGGAAGCGGCACGTCATTTCGCTATTGTGTTTGTGTTCACAGCGGTGAGTCAAGTCGCGGTGACGGATTACAAAACGGCATTGCAAGAAAAAGTACAAGCGACCAATGCTTCACAGCTTAGCTATCGTTTGATAGAGGAGTCAGGACCTGACCACGCTAAACGATTTACAGTGGAGGTACTGTTTGACCAGACGCCCATGGGGCAAGGCACTGGCAGTAGTAAAAAAGAAGCGGAACAATTGGCGGCGCAGACCGCACTTAAAAACATTTAGCGAAAGCGGACTATCCGTTTGTATAGAGGTGGCGCATGATTCTAAAATCCTTTGAAATTCAGGGATTTAAGTCGTTTCCCGACAAAACTGTGATGCAATTTAATAATGGCGTCACCACAGTTGTCGGACCCAATGGCAGTGGCAAATCCAATGTTGCTGAAGCTATGAGATGGGTGTTTGGGGAGCAAAGTCCACGCGCGTTGCGTTGTGAAAAAAAGATGGAAGAACTCATTTTTCACGGCACGCAAAACCGCGGTCCTGTCGGATTTGCGGAAGTGACCATACGACTTGACAATGCTACTCGGCTGTTTCCCATTGATCAGAACGAAGTGTCTATCACAAGACGTCTGTATCGGTCTGGGGAAAGTGAATATTACATCAACAAAAATAGCGTGCGCCTGAAAGATGTGCTGGATTTATTCTTAGGCACAGGGTTAGGGCGTGACGGCTATAGCATTATTGGTCAAGGTCGGATTGGCGAGATTTTGTCTGACAAAAGTGCCGACCGTCGCCGCGTGTTTGAAGAGGCGGCAGGCATTTCGCGTTTTCGCAGCCGTAAAGAGGATGCGGAACGCAAACTAGATAACGCGCAAGAAAATTTAGTTCGGATTCAAGATAAAATTGAGGAGCTAAATTTACAGCGTGAACCTCTTTTGGAACAAGCGGATCGTGCGCGCCACTACCTGTTATTGCATGATGAACAGCGACTTATCGAAATCAGCGTGTGGCTGGAAAACTTGGACAAGGTACGGGCGGATACAGATAAAGTACGCCGCGATTTTGACATTGTCAACGCGCAACTGATGGAGGGTAAGGCGAAGCTAGATAGCCAGTACGCACAAGTGGAAAGTTTGACAGATGGTTATGCGGCGCAACAGGCGCTTGTCGAAGAAGCGCGAACCGCAGTATCCCAATCGGAACTCACCGTTACCGAGCTTGAAAGCCGCTTAACGATTATAGCCGCGAATATTGAAAATTGCGATGAACATATTGATCGCATTTCACAGGAAATTTCAGGGCAGTCGGGTCGCTTGGAGACACTCTCTGCACAGCTGACAGAACGATTGGCAGAACAAGAAAGTTTGCAAACAAAGCTTACAGATATCGTTCGAGAACTAGAGACCACCATGGCAGAAGCGCAAGAACGCGTGCAAATGGATGGCGATTTAGAGGCGCAATTGGCAGTTTGTCGCACAACAGAAGCAGCATTACAAGTGAAGATTACGGCCGCGCGCGACACATTATCAACAGCGGATGCCATCAATTCGGAGATGTCCATGCGGCGTCAAACGATTATCTCAGATTTGAGTGTCCGCAACCAAAGCTGCAAGGAAAATGAGGACGCGTTAGCTGAATCGGAATTGCAGCTGACGGAGGCACAAGAAAACTTGGCATCCTTACAGCATGTGTTAGAGGGCTATCGCATTCGACAGGGTTCACGTCAGCACAAAGTAAACGAATTACGTGATCAATTTCAAGCCAAGGATCGGCAAATAGAGTCACTTAACGCCCGATTGCATATTTTGAAAGATATGGAACGTGAGTTTGAAGGCTTTCCCAGAGCGGTTAAAACCGTAATGCAAGAGAGTGCTAAGGGAACACTACATGGCGTGTTAGGCACGGTTTCCGAACTATTGCGTGTGAATGATCAATATACTGTGGCGATTGAAACGGCGCTCGGGAACACCGTTCAAAATATTGTAGTCGAACATGAGCAAGACGCCAAAAACTGCATACAGTATCTTAAAGTTCGTAACATCGGACGTGCCACGTTTTTACCCTTATCAGCTGTTAGGGGGCAAGAAATGGATTTGCGCGATGTCAAAAATGCCCCTGGGTTCGTCGGACTTGCCAGCCAATTGGTCGCCTGTGACCCTAAGGTACAAGGTGTGATTCATCAATTGTTGGGTCGTACTGTCGTTGCCGAACATATGGATGCTGCGATTGATATTGCCAAAGCGAGTGGCTTTCGTGTACGTTTAGTCACCTTAGATGGTCAAATCATCAGTGCTGGTGGCGCCATGACGGGCGGTAGTGTGGCGCAAAATGTGGGTATCTTATCGCGTCATAACGAATTTGAACGACTTGGCAAGCAGGTTGTCTCATTACAGCAAGAACGTGACGCCGTCGATAAGGATTTACGAACCGCCGAACGTGATTTGTCCGCAATTCAATACGAACTAAATGTAGCGCAAGAGGAACAACGCACGACAGAGACGTCAATTGCAACACTCAGCTCAGAAGTGGCGCACAAAAATGAGTGGCTAACACAGGCAAAAGCCGCGGTGAAAGTGTTGCAAGATGAAATGAGTGGCATTTCGGAACGCATTTCGGCACAGCTCGAGCAAATTGAGGGATTACATGTCGATATTGCATCATTAGAGAAATCGTTGACAGCACAGCAAAAGCAGGCAGAAGTGCTATTGATCAACCGTGATGAGGCAGGCAAACAGCAAAGTGATCTTTCGACACGGATGTCACAGGCAAGAGAACAGCAGGCGGCACTATTGGCACAATTACAAGGTGTGGAGCGCGCCATCGCGGAGTACCGTGTATTTCAAGAGGAACTTTCGGGCGATGCGCAGCAAAAGGAAGCTTCCATTTTGGAACACCGCGCCAAAAAAACAACACTGACTCTGGAAGTGCAAGTTGTGACAGAGAATTTAGAGCAAGTCACGTTGCGCCGAGAAGAACGTCGCGTTGCATTGCAAGACGCGATACAAGCCGCTCTGCAAATCGAAGGAAAGCGGAATCAAAGTGATAAGCAGACGAAAGAGTTTAACGAACAGAATTTGCGTCTGGAACGTGAAGTAGCGCGGTTGGAAGGGAAACGAACGGCGGCGGAGCAAGAGGAAAAGCAGATTTTAGATCGTTTTTGGGAAAGCTATGGTTTGACACATCAAGACGCGTTGAAACAGCGTACGCCGCTTGATAGTTTGCCCCAAGCGCAACGACGCATAGCAGAGCTAAAACGTGAAATTTCATCCCTTGGTGTTGTGAATATTGGTGCAATTGAGGAATTTGAGCGCGTGAATGAGCGATATGCGTACTTGGTCACGCAGAGCGAGGATGCAGCGAAAGCCAAGGGAGAACTATTGCAAATACTGGATGAAATTGTTGCGGCGATGAAGACAATCTTTTCGCAGCAGTTTGATTTGATAAATCAACGCTTTACAGAAACATTTTTAGAAATTTTCGGCGGCGGACAAGGGTATCTGGAACTGGAAGACCCGACGGATATTCTAAACTGCGGTATCGATATCAAGGTGCAGCCTCCTGGCAAGCGTCTCGGCTCCCTTAGCCCACTTTCTGGTGGCGAGAAGTCACTGGTGGCAATTGCCTTGTATTTTGCCATTTTCAAGGTGAATCCTGCTCCTTTTTGTGTGCTCGACGAGGTTGATCACGATCTCGACGATGTAAATGTTGCGAGATATGCCGCGTACCTAACCCGCATGGCGACACAGCTACAATTTGTCGTGATTACACACAGACGTGGTACGATGGAAGTTGCTAACTTTTTGTACGGAGTAACGGCTGAACAACAGGGTGTTTCCAAGATTTTAGCACTTGATATTGCAGAGGTTGAACGTTCGCTAGGGCTAAAACTGAAATAGCCTATCAACTGATAGGTAAGGTTACGGAGAACATAATGGGATTTTTTGATAAGATAAAAGAAGGTTTGCAAAAGACACGTACCGCAGTGGGGGGGCAACTTGACAGTATTTTTCATGCCTTTACCAAAATTGATGAAGGTTTCTTCGAAGAATTAGAAGAAACACTCATTATGGCGGATATGGGTGTGCCAACAACCACGAAAGTGGTGGAAATGTTGCGCACCAAATGCAAATCGGAAGGCCTAAAGGACGCCGACGCAGTGCGCAATGGATTAAAAGAGATACTCATTGGCATTATGAGCCAAGGGGCTAAGCAGCTGCATTTGGAAACACGTCCGTCTGTTTTACTCATGATTGGCGTAAATGGTGTCGGTAAGACGACAACGCTTGGCAAACTTGCATGTTTATTGCGGTCAGAGGGGAAGCAAGTACTACTGTGTGCGGGTGATACCTTTCGCGCGGCGGCGGCAGAACAACTCACCATTTGGGCAGAACGCGCGCAGGTTCAGATTATTAAGCAACATGAGGGCGCGGACGCCGCGGCAGTTGTGTTTGATGCCGTTGCGGCGGCGCGGGCGCGCGGCGTGGATGTTGTCTTGTGCGATACCGCAGGACGGCTTCACAATAAACAGAATCTGATGAACGAACTGGCAAAGATAAGCCGCATTTTGGATAAAGAATTGCCGAATTGCGCACGGGAGACGCTACTTGCGCTTGATGCTACGACAGGTCAAAATGGGCTTGAACAAGCGCGCCAGTTTGCGGCCGCGGCCTCGTTGACGGGTGTTGTGCTAACAAAACTTGACGGCACAGCCAAGGGCGGCATTGCCGTTGCGGTGGCAGACACTCTAGGCGTGCCTGTTAAGTTTATTGGTGTTGGCGAAAAGCAAGAGGATTTAATGCCCTTTGATGCACGCGCTTTTGTCGATGCGATTTTGTGAGGATACTGTATGTTATTTGTGTTGGCGACCCACAACCGAGGCAAGCTTACGGAAATGCAGGCGTTGCTGCAAGGTCACGAGCTTAAAAGCTTATCTGACCTCGGTGTGACGAATGTGCCAGACGAGACTGGCGATACGTTTGAAGAAAACGCGCGTATCAAAGCTATGGCGGCATGTCAAGCAACAGGACTGCCCTGTATTGCTGACGATTCTGGTTTGTGCGTCGATGCGCTCGAGGGCGCACCAGGTGTCTATTCTGCCCGTTTTGGCGGCGCAGAAGCGAGAAACGACGCCGAGCGTTGCGCTTATTTGTTAGCGAAAATGGCTGGTAAGACAAATCGTGACGCGCATTTTGAAAGTACCATCGTGTGTGTGTTTCCGAATCATCGGGAACTCATTGCCTGTGGCCGTTGTGATGGCCGCATTATAGAGACACCGCGTGGCACCCAAGGATTTGGGTATGATCCCATTTTTGAGATCCCTACATTGGGAAAAACTTTGGCAGAGCTATCAAGTGATAGTAAAAACGAGCTGTCCCATCGTGGACAAGCCATTCGTAATTTTGTACTCCAATTGAGTACGATGGAAGAAGGAACATAATGTTAGACAGTAAGCATCGCGCAGAGCTACGAGCAAAAGCCAATCAGCTGGAAACCATTTTAGTGATTGGTAAAGGTGGCATTAACGAAAAAGTGACCACCGCTATGGAGCTTGCGCTCAAGGCACGTGAACTTGTGAAAGGTCGTGCGCTTGAAACGTCACCAGTGACCGCCGAGGAATGTGCGGATCAATTGGCAAAGGAACTTTCCGCGGAGGTTGTACAGGTGATTGGTACACGATTTGTGTTGTATCGTTATAATCCCGCGTTGTATGAAGAACCTAAAAAAGCAAAGCCTGCCCCCAATGGCAGCAGAGCAAGACAAAAGATGGAGCGTCCTGCCCGTCCATTTACGCCACGAGCAGAGGGTGCGAAGCCATACGGCGACCGCCCAGCGCGTCCATTTACGCCACGTGCGGAGGGTGCGAAGCCATACGGCGACCGTCCTGCCCGTCCATTTACGCCACGTGCAGAGGGTGCGAAGCCATACGGCGACCGTCCATCTCGTCCGTTTACGCCACGTACAGAGGGCGCGAAGCCATACGGCGACCGTCCATCTCGTCCGTTTACGCCACGTACAGAGGGCGCGAAGCCATACGGCGACCGTC
>JAVBKJ010000028.1:0-3941 GCA_031554075.1 Oscillospiraceae bacterium | reverse complement strand
GTCTGCCATATTTTAAATGGTAGGTACGCAAGCAACAGAAAGGAGAACGTTCATGAGCTTGAATGTTATGGAAGGTACGGATGGGTCGGGAAAATCCACCCAGATGAAGGCACTTTGCACCCAGCTAGCCCAAGAGGGAATCGACTATCGTTTGCTTGATTTTCCGCGCTACGACAAGCCCTCTGGCTATTTAGCGAAGCAATACCTAAACGGCGCGTTTGGCTCTGACCCTCGTGACGTAAACCCTTACGCCGCCTCTACCTTCTACGCGGTTGACCGAATCGCCTCCTATTTGGAGGATTGGCGACAGGAATCCCAATCGGGGCGCCTGATTCTCACCGACCGTTTTACCACCGCCAATGCTGTCCATCAAGCGTCTAAATTTCCAGAGCTTGAACGTGCCGATTTTTTTGAATGGCTATTCACCTTTGAGTACGACAAGCTAGGATTGCCACGCCCTGACATGGTGTTGTTTTTGGATATGCCTGTGCCGTATGCGATTTCTTTGTTGCAAAAACGTAGCCAAACAGGGGACATTCACGAAACCGACGCCGCCTATTTAGAACAATGCCGCGCCACAGCCTTGAAAGCCGCCTCACTATACAACTGGAAAACAATTGCCTGCGCAAACGAGCATGGCATCCGTTCCGCGCATGACATTCACCAAGACGTTTTACAAGCTGTTCACAGCTTTTTACGTAAGTAGCGCATGTCAAATGACATGCAGTAAAGTTAAGGATTGATTAAATGTTACCCTTTGAGCCTATCCGTCTTGAGCATCGCGCCCTATATGAAAGCTTTATGGCAGGACAACGCACCTCGGAATGCTCCTTTGCTGCTATCTATAGCTGGAGCCACAAAAATAAACTAAAGCTAACGAAGCAAGGGGACACGCTATACCGTCTAGCGTCACTTGATTCACCCTTCTATTTGTTTCCGATGGGTGGCGACACCCGCGCCGCATTGGCCGTTATGGAAGAGGACGCCAAAGAGAACCACAACGAATTTGTGCTTCGCGCCCTGTCAGAGGAACAACGAGCACAATTAGAAACCCTCATGCCTGACCGATTTACGTTCATAGAAAACCGCGATTATGCCGATTATTTGTACAAAGCCATCGACCTACAACAGTTAGCAGGGCGCAATTATCATGCCAAGCGCAATTTTAACAGCCGTTTTGAACGAACCTTCGAGGGGCAGTGGCAGTATGAAGATGTCATACCTGGTAACCTCGACGAAGTTTGGAAATTCCAAGATTCATGGTGTCGCAAAAATGATTGCTCGACGAATGTTGACTTGCAGGAAGAGGCGACTTGTATCGCACTCTTGCTCTACAATTTAGAAGCATTAGGCGCCAAAGCAGGACTATTGCGCGCTAACGGAGACGTTGTTGCGTTTACCATCGGTTCGAAGCTCGGCACAGATACCTTAGAAATTCATATTGAAAAGGCAGATTATGAAATCGCTGGTGCGTATCCCATGATTAATCGAGAATTTGCTCGCCGTCATGCAACACCCGAAAACGGCATTGAATATATTAACCGCGAAGAAGATTTAGGACTGGAAGGGTTGCGTAAATCGAAGCTGAGTTACAATCCCGACCAACTTATGATGAAATATACGGCAAAACTTCGCTAGTCGATGGCTAGGTTTTGCAGACGGAAATGAGGTGTCATATGATTCGATACGCCATGCCTGAGGACAAACCACAGCTTCGTGCTTTGTGGGACATATGTTTTCCTGGGGACGACAAGTTTGCTGATTACTTTTTTGCGCAACTGTACCAAGACGCACAAGCCTTGTTATTTGTGCTAGACGATGGCACGATTTCGAGCATGTTGCACCTTTTACCGTATACCATTGTGCGCGAGGGTGTCATCCATAAGGCAACGTATATTTACGGTGTCGGCACACATCCCGCGTGTCGCCGTCAAGGTCAATCGCGTCTGCTCATTGACCAAGCCTTTTTTGAGGTTCATTTGCGCGGCAATGCCTTTGCGTTTTTGATTCCGCAAGAACCATGGTTATTTGATTTCTATCAGCAATTTGGATTTCAAACTGTCTTTCATCACCATACATTCACAGTGGGCGACTCTGCGTTGCACTTTGCCAAGCCTGCGACTGTCTCGGATATCCCAGACCTTTCACAGCGTTATGAGCAACATCACCGCGGGCAAACCTACGTAGCCCGAACAGGCGAACAGTGGCAGCAAATTTTGCAAGAAGCCACTGTGATGACGCTACCTGATGGCTACCTTATCCGCAGTGGTGACCGCATCTTAGAAGCTTACGGCACAGAATGCGGCTGTCAAATGACCGATGTACCATATGGCATGGTTCGTGTTATCAAAGCAGGGATTTGGGGTCAAACGCTGTCAATCACTGACCCGATGTGTCCTTGGAACAACAACGAAGGCACGCTATCCCACACACCGCAATCACTAGCAACCTACCTATTTTCTAACCCGTATATGAATTTAATGCACGATTAGGAGTTGAGCATATGGTATACATTTTACTGGCTGACGGTTTCGAGGACATGGAAGCCTTGACACCTTTGGACATTCTGCGCCGCGCTAATATAGAGACACGCCTTGTGGGTGTCAAAAATACAGTTGTCACGTCTGCACACAAGCTAACGGTGCAGGTGGATTGCACCCTAGACGAGGTTGACATGCTATCCTGCGAAATGCTTGTACTGCCGGGCGGCGCTGGTGTTGAACAGCTAAAAGCCACCCCCGCTGTGTTATCATTAGTCAAAGAAGCGCATACAAAAGGCAAGCTTATTGCCGCTATTTGCGCTGCCCCCACGATTCTTGCCGAATTAGGTCTGCTACAAAATCGCCGTGCTGTCTGCTATCCTACCTGTGAAGCCGCACTCGTTGCACAGGAGGCGCGCTTACAATATGATGAAAATGTCACCCACGACCAGCATATTATAACAGCGCAGGCAGCAGGTGCTTCGCTTGATTTTGCCTTAAAACTTGTCGCTATGCTTCGTGGTTGGGCCGCCGCTGATACCGTCAGACAGAGTATTTGCTACCAGTCTGTACGTCGTTCTCTTACATGATAGACAAAGCAGCACTACGGCAAACCTACAAGGCGCAGTGGCAACATATGTCGAGCACCGAGCGGACGCGGTACGAACGGGCATTTGAAGAAATGCTGTTAAAAGAAATACAGCTTGGGCATCATCAAACTGTGTTTTTGTACTTGAGCATGTCTTGGGAGCTCAATACTTGGCCGATAAAAGAGCAACTTACGAAGCAGGGCATTCGTGTTTGCGTGCCTTACTGTGAAGCGAGCGGCGTCATGCACGCCAAACAGCTAGGGTTGCTAACACAACATCCGATGGGTTTTTTGCAACCAAGCAAATCGCAACCCACAGTCGCCCCGAAGGATATCGACCTGATTGTCGTGCCAGCTTTGGCGTTTGATAAGGCTGGGTATCGGTTAGGGCAAGGCGGTGGCTACTATGATCGCTACTTAGCGCATTTTTCAGGACCAACGATTGGAGCCTGTCCGAAGCCATTTTTAGAGGATTCATTACCCGTCGAGACACATGATATCCCTGTTTCACGAGTTTTGTTGTTACCTTAATGAAAGGCTTGCGACAAGCTGTATTTAAGCTTTACAATCAGTCTCAGCGTTTTTGTCTAAAATCAGTTGACGTTCGGTTCGTTTGGTGATAAAATTTTGCGAGGCAGATGTCTTATGACATCCGCCCCACAAGAGGTTGCAAACTAGTCGTTGCAGCAGCATAGGATTACGACTACGAGAAGGATAATCCATAGGCAGTTGTTATCTTCGAACATTCCTTTGAAGCACATGTTGTTTTCACCTCACTTGTTGTTTTCTGGTGTATCATATGTACCTCGTGCCTATGTGGTGATTGACCACAAATTTTATTTTTCGTCTTGGGAAAGGCAGGTAACTATGGG
>JAVBKJ010000082.1:0-9246 GCA_031554075.1 Oscillospiraceae bacterium | reverse complement strand
CTGTTATAAACGTATCACAGCCAGCGGCAATGACGCGCTCGAACAGACCGCCAGAGCCACCACTACCAACACATACCTTCGATCCAGGGCGACCTGCATCCCAAAAGCGAATCGCTTTCGCCCCTAGCACCTCTTGCACGTAATCGACATAACTGGGTAACGTCTGCGCCCCTGTTACTGTGCCATATCGTCCATAAGCGCCGTCAGCATTGACTAGCACGTTACAATCCGTCAACCCTACTGTACGTGCTAACAAATCATTTAATCCATCCGCTGCGCCATCATAGTTTGTGTGCAGACAAATGGAGGCAATGCCTTTTTCAATAAGTGACAGAACACGGCGACCTGTGGCAGTTTCATCCGTAATAGTGCGTGCAGCATGAAAAATGACAGGATGATGTGTGACAATCACAGTGGCGCCCCTGTCGGCGGCCTCTTGTATGACGTCAAGGCTCATATCAAGCGAAAAAAGCACCGTTTGAACGGCGGCATCGCGGCGACCCACTAAAAAACCGATGTTATCCTCTCGCCATGTGCAGTCTGTTGGTGCAATTTCTTGTAGTAGTTGCCATAATGCTAAATTTGTCAAAAAAACACGCCCTTTTCTAATGTTGTGCGTCATAGAAGCGCTTGAAGACCAACCAACGCTTGCTTGTAATACGCCGATTGTGCGGCATAACGCGTATCCTGCTCCATGGCTGGCAAGGCAGATGATAACCACCGAATCTGAAACTGGATGTACGCCTGCGCGTTTGGCTTACCTCTTAGGGCATAGCTCACAAAATGAGCATCGGGCGGTACGGCGTCCGCTACGGTTGTTGTTGCGTGTATGATGGGATACCAACGCGTTTCCTCAAACACAACATCTTCCTCTAGTATGCCATAGCCTTGCTCATCCAAGAAACGTCGCAACCGTTGGGCTTTTGAGGCAGGTTGTAACAGACAGCGCGCCTGCTTTGCCCAAGGGGCAGACTCAAGAATGTGAGCGATAGTTTCGCCGCCCATGCCAGCGATGACAATGGTGTCTACCTCGTCAGGTAAGATACAGGTCAGCCCATCCCCTAGGCGCAAACGCACGCCATGTGCGCCAAACGCTTGTAGTTTCGTGGCGGCACGTTGCAGAGGCTGTGGGTGAATATCTGTTGCTAGGCAATCGCATTGCTTGTAAAGCGACAAGTAAGCCGCAAGCTTCGCGTGGTCAGTGCCCACATCGACAACGCGGCAACCGTTAGGGACAGCATCTGCCAACAGTTGTAGCCGTTTCGATAATGTAATCATGCGGTTTCTCGCTCTTTGATGAGAATTGTCTCGATGCGCGCAATAAAGTAACTGGCAGGAAGCGATAGCACTGACAGGATAAGCATTATCAGCGCAGGGCTGCCGAAATCTGGCGGCATCAGGATGAATAGCAACATACCGGCAACACGGCCATAGTTTAGCCCCATTGCACGAATCCCCAACACACCGGCATTATACGTTTGTCCGTCTTTTTTGTTGAGATAATCAGCAACAGTGTATGAACAGTACTGCAAGGCGTTACCATTGTAAATCTGCAATCCTGCTTCGATTAAGCTCAGCAAGATGATTGTGACCGCGCTGTAAACCAATGTTGTGCCTAAGGTGAGGACAATCATGAAAAGACCAATGAATAGGGAGGCCCATTTGCGCAGAAAATCGTTATTGTATTTGGCGATTAACGTGTACACAATCATAATGAGAATACCACGCCCTGTGGTGTTTAACCCGATGATCAGCTCGTTCGACGTGGTGGTGAATATAAGCAAATTTAGGTAGTAAAGGAACAAACCGTCGCGGATGCCATAGAAGAAATGCGACCACCAAATCGAGGAAAAAGTGACATCGCGCCAATGAGCACGCAAAACTTTCACCACAGAATTTTCCTTTGAGCCGTGCACATGAGAGGGCATAGAACGCGTGACAAGTGCGGCAGAGAGGAACGTCAAAACGGATACGACGAAAACCGTGATATAGCCACTCATACCAGCCATAGAAAAGATAATAAAGCCCGAAATAGGGGGCGTTAGCAATATAATCATGTTGGCAACGACACCCATGAGAGACATACTGAGCTGACGATTTTGCGTATTGGTATAGTCTACACTGTAGAGATGATAGGGCATCCAGTAGAAAGACGAGCCTAGGGCAGATAGAAAGGCAACCAAAGGAAACACCATGCCTGCGTTGTCTCGAAACAGTAGCAGAATGATGTAGGAGGCTGTAAAGAAAACAAGACCTAAGCGCGACACTGTTGTCGCCTTCACACGCCCCATGATAGAACCCATCATCCAAACCATGGTGCCTTCAAAAAAGTACGCTAACAGATAATACAGTCCGACAACAAGCACCGAACTGCCCGATTTGAGTAAAAACATACTGATAAACATGCCCGAAAGGTTAGACGCAAACTGAAAAAGCCCGTGCATCTGCATAAAAGTTAAAAACTCTTTTGAAAGATACGCAAAGCCCATAGTATTCATGATATGTGAACCGACTCGTTTTATTGGATTCAATCCTGATTTCCTTCCCATAAGTAAATCCAATGAACCGTAGCGAACGTGCGTTTGAATAACGCAAGCTGCCCCATTGGAATTACGACTTTTTTGCTGATATTACGGTGCTAATAGACAGTTGCAGAAACAATAGTAATGTGTTTGAATACGACACAAGAAAAGTCGCGCGGACGTCAAGTTCTCGCATGGATTCCCCAAAGCGAACAAGTTACGCCGCGCGGCACTTTATCCTGCTAAGTATGTGTTAATTTTATGAAGCATGTCGTCAGCGTTCACGCCGTGAACTTGGCACGCTTGTTCTAGTGTTTCGCCGCGTGAGGCGGGGCAACCCAAGCAGTGCATCCCCATCTCTAAAAAGAAAGGGGCTGTGCCGCCGTCAAGGGATAAGATGTCGCCAATGATCATATCCTTGGTAATTTGTTTCATGTAATGACCTCCTCTTTATGCTTATATTATAATGCCCTTGCAGATAATTTGCAACTCATTTGTGGGCAAAATCAAGTCGCTACCCTAACAAAATTGCGCTTGTGAAAAAAGTGTTTTTTCGCAGTGAAGAGATGCTTACTCTGCAAGCATCTCTAGGATGGTGGCAAAGGCGTCGGGGGTGTACAGGGCGTTTAGCAAATCAAGTAACGCATTTGTGGTCATATGTTCGGGAAAGTCAAGTATTTTAAGCAGTTTTTTGCGCTTGAGTGAGGCATCTAAACCACCAGACAAACCCAATTCGTATAAATCTGCCTTTGTGAGCCATGGCGTATGATGGCTGTCTGCAACATCCCCAACGATGGTCGCGCCTGCCTGCCGCAACGCACGCTCTAAAATCTCACGGCTCATACCCTCTACCCCCATTTTCCCCTCTTTACCGCCCACTTTTTTTCGCTTTTCCTTGCCCGCGACATCGGGGATATAGGCATGCTTTACACCTGCTGTTGGTAACACGCCTTTCAAATGATTGCGAATGACAAATCCTGCGCTATCCCCGTCTGTGAGGATAATTAGACCGCGTTGCTTGGCAAGTGTTTGCAGTAATGATCGTTTTTGCGCGTTCTTAAAGATGCCAAAGCCGTCCGTTGTTAGGATAACGGTATCGACAATCTGGCGGAGCGTGTTGACATCGTAACGTCCCTCAACCACAAGGGCTTCCTGTATTTGTAACATAGTTTAAGACACCGCTAAGACAATGAGCAATTGTTCTAAAACGGCGACTTTGAACACCCATGATTTTAGTTGACGGTCAGCAAACGCACAACGCGCGGTCGCCATACGACACCAGGCTAACGGAACCCGTCTGGCGGCTTGTAGCAGCTTATCGGCGGGGAAAGCGGAGCGGTAGCCCATGCTTTGCATCACAATTTGACGCCCTTGCCCTGTGTCCTGCGCTAGACGCGCCAAATAGATACCACGCAGCTGCTTGCCTAACGCGCCGAGTAGCATCACGGGTTCTTCGCGTAAATCTAAAAGACGGTGCAACAGGTCAATCGCTTTGTGATAATCACGGGCGCTAATGGCATCTGTTAAGTCAAAGACGACTGCCTCCATGGTGGGGGCGGCAACGGCATCAATATGTCGCTGTTGTATGGTGTCAACAGACGAAAATGCCGCAATTTTTTCTATCTCTTGTGACAACGTTGTCATGAGAGAACCGCATACAAAGAGCAAGTACTGGGCGGTTTGCGTGTCGATTTGTTTGTGCAGTGCGGCAAAACGACGCTTGACCCAAGGGACTAAATCTGTGGCAGATTGGGGGGCAAATTCAACGACTAATCCCCTATCGACCAACAATTTGTGGATTTTCGTACGGGCGTCGGGTTTGTACTCAATCGTGTCATACACAAAGACGACGACACAGCCCTCCCAGCCGTCAAGCAACAGTTTTTCGAGCAAAGGCTTTGTGACAGCATCGGTTTTATAAATGTCCACATCACGCACGACGACCAATCGCCGTTCGGCACAAAAGGGCGCAGATGTGACGGCATCGTTAAAGCGATCCCATGTAAACTCTTTGCCGTCCAACCGTGTCAAATTAAAGGTTTCTGTACCAGATGGTACAGCTTGTTCTTGTAATTTTCCGAGGTAATAATCGCGCAGGTAGGTTTCCTCTCCATGAAATACATATAACATGGACAGTTTTTGTTCCTTTAATTGTGTTTTAAGTGCCGAAAAAGTGTCCAATTTGATTCTCCTATCCGCTTACAGTGATGGTAATGTTACCGCTTTCATCGGTGCGATACACGCGTGCGCCGATGGCATCATACCGCGCGAGCGTTTCGGCGGTGGGATGACCATACTGGTTTGCACCGACAGAGATAATGGCGGCTTTAGGCGTCGTATACGCCAAGAAAAGTGGGTCACTGGAGTGCTTTGAGCCGTGATGCCCTGCCACAAAGAGTTCCAGCGACGGCAGCCCGACACTAGAGAATAACACGCGTTCAGAATCGCCATTCATATCCCCTGTTACCAACATATCAAACGAGTGATACTGGGCTAACACTGCCAAACATAGTTCGTTTTGAGACGACATGTCACGTGGCATGTACACATGTAACATGCAATCGCCTAAGGACACAACTTTGTCCTCCGTAACGACAACGACAGATGTGCCAACCGATGCAGCCTTTTCGAGTATGCGCTCGCGCCACATGATATCTTCCTCTGCAAAGGGCGGTGGCACAAGTAAGGTGTTGACATTGACACGTTCTAGCAAATCCAACATGCCATTGACGTGGTCGGCGTGAAAATGTGTCAATACCACCACATCAATCCTTGTACGCCCTGTCGCCAATAAGGCATCGGCGGCGTTGTTGCCAGGGGTTCGCGTACCGCCACAGTCAATGAGCGCCGCATTTGTCTGATTGGTAAGTAGGATACTCTGCCCCTGACCGACATCCACCGCGGTTACCTGCAAAAGTTTGGCGGTATCGTTAAAAATTGCAGTTCCCAATAGTAAGAAACATAAGGAAATAACAGCCATACATGAGGGGACAATCAGCCGCAATGTCCCACGCCGCCATGCAATATATCCTAATAAAATCAACGCATATAAATACAGCAGGAAAAATACACTCAGCGTTTGTTGGGTATAGATAGACGCAAACGGCAGCTTGGCACTCCATTGCACAAACAGGGTAATGAATTGAAATCCATAGTCAAATAACGAGGCTAGGAATGCCCCCAACGGAATCCATATAAATGACACTGCGACAATACCGATGGCGCTCACAAATAAAAACGAAATAAGGGGTAAGAACAACAAGTTAGAAATTGGTGCCATCAACGAAACGGAACCGAAATAGTACGCCGTCAAGGGTGCTGTAAATAGAATAGCGGCTCCTGTTGTGCAGAGTGTGGAGAGAAATTTACTGCCGTTACGGGTTTTGGCAAGTTTGGGAAAACGGAGTTTTATGGATTCCTGCCATGGTTGGGCAACCAAAAGCATACCCAAGGTGGCGGAAAAGGAAAGTTGCAAACCAATATCGTCCACTGCATTTGGCGATACGAGTAAAATTAGACATAACGCCACAGACAGCCCCGTCAAGGCGTCATAGTTACGCCTAACAACTGGGGCAAAAAGCGAAAACGCGCACATCACTAATGAGCGCACCGCGGAAGGCGGAAAACCCACAATAGCGGTAAATATAAACAAAATGGGGACAATCACCCAAACACTACGCCGAGAGCCACCTAAAATCGTCACCAATAAGCCTGCAAGCATTGCAATGTGCAAGCCAGACACGGAAACCGTGTGTGATAATCCACTGCTTGAGAGTGCGGCACGAAAACCAGAGGAAAAGCCAGAGGTGTCGCCCATAAGCAAGGCGCGGACAAAGGCTTCACTTTGCGTGGGAAAAATAGTGTTAATACGTTCTAAAATTGCATGGCGAAACCTCGCAGGTTGCAGTGCCAAGGGGATGCCAGCGGCATGGGTTATCTGTAACGCACTTTTTTGCGTGGCTTTTAACAAAAACTGCTGATTTTCGTAGGGTGAAATTTGTGCGTCTGTGACAATGGTATCGCCCGGGGTTACGTCAATTGCGTCCTCTGTGAAAAAAGCGATTGTTGTTTCAAAAGCGCGAACGGGGGTGCGAAATCCATATTGCGTTTGGCTCGGATACCCAAGCACTTGGAGGGAAATTTGCGTCTGCGCGCCCACATGTGTAAGTGGCGGCATATTCCAAAGGCGGTGGGAACCCCACCGCCAGCCAAGTCCTATCACAAAACACATACAAAGTATCAAAAAACGCATCATACTACGCTTTTTGAGTAATAACACCGCCCCACAACATAGGAGTGTGGCAATTAGGCAGACGAGGAAAACGGCAAGCAAAATAGGGTCACTTGTACCTTGTAACAGACAATGCCCTGCCCAGACACCGACCGAAAACAACAATAACGCCGCCGAAAGTGGACGACTCATCCAAATGCCAAGGAAAGTGAGCGACCACCAATAATATGAAAATGAAGATGCTCAACACTTTGCCCGGCATCCTTGCCGCTATTGGTGACAACACGAAAACCAGAACTCAAACCCTCGGCTTTGGCGATATCTGCAATTTTGGCAAAAATGGCACCAATCGCGGCGGCATGTTCTGTGGTGATATCTGCCGCGGAATTTAAGTGCAGTTTTGGAATGACTAAAATATGAGTTGGTGCCATGGGGGATATGTCGCGAAACGCTAACATACTATCATCTTCGTACACTTTTTGAGCAGGCACTTCTCCCGACACAATTTTACAAAAAAGACATTCCATACTAGCCACCTAACTTTCCTTGAATCATGGATGCTATGGACTGCAACGCTGCGGCAAGTTTTGCAACATCTTTACCCCCGCCCATGGCTGTATCGGGGCGACCGCCGCCGCTTCCGTCTGTTGCCGCCGAAATACTTTTTATAATGTCCCCTGCCTTAACACCAGCGGCAACAGCATTTTTGCCGCACACTGCCAAAAATGTCAGTTTATCGCCAAGTGTCGAGGCAAGGACTGCCACGGTGTCCTCTTGTTTTAGCTGGTCGCCAATGACGCGAAGTGCGTCTGCATCCCAACTATCTGAGGTTTTAACACAGAGTTGCAATGTTCCGATTGTCGTTGCTTCTTGTCGTATCAGTTTGGCAGATTGCTGCAATGTTGCAACGCGGAATTGTTCTATTTCACGTCGCATTAGCTTGGTTTCTGCCACATGCTGTTCGACACGCTGTTTCAAATCCTCTGGAGCTGCCTTGAATTGTTCTTGCACATTGGCAAGTAGCTGTTGTGCCAACAAATGCTCCTGCATAACGAGCTTCCCGACATGTGCTTCAATACGGCGCACACCAGCCGCCACAGAAGAATCGCCGCGCATATTAAAAATACCAATTTTAGCAGTGTTTGAGACATGTGTACCGCCGCACAATTCGATAGAGCAGTCTCCCATTCTAACAACACGAACGACATCGCCGTACTTTTCGCCAAATAGCGCCATAGCGCCCAACGCTTGCGCCTCCGCTTGCGACATGTTGGCGATGGTCACATCGACACCTTCCAGTATCATGTCGTTGACAGCCGTGCGGACAGCGTCAATTTCTGCCTGTGATAGTGTGGAAAAATGCGTAAAGTCAAAGCGTAAACGGTCAGGCTCAACATACGAACCAGACTGCTCGACATGCGTTCCCAATACATCGCGCAAGGCTCGTTGCAGTAAGTGCGTTGCACTGTGGGCGCGCTGTATGGCGTTGCGGCGTTCTTTATCGACAGCCACGGTAACAAGCTGCCCAACGGCTAATTCGCCAGAGGCAAGGTAGCCAATGTGCAGGTATTGACCGTCCTTTGTTTTTTTGCAATCTAGCACTTTGAAAACGGCTTGTTCGTTATAGATTTCACCGAAGTCGGCAACTTGTCCGCCACCCTCTGCATAAAATGGGGTCGTTGGCATCAAAAGTGTTACTTTATCGCCCTCATTAGCAGACTGTATAGGTCCTTCTGGGGTCAAAATGTATTGAATGCTGGTTTCGCATACCATATTGTTGTAGCCAACAAATTCAGTTTTGAGTGTTTTATCAATGCCTAAATCGGCATCCTGCCATCCAAAATCACCCATCGCGGCTCTTGCGGTTCGCGCTCTTAAGCGTTGTTCGCCCATAAGACGGTCAAAGACGGTTTCGTCCATCGATAGACCGCGTTCGGCCAAAATTTCCATCGTAAGTGCTTGTGGAAATCCATACGTATCGTACAGCTTAAAAACATGTTCGCCAGATAACACGTTGTCCTTACGCAGTTCGGTCGCGTCTATCATCTCAAACAACAATTTAAGCCCTGCATCAATTGTTTGTTCAAAACGATCTTCTTCGACCCGAATCACACGCTTTATATAATCGCGGCGTTCCCGAAGCAAGGGGTACGCATCGCCGCTTTCTTGGATAACCGTTTCGCAAACTTCATGCAAAAAAGCCCCAGAAATGCCCAGAAGACGTCCGTGACGCGCCGCTCTACGTAACAAACGGCGCAACACATAGCCACGTCCTTCGTTAGAGGGCAACGCACCGTCACATACCATAAAGGTGACAGACCGAATGTGGTCGGTAATGACGCGCAACGAGATATCATGCTCGTCATTTTCTTTGTAGTTTTTGCCAGATAGACGCGTCACATGCGCCAACACGTTTTGTATGGTATCCACTTCAAAAAGGTTGCCAACGCCCTGCATAATGCAGGCTAAACGCTCTAGCCCCATGCCTGTGTC
>JAVBKJ010000068.1:0-8714 GCA_031554075.1 Oscillospiraceae bacterium | reverse complement strand
GCCCAAAATAGGGGAATGACTCAGTAAAATGAGAAATTAATGCTGCTACACGACTGAGATTGTATTTAATTTACAATTTCGGTCGTATTTTTTTGCAAAAATGTTAGCTCTTGCAGAATTTTGTTTTTTTCAACACGCTCTAGTAGTGTGGTGGGCAGTTTGTAATGCAAGCCAGACCGTAACCCACAACATGACGAACAATACGTGTGTCTGCTTCCTATTGAGGCAAGCGACATTAAAAATCTAAACTTGACACTGTCTGGCTTTATGGTACACTATAAGGGAAAAAGATTGGAAAGCAGGATGGATATGGATTTTTTTGAAAGCCAAGAAGTGCGGATTCCCAAGGGGCATGTGAGGACACGCTTTGCCCCCAGTCCCACTGGTTATATGCACGTGGGCGGGTTACGCACCGCATTATATGCCTTTTTGTTAGCGAAGCAGGATAACGGACAGTTTCTACTCAGAATCGAAGATACAGACCAAGAACGATTTGTGGAGGGTGCCACAGAAGTTATTTTGCGCACCATGCGAGATGCAGGGCTGCATTACGATGAAGGTCCTGACATCGGGGGTCCTGTTGGTCCATACTCTCAGGTGGAACGCAAAGACCTCTACAGACGCTATGCGGAAAAACTGGTGGCAACGGGGCACGCCTACTACTGCTTCTGCCAGAAAACAGACACACCAGACGAAAAAAAGGCGCATATCAAGTATGATGGACGGTGTAGCCGTCTGGCGGCGGACGATATCGACGAAAAACTAGCGTCGGGCATACCTTATGTGATCCGCCAAAAAATACCTGTGGGTGGCGCAACTAGCTTTCAAGATGTGTTGTTTGGTCAAGTGACGATTGAAAATGCGGAGTTGGATGAAGGGGTACTCATCAAAGCCGATGGACTGCCCACCTATAATTTCGCCAATGTCGTAGACGACCATCTTATGGGCATCACCCATATTGTGCGTGGGACAGAATACCTAACCTCCACACCCAAATACAATCTGCTGTACACGGCGTTTGGATGGGAAATTCCTGTGTACATTCATGTGTCGCCTGTGATGAAAAATGCGACGCAAAAGCTGTCAAAGCGGCATGGTGACCCCACCTATGAGGATTTATTAGCGCTGGGGTATTTGAAAGAAGCGATTTTGAATTACGTCGCCTTATTGGGCTGGAGCCCCGGCGGCGAGCGTGAAAAGTTTACGCTGGCGGAGCTTGTTGACGCGTTTTCGGTGCAAGGACTATCAAAGTCGCCTGCTATTTTTGATTTAGAGAAGCTAACGTGGCTCAACGGGGAATACATCAAAGCGCTGCCTGTGGAGACATTCCACGCACTGGTGTCGCCGTATCTCACACAGGCGGTGAAACGCCCTGTTGACAGCCTGTTTCTAGCAGGATTGGTGCAAAGTCGTTGCGGCAAACTCACAGATGTGATAGAGATGCTCGACTTTTTAGATGTATACCCCAGTTTTAGCACGGATTTATACATTCACAAAAAGATGAAAACCGATGCCGCCTTGGCCTCTACAGTGCTGGCGCATATCCAAACGACGCTGACAGCAGCCGACACATGGACGATGGAAAGTTTGCATGAGGCACTCATGGCGTTGGTAACACAGTTGGGGCTGAAAAACGGTCAAGTACTCTTTCCGTTGCGTGTGGCAGTGTCGGGCAAGGAATCGACACCCTGCGGCGGCATTGAAATTTGTGTGCTGTTGGGCAAAGAGGAAAGCTTGACTAGAATTGACGCGTCCTTAAAACAGCTTCAACAGTAGTCTACTGTTAGTGCCGCCAGGACGAGTTGTGACGGGGTATTGACGACATAACGTCGCCCTCCTGTTGCCCTAGATGTAGCAACAGGGTAAGTGTATAAGAGAAATTCATATCACCATAGAATAGACACCATCTTTTTGGGAAATCTAAGGGTAGATTCAAAAGGATGGTGTTTTTGTATGGATGATAAACGAAATGTGGCAAGACCTGCCAGAACCGCGCAAAGTGTCGGCGATTACGACAGACTGAACCCGCAGGCGATAGCGTCCAGACGGCAACTATACGCAAAATCTGCGGTGGTTGGACGTATGGCAAACGAGAGTATGCCTCAGACTTTTCGCGAAGCGCTCACAGAAGCGGCGGCGGCACTCACCCCAGAGGACATGCTCGATGCCTCGCAGAATACCTCTCTCAATTTACAGCGTATGACCGCGGCGCAAAATGTCATGGCAAGCCGCCCCGACAATATGGTTGCCTTACAGCCTGCCATTATCGGGTATGCGGCTCATATTGCCAACCAAGTGCATCAAGAAAGTGAAGTAGGCGTGCATCACCCATGGCGGCAAAGTTTTGGGGATCGCTTTCATGAACGAGATGAGCAGGAGGGGTTTGTGCGCATTCCGCCTGTGAATGAAATCAGAGGAGGTCCGAGTGTCCTATGATGTTTTTGACCTCACTATCCAAACGAGCGCGTATTCGCGCTGTTTCCTTTGCGGTGGCAGGATTGTTGGTGCTGTCTGGCTTTTGCTTTCAAGGCTGGCACCGCGCCAATGCGTATCAACAGTTGATTGAGTATGAATATCAGCACGCCTTTTCTGAACTTGTCAGTAGTGTGGTGAGCATCGACTCTGCCTTGCAAAAAGGAACGTATGCACGTAGCCCATCTATGGTGGCGTCTCTTGCTAACGAAGTGTCACGTAGGGCGGCACGCGCGCAAAGTGATTTAAGTGCGCTACCATTTTCCTTTCAGGAACTTGAGGGTACGTCCAAGTTTTTATCGCAGCTTGGCGACTATGCCTACATGATTAACAAGCACGCCGCCACAGGGCAACCCTTAGCCGAGGAACAACTAACCGCATTGCGGGGGCTATCGCATACGGCAACAGAACTTTCGGCAAATCTGACGGCGCTCATGAGCATTGTGAACGAGGAAAACCTCAATGTCGCCGAACAGCTGATGGCACATGGCGATAACGCCCAAGGGTATGGCACAGGGGTATCGGACACGGTGAAGGTGTTGGAAACACAATTTTCGGAAATGCCGTCGCTTATCTACGATGGTCCTTTTTCTGACCATATTGAAAAACGCGAAGCACGGTTTCTAAAGGATAAGCCCATTTTATCCGCCGCAGATGCGACCACCGCCGCCGCCAACTATTTAGACATCCAACCAGCCCTGTTACAACCCATGGGGGAAATCGGCGGCACCATTCCTTGTTACCAATTTCGCGCCCATTTAGACGGCGGCGAGGCGAACATCACCATCGCGAAACAGGGGGGCTATGCAGTCACATTATTACAATCGCGCCCGATTGGTGACCCAAAGCTGACCTTTGAGGAGGCCATACAAAAAGCCCAAGCCTATTTACAGGCACACGGGTTTGATGGCATGAAGGAAAGCTACTACACGCGGTCTGGTAATATGCTCTTTATCAACTTTGCGTACAAGAGTGACGCTATTGTGTACTATCCTGACTTAATTAAGGTAGGCATCGCGCTAGACACAGGCAAAGTGCATATTTTTGAATCCACGGGCTACTTGATGAATCACCATCAGCGCACCCTAGCCACCCCGCTCGTACCACTGGAAACGGCGCGCGCGGCGATTGCCGACGATTTGTTTGTGTCCGCCGCCGAGATGTGCGTCATTCCGACAGATGGGCTAAACGAATCGTTGTGTTACGGATTTACCTGTGTGGACGCGGAAAGCCAAAGTTTTTTGATATATGTTAACGTCGAAACAGGCTATGAAGAGCGCATACTCCTTTTGTTAGAGGACGAAAATGGCACATTGACAGCATAGCAGGGTAGCCAAACCGTTGGTTTGTAGGAAGCGGCTCTGTAGCGGCTTCCTACATTTCGTTTGGTAGCGTGGAATACACACAAAGGAGCATTGACAAGCATGTCCCTGTTAGTATACACTAGATACTGTTCCTATAAAAAAATGTTCACAATATATGGGATACACCTTGGGGTAATACGGGGGATATGAGCAAGAACACAGAGATGGGGGATACACATGACAATCCGAGAATTTTCGATAACGTCTATTAAAAAAAGAGATGGGCGGTATCTGGCGTTTCATATTGATAAAATTGCCGAAGCCATAGACAAGGCGTTTTGCGCCGTGGCGGAGGAACAGGGGGACGCGGTAGACCTCGCTAACCAAGTATATGCTATCTTACTAGGGCGCGGCATCGAATCGCCCGAGGTAGAGGATGTACAGGATATTGTTGAGCGCGTGCTTATCCAAAATGGTTACTTACAAACCGCCAAAGCGTATATATTATACCGCGCCGAGCGGTGCCGCGCCCGTGAGATGAAAACAAGATTAATGCAGGTGTACGAAGATATTACGTTTCGCCCTGCCTCTGAATCTGATATAAAGCGCGAAAACGCCAATATCGACGGCGACACGGCCATGGGGACAATGCTTAAATATGGGTCAGAGGGGGCTAAACAATTTTACGAAATGTTTGTGCTGTCGCCTGTCCATTCCGAAGCCCATAAGTCGGGTGATATACATATTCACGATTTGGACTTTTTGACGCTTACCACCACCTGCTGTCAAATTGATATTGACCGTCTGTTTCGCAATGGGTTCAGCACAGGTCACGGCACCTTGCGCGAGCCAAACCACATCGCCAGTTATGCCGCGCTATGCTGTATTGCCATACAGTCCAACCAAAACGACCAACATGGCGGACAGAGTGTCCCAAACTTTGATTACGGTATGGCACCTGGTGTGGCGAAGACATATGTGCATTTATACCGCGCTAATATTTTGCGCGCTTTATCGCTGCTGCACGACATGGAAACGGTCGCAATGCAGTGGCCCACAGAGCAGCGCCCCACACTGGCTGGGAATGCTGCCTACGACGAAGCCGAAGCGGCCGTACTAGCCAAATGGTTGACAACCGAGGAAATCGGCAAGGTACAGCGTTTTGCTCGCCGTCACGCCGAAACAGAGACAGAACGCGCCACCTATAAAGCCATGGTGTCGCTTGTCCATAATCTAAACACCATGCACAGCCGAGCAGGGGCGCAAACCCCGTTTTCGTCCATTAACTATGGCTGTGATACGTCACTGGAAGGGCGCATGGTCATTCGCAATGTGTTGCTTGCTACGAAAGCAGGGCTAGGGCATGGCGAAACATCAATTTTCCCAATTCAAATTTTCAGAGTGAAAAAGGGTATTAGTTTTGATAAGCAAGACCCAAACTATGATTTATTCCGTTTGGCTTGCGAAGTATCTGCCAAGCGTCTTTTTCCCAACTTCTCCTTTTTAGATGCACCCTTTAACCTTTCTTTTTATAAAGAGGGGCATCCTGAAACAGAGATTGCGTACATGGGTTGCCGTACCCGCGTGGCGGCGAATGTGTACGATAAGGACAAGGCGGTCACGTTTGGGCGCGGCAACCTAAGCTTTACCTCTCTCAACTTACCTCGTATGGGCATGGAAGCCGAAGGCGACCTAACCCGTTTTTATGAATTGTTGGACGCGCGTATTGATATGGCTGTGGAACAAATGATGGAACGCTATCAGATTCAAGCGCGCAAAAAGGTTCGCAACTTTCCCTTCTTAATGGGACAAGGTGTGTGGACTGGTTCTGAGTCACTTGGCTGGGATGATGAAGTGGGCGAGGTGCTAAAGCACGGTACCTTGTCGATTGGCTTTATTGGGCTGGCAGAAGCACTCATCGCCCTAGTGGGAGGTCACCACGGTCAATCAACCAAGGCGCGAGATTTAGGGCTTGACATCATATCGCATATGCGCCGCCGTTGCGATGAGTACTGCGAAACACTGCACATGAATGTGACACTGTTGGCAACGCCAGCCGAGGGCTTGTCAGGACGTTTTATCAAGCTAGACCGCAATCGCTTTGGTAGCATAGCAGGTATTACCGATAAGGAATACTACACCAATAGTTTTCATGTGCCTGTTGGCTTTGACATAACTGCGTTTGCCAAAATTCAGCTAGAAGCACCGTACCACGCGTTGACAAATGCGGGGCATATCACCTATGTGGAACTAGACGGCGATCCCGCTCAAAACATCGACGCGTTTGAAAGCTTGGTGCGTGCCATGGCGGATGCGGGCGTGGGGTATGGCTCTATTAATCATCCTGTGGATAGAGACCCCGTTTGCGGGTACTCTGGGGTGATTGCTGACCGTTGCCCTGGTTGTGGTCGCTTTGAGACGGAGACTGACGTACCGTTTGAACGCATACGCCGTATCACAGGCTATCTAGTTGGCACATTGGAACGCTTTAACAATGCAAAACGTGCCGAGGAACGCGACCGCGTGAAACATAGATGACACAGCCCACACTACAAGTCGCAGGCATACAGCAGGATTCGATTGTAGACGGACCAGGGCTTCGATTTGTGCTGTTTTTACAGGGCTGTGAGTTGCACTGCCCTGATTGCCAAAATCCGCAAACACACGATAGAAACGGCGGTGAAACGTATACGGTGGCGCAGGTGTGGGCGACACTGAAAGCCAATCCGCTTACACAGGGGCTTACGATTTCGGGCGGCGAGCCATTTTTGCAAGCCGCCGCTGCCGCCACACTAGCCACATGCGCAAAAGAGGATGGTCTGTCTGTGTGGTGCTTTACAGGTATGACGTGGGAAAATTTGTGCCGCGATAACGCACCGCCCGCGTGGTCACTGCTGCTATCGCAGTTGGATGTACTGGTTGATGGCCCGTTTATTAGCAAGCAACGCACGCTGACACATCGCTGGCGCGGCAGTACGAATCAGCGCGTGATTGATGTGCCTGCCAGTTTGGCGCAGGGGCATGTCGTGCTACACTGTGAATAAAATGGTATATCTGTAAGCACTGATGGCAGCACACGGGATGACCCGTTGCCATCGGTGCTTATACTAACTTTCATAGGAGGGTTTTACAATGCTTAAACCTGTTAATCTGTTTACCTTGGATGCTCAAACGGAACAATACGTGCAGTTTTGCCTTACGGGCAGTTCACTGCGCGTTCGCGTATATGTGCTGACGCCTACGATATGCCGTGTGCTTTGCTATCACGAGGGGGCGGCAATGCCCCGTGTGTACACTGTTGCCCCGAACGAGGTAGACGTGCCACCCGATGGTCGCGACCGTCTAGTATCTGTTGCCAGCACGGATTTCCGTGTGGTAGTAGGTGATGGTGTGGTGGATATTGCCACCTCAATGCTAAGCGTGCGTGTTAGCCTAGACGGGTTACGGATGTCGTGGACGTATTTCACAGCGGGAGTTTGGCAACCATTGTTTTCTGACCGTGCGACCCAATGCTATAACTTTTCTGGCGAACTAGGGCGCGGTGTGTTTCACTACGTCACCAGACGTCGCAGTGACGTGCATTTTGGGTTGGGCGAAAAGGCTGGTAATGTAGTCAAAACAGGCGGTTCGTACCGTTTTTGCAACATTGATTGCATGGGGTACGATGCCAAAAGTGCTGACCCGCTGTACAAGCATATCCCGTACTACCTCACCAAGACAGAAACCGCCTGCTACGCGCTGTACTACGACACCTACGCGGACGCCAGAATTGATTTAGGGCGTGAACTTGATAACTATCATGGGCTGTATCAGTACTTCTGGGCAGACGACACCTATCTGGATTATTACGTGTTAGCAGGGGACCAAGTGCAAGACATTGTACCTGCCTTTGCACGACTAGGCGGTGTGCCAGCTTTGCCGCCTCGCTGGTCGCTTGGCTATCTCGGCTCGACGATGAGCTACACAGATAGCGTCGACCCTGTGCCATTGCTCAACGGGTTTGCGGACAAATGCGACGAACACCAAATACCCTGTACTGGTTTCCACTTGTCTAGCGGCTATACCTCGATTGGTAAAAAACGATACGTCTTTCATTGGAATCGCGAAAAGTTTCCCGATATTGCTGCCTTTTGTTCTGGATTTGCCGCGCGTGGTATTCATCTGATTGGCAACATCAAACCCTGTTTACTCACCGACCACCCACAGTACAACAGCTGTGCCGCACAGGGTCTGTTTGTCACAGACGGGCAGGGCAACCCCGAGCTGAGCCAGTTTTGGGATGGGTTGGGTTCGTTTTTGGATTTCACAAATCCAGATACCTGCGCGTGGTGGCGGCGCAATGTCACAGAAGCGCTCTTGCAGTACGGCATCACCACATGGAATGACAATAATGAATTTGAGATATGGGACGAGCGGGCGCGTTGCCACGGCAGCGGCGGTGTGACAGCCGCGACCGCCCTGCGCCCCCTGCTCACATTGCTAATGTTACGCACGAGCAACGAGGCGCAAACGACCCTCACCCCACAGGAACGACCCTTTTTGATATCGCGTGCGGGGTGCTTGGGTATGCAACGTTACGCACAGACATGGACAGGCGACAACTATACCTGTTGGGATACCTTGCGGTATAATCACAAGATGGGTGTCGGCTTAAGCCTGTCGGGCGTATTTAACTTTGGGCATGATGTCGGCGGTTTTGCAGGACCAAAGCCAGAGGGAGAACTCTTTGTCCGTTGGATACAGCATGGCATTTTTATGCCACGCTTTTCGATTCACTCGTGGAACGACGATGCAACAGCCAACGAACCATGGATGCACCCCGCGGCACTGCCAGCCATACAGTCCTTACTGGCGTTTCGATATCGCTTGTTACCGTACCTCTACCAGCTGCTATATCGCGCGCATACAGCGTATGCGCCGATGGTCTGCCCTGTATTT
>JAVBKJ010000124.1:0-6585 GCA_031554075.1 Oscillospiraceae bacterium | reverse complement strand
AACAGGAACTCCCTTCATCTCATATTCTGCAAATTTCCAACCAGGGCTTTGGTCAGACGTATCCAAGCTGCAACGAATGCCCGCTGTCAGTAAACGTGATTTCATATCCTTAGCAGCATCAATCACGCCTTCTTTGTGCATCGAAATCGGCACAATATTAAGCTGTGTAGGCGCAATACGCGGCGGAATGATCAGACCAGAGTCGTCACCATGCACCATAATCAACGCCCCTAATAAGCGCGTCGATACGCCCCATGACGTCTGAAAAGGTACCTTCAACTGATTATCTTTGTCGGTGTATTCGATGTCGAACGCTTTGGCAAAGGTATCCCCAAAGAAGTGGGTAGTCCCCGATTGTAGGCCTCTGCCGTCGTGCATCATACATTCAATCGCATAGGTAGAGACAGCGCCAGGGAACTTTTCGCTTTCCGTTTTCTGACCCTTGACAACGGGCATCGCCAAGTAATTTTCGCAAAGGTCGGCATAGACATCTAGCATGTCCAACGTTTCGGTCATTGCCTCCTCTTGCGAGGCATGTATCGTATGCCCTTCTTGCCACAGAAATTCACGATGACGCAAGAAAGGACGTGTGGTTTTTTCCCAGCGGACAACAGAACACCACTGATTATATTTTCGGGGTAAATCGCGCCAAGAGTGAATAATATTATGATAGTGTTCGCAAAACAGGGTTTCAGACGTGGGGCGAATACAAAGGCGCTCAGGCAATTCCTCCGAGCCACCATGTGTTACCCAAGCAACCTCTGGCGCAAAACCAGCAACCAAATCTTTTTCTTTTTGAAGTAGGGATTCTGGGATGAGCAACGGCATATAGACATTTTCATGACCAGTCTGTTTGAGCATACCATCCAGTACCTTCTGGATATTTTCCCATATTGCATACGCATAGGGACGAAGTATTACGCAACCTTTAACACTAGAATAATCAATCAATCCCGCTTTTTTGACAACATCGGTATACCATTGTGCAAAATCAATGCTGCGAGCCGTCACTTGTTCAACGCGCTTTGTGGATTCAGCCATACGTACCCCTCTTCCAGACGCCACCTTAGTGACGCCCCTATTAAACGCATTGTATACGAATGAACAAAACTTGTCAAGTTTGCAAGAAAAGTGTATAAAATACTGCACAATTTTTATCATATCTACAATTTCTCCCCATTTTTTGCACAGCGTGTTACCAATTTTGTGCTAAAAGGGCATAAAAACCGTGCAAAACACAATGGGTAGGATTGCGAATAAAAATAATTGTATATTTTGTACAATGCGCACCCCACCACCAAGTATGACATACAATAATACTAAACCTCATTAAAAATGACAGTTCATTTTTACCAAACGGCTTTGCCAAACTTGCGGTACTGCCGCAGGAGGCAATGTTGATGGCATGTCGGCGACCTATGGTCGCCCGTCGCGCTGTGGCAAAGTATCATACACAAACACTTGTAAAGCAAAGAGGCAATGCGAAAGGGGTTCCAACATGAGTGCATATGCAAAGTTTTTCTTTCGTCCAGGTAGTAATGAACGCATTGAGACCCAAGTAGACCTAAAGGCAGATTTGCGGTCAGCCATCCATGGCATCGTACGTGGCGATGACGGGCGACCCGTGGCAAACGCTGTTGTAATGCTGTTTGAAACAGGACAAACGCCAGACGACTTACACCATTTAACGCAAATGTTTACCGATGAATGCGGCAGATTTGTATTCGGACCATTGAATGCAGGTACATTGTACATGATTAAGGTGTTCAAAAATGCTGTGAAGCTACGTGAACTGGAAGTCCTCGCCGAGATCCCCTCGTAAGAAGGGTGTGTTGAAAATAACAAAATTTTCAACACACCCTTCTTTCCTACTTTGCCTAAAAAACAGGCATAACAAGGCTTACCGAAGCAAGCCTTGTTATACCATCATTGGTTAGTGATGGTCTTTCATGCGGAACAATTTGCGTAAAAATCGTCTCATGAATCGGGGGGAATTTACGACCACAATTCTCATTGGGGCACCTCCTACTACTTGATACAACAACAGCCTGCTGCTATTAACAAAAGACCAAACAAGAGGGAAACGAGTAACGCTTGTAATAGGGACGCTATGACGAGACCCAAGCCCAACGCGAGTGCCAGCAACCCATAAAAGCGTCTGCGCCTGCAAAACATGGCTAATCCTCCCCCGCATCTTTTAGTACAGTATACGCCAACATGTGACGCGGGGTTCATAACAGTATATCGTTTTAAGCCCGTTTTCATGATTAATTTTTCATTTGTCGAAATATAGTGGGATATATTGTGCCTTTGTAATTTGCAACATCACTGACAAACAGCAAAGTGACGCAACAGCCAAAGCCGCCGCGTCACGAAAATTACACAAATTTAGTACTGCTTCGGTGTAGTTACGACAAGTGATTTGTAGCTTTCAAATCGAGAAGCTGCTATGCGTCCCTCTGCCACAGCCTCCGCAACAGCACAACCCTTGACGCCGATATGTATGCAATCACGAAACTGACAATTGGGGGCAATTTCTTCAAATTCTGGAAATTTCGGCGCACCTTCCAGTTGTAGCTGTTCTGGCTCAAAGGCGGAAAAGCCAGGGGTGTCCGCCATCCATGCCCCTTTTTCTAGCGGAAACAGCTCAACATGACGTGTTGTGTGGCGTCCCCTGCCAAGCTTTTGCGAAATGTCCCCCACTGGCAGTTGTAAGTCGGGCTGCAATTGGTTGAGCAGGCTAGATTTCCCTACCCCAGAATGTCCCGAAAACGCAACAATTTTGCCAGCAATACAGTCGCGCAATGTCTCAATCCCCTGCGCTGTGACAGCACTGGTTTCAACGACCGTGTACCCGATGTCACGATACAGCTGCGCCCATGAAACAGCCTGTTCCACATCTGTTTTGTTGAGGACTAAAATCCCCTCCACTTGTTTTTGTGTTGCCACCGCTAAAATGCGGTCAATCCAAAACGTCGTCGATTTCGGCGGTGCCATGCTAGCCACAAGCACAAGTGCGTCTAAATTGGCGACTGAGGGTCGCACAAACAAATTTTTGCGCGGCAGTATTTCTTCCAGTCGCCCCAAGTCGTTTTCTTGTGTGGAAATATTCACCATATCACCAGGCAACGGGGTAAGCCCCTCTCGCCGAAAGCGACCACGGGGCTTACACGTCACAATGCGATTATCAGACAGGGACACCTCATAAAACCCACCGATACCACGGGTAATGCGCCCTTGTTCTATCATTGGAAGTTACGCAATTCGCGCGTGTATTGAATATTGCCATTGATCAATATTTCAATAATGTCAGCAGGGTTGCCCGTAACGGAATGCGAATACGTCAGCGTACTGGTATTTACCTCACGCGTGTCAATCACAACCCCGTTTTTACGAATTTCAACTTTCACGACGGCTGTATCGGTCGGCAATGGGAAAATAACAGGCACTGTGATTAAATCGTCCGCTGGCGAAGGTGTCGCGACTGGCGTTGGTTCTCCCGACGGTGTCGGTGTCACATCCGTCGGCGATGGCGACACGTTCGTGTCAGGTGAGGCACTAGGAGACGGTTCAGGATTCAGAGGGCCAAGGCTCACTTGCACCTGCACCTCTGTCTTTTCCTCAATTTCCTCGCCACTCTTGATAGACTGCCAAACAACTTCGCCTGCAGGCTTGGCGCTATCCACCATTGTCTGTGTCAAAATTAGATTGGCATGATCCATCAGTCGTTGCGCTTCGTCGATGGGTTTGCCTTCGAGTTTCATCATAGCGACCATTTTTACATCTGGTCCTTTGCTGACGAATAACACGATATAATCACCTGCTTTCGCCTCTGTGCCCACAGCAGGGTCAGTGCGAATAACATAGTCCTTTACAACATCTTCAGAAACTTCCCAAGCGGGATTCACATCGTATTTTAAGCCTAAATCACCCAACGCCTTTTGGGCTTGTCGGTAATCCAAGCCAGCCACATTCGGGATTGGGACGAGATTAGCACCTTTGCTAACAGTCAGTTTAACGGGTGTATCTTTCTTTACCTGTGTGTTGCCACTTGGGTCTTGCGCCGTGATAACACCCTTTGCATACAGGCTTGAAAACTCCTCTTTCTCGATGACAAAACGAACATCCGACTGTTCTTGGGTCACTTTTTCGTACTCAAGTCCCACGACAGGCGGCACAGCGACCGTTTCAATGGCATCGTTTGGGTCGCCACTACTATTACTGCCAAACCATAATGACCAGACCAAATAAAACATAGCCGCCACAAAAATAAAGACGCTCAATACCCCTGTAAGCGTCGTAATCGTACGGTTACGCTGACGAATGCGGTACATTTCATCTTCTTTTTCCGTTTGGGATGGTCGTTTTCCTTTTCCCACGACAGCAACAGCTCCCACACCAGACGTTAGCGCTTTAGTTGGTTCATCTATGTTGCTTTTGGACATTAAATCGTCGATGTCATAGTCAAAACTGATACTGGGATTTTTGCGAAATTCCTCTAAATCGTGAAGTAACATTTCCGCCGAACCATACCGTTTGGACAAGGTCGCAGACATAGCCTTCATCGTAATCGTTTCAAGCGCCTCAGGAATTTCTGCGTTCACCTCACGGGGGGTGAGCGGTATGGAATTAATATGCTGAATAGCAACCGAAACGGGAGAATCCCCCTCATAAGGCAGTCTATCTGTTAGCATTTCATACATAACAACGCCTAAGGAATAGATATCGGAGCGCGCGTCAATGTGAGAACCCTTCGCCTGTTCAGGCGATATATAGTGAACTGAACCAAGAGCTTCTTGGGTCAGTGTATTTTGCTTAGAAGCGAATCTTGCAATACCAAAATCGGCTACTTTCACCGAACCATCGCGTAAAATCATAATATTATGAGGCTTAATGTCACGGTGAATAATACCGCGACCATGCGCATGACTAAGCGCCTTTGCAATTTGTGTAGCAAAATGCAGAGCCTCGCGCCAATTTAGCGTGCCCTTTTTCTGCATATATTGTTTCAGCGTAATGCCATCAATCAATTCCATAACGATATATTCAACATTATTAGAGCGCGAAACATCATGCACTGCCACAATATTGGGGTGCGACAGCATCGCAACCGCTTGGCTTTCTGCATGAAAACGACGTCTAAATTCTGCGTCTTGTGCAAACTCGTCCTTCAAAATCTTTAATGCGACAAGCCGATTTAATCGATGACAGCGTGTTTTGTAAACGACTGCCATGCCGCCAACACCGATAACTTCTAGTATTTCGTATCGGTTGTCGAGCGTTTGCCCAATGTATTTGTCCATAAAACCTCCTAGTGTGAACACCATGCGCTGTAACGATACAATTCGTGTTTTCTACTGTATAAACAAACTGCTGTTTTATGCATCGCTCGATGAGCGACGGACGACCCTCTGTCGTTCAAAATGCTATCAATACAAATCTCTTGCGGTAGTGCGCAAGTCTGGCAAAGCCAGAGGGCAACCGTAAGGGTTCAACAAGCCCAACGAATCGTATTACAGTGAGAGTAGAATCACAGTTGTGTTGTCAAGCCCGCCGCGTTCATTTGAAAGCGTCACCAATCGGTCACAGCATTCGTCAGGGTTGCCGCCGTGGATAACTTCGTACAGTATTTCTTGGTCGTCTAACATATTTGTAAGCCCATCGGAGCAAAGTAGTAAAAAGTCACCTGCTTCTAGCGGCACTTCGTATAAATCACATACGACCTCTAAGCCAGTCCCTAAGGCGCGTGTAATGAGATTCTTTTGCGGATGATTCTTCACTTTATCTGGCGACAAATCTCCGCGATGTACTAAATCCTCCACCACTGAGTGGTCGCGTGTGACGCGTGAAATCCCGTTTTGATTAATTAAATACGCGCGACTGTCGCCGACATTGGCAACCATAGCAATCCCGTCAGACACCAACGCGCCAACAAGTGTTGTGCCCATGCCAAAAAACTCTTCGCTGCTGCGCGCACGGTCACCCACCGCGCGATTCGCGCGATACACGGCCTGCTCAAAAAACTGCCGCATCATCTTAGTGTTCATGTGCGCACGAATACCAGCTTGATGTAGCTCTTCCACTGCCGTCCAAATGGCAAGCTGACTAGCCACATTGCCAGCCCGCGCGCCGCCCATGCCGTCACACACAATTAGCAAGGCTATTTGCTGGTCTTGCCGCACCTCAAGATGGTAGTGGTCTTGATTTTGTTGACGAACCATACCCTTGTGGGTTATGCCCCAAGCAATCATGCCTTCACCTCGTCTCTAAAGATTTCTGTCGGAGTTGACCGCAAGCCGCGTCAATGCCTTTGCCCAAACGCCGCCGCACGGTTACAGTCACGTGCCATGCTTCTAGTTCTGCCTGAAACGCCGCCATCTGTGCTGGCGGACTAGGTCGAAAATCGCGGTTTTTCACAGGATTGCACGCAATTAAATTCACATGCGCTGGTTGCCCTTTTAGCAGCTTGCCCAGTAGTTGCGCCTGCGCCACACTGTCGTTTACACCAGCAATCATAATGTATTCGTATGAAATGCGGCGACCCGTTGTTTGAAAGTATCGGTGGCACGCCGCCAACACATCAGC
>JAVBKJ010000034.1:0-10548 GCA_031554075.1 Oscillospiraceae bacterium | reverse complement strand
CTTTCAGTTATCTAAACGCCAAAACGACTATTGGACACTGCCATTTTCTGCATACCAAACATCAAGTTGACGTTGCATTTCCTTGATAAGATCATCAACGCCTGCTGCTTTAAGTTTAGCGAGAAATTCAGGCAACGTCTTTTCTGGGTCGCTTGCTCCCGTCGTCAGCGGCAAAAGGTAATCATCGCACACGGATTGTACACGTGCCTGTATTGACTTTGCTGGCTCAGGGTCATAGGCAAACCCAGTCTTAACAGACACAAACGCTTCGTCATTCACCTTTTTTGTCTGCGCCCAGACGTCGGCGGGCTGACCTTCTAATAAATAGGAGTTGAAAACACTGCCATACATCCATGTGGTGTTCGGCGTGTATCCTGAATTTGGGAAAACTCTGATGTAATCATCGTCAAGCTTTTGATAGTGTTTGCCTTCAAGACCAAAGCACATGAGATTATAAAGTTCTTTATCATGATTGATAAGCTCCATAAACATGATGGCACGCTCTGGATTTTTCGAGGTGGCTGAAAGCCCCCACATGGTAGCGACGACACTGGAGGTCATTAGTACACGCTCGCCAATTGTTTTTTCTACGATATTGGGAATGTGCATTTGAGCGGAGGATTCCTGTGCGCCGCCCGGTTTCATAGCCCCTTCTAAATTCATGGCATATTTCCCATTATTAAGATTTGCCGAGATATCCTGCTGTATGGCGGCATCCTTTTCAATATAACCCTTTTGATAATAGTCATGTGCAATCGTTAGCAACTCTCTAAATTCGGCTGTTTCAAATTGATTAAAGACGACTGGTGTATCATCTGCGTAGCGCACCACACCCGGGGTTAGCACGCTGACAATATCGTCATAGCCCAGTGCAATAGCATGATATTCAAAAAAGTAGCGCATGGGAATGGGGATTCTGTGTGGTTCGCCATTTGTAACGGCTTTCAGAAATGGTTCTAAATCGCGAGGACCATTAATCTTGGTGATATCAATGTTGTACTTTTTGACAAGACTTTCATCAAAATAGTAGCCATTTTGGCGTGCCATAATCTGTTGATTAATAATGCCATATAGTTTGCCGTTGACACGCGTGGCGTTCCAATAATTTTGAGTAAGGCTTGCATACAGCTTTGGCGCATACGCAGGCAGCAGGTCGTCGAGCGGCAGAAATGCGCCATAGCTTATGTTTTGGTAGTAGTTATTCGTCCAGTTAGACGTGAACACTAGGTCATATGCCTGTCCTGACGCGTTGATGACATTCATCTGCGTATCAAAGTCACCCCAGCCGTGAACGACAAGTTCTACGTTTGCATTAATCTGTTCCTTTACCTTCGCGGAAAGTGCCGCCTCTACAGCGTTAAAATCAGGGAAATCTGGGTTTCCAACATAGTGTAGGGTAATCGTAACTTCTGGTAAATCACTTCTAAGGGATGGTTTAGGGGTAGGTAACTCGGCAGTGTCGGTGGCGGCAGGGGCACGGCAGGCACTCATGACACTCATGATGTATAGACAAGCAAAGAGTGTACAAACTAAACGATGCTTCTGCATTCTAAATCCTCCTTCATTATATTGGCATAAAAATATGTGATTTTATCCACTATGCAATATCTGAATACGGCTAAAAGATTGGGATATTACACGTTTTTACTACTATTTTACTTGAGTGAATAGTATATACGTGGTATTATATCAAGACAAATCAAAAATAACAATATACTAGGGCGGATTATTTTTATACTAAAAAATCGACAGTTTGGGTTGCCGTTCTTTGGGGCAACCCTAATATTATTTAACAGGCACGTGACCAAAGACACCCAGGGAACGAAAATTGTTGAAGGAGGTCATCTCAAATGAAGAATTTTGGACATTTGAAAACGATGCCTCCTTATCTGCGCAATATGCTGACGTCTGTTATTAGTGTCGCAGTCGCAATGACGATTGTGTCCATTGTTTTTTACACGGTAAACGTTAATACATGGCGTAAAAGCTCCGAAATTTTGCTCGAACGCAACTTGACACAACTTTGTTCCACAACAGAACTGATGGCTGAATCCTTTGTATCCACCGCGATGCAAGCGTTTTTTTCACCTGTGGTGTCACGCAGTTTTTATGGGGAATTGGATGCTGTGGAACAGCTACAAATGATGCGTATGTTGGGTTCATATGGCGCGACAAATCAGTACATCCATTCAATCTACTCCTACAACCGCAAGGATAAAATCATCTATGCCAGCTACAAAAATACGGCTCATATTACCCCATCTAAGGAGTTTATCGACCAAAATGCTGTCGATTGTTTAGATAATGTTGAACGCTTGCAGCGGCTAGAGCCAGTTCCTCGTGTGGTACAAAACGTAACAGTTAGCCAAGGTTTGCTAAAGGTGTATAGCTTTGTGTACTCGCCACGCTATATATCAGGGTCAACCAATGAAGCGGCTATTATGATCAATGTGAATACAGACTGGATGCGTGACATCGTGGGCGCGGCGTCAACCAAAGACGATGGAAAGATTCTCATTTTTGATAAAGACGGGAACTGCGTGTTTGGTGACGACGTTTTAGACAGATTCCAGAACAGTGGGGAAGACCCTGTTGTCAAACAAATCTTGCAAAGTACTGAGAGTGGCGCGTTTCTGGATTCCATGGAGGGTGTGTATAGTCACATATCCTTTACAAAGAGCAGTAAACTTGGTTGGAGTTTTGTTATTATTACGCCCTATAGTTCGCTAAGAGAAAACTTTCGGCAGACGGAAGTGTTCTTTGTTCTAATTAGTGTGTTTACGTTTTTACTAGCGTTTGGTATCTACTTGCTGTTCGCGCTACGGCAGTATAAAAGCACACAGGCTGTCTTTAATGACAATATCAAACTAATGGGGGATAATCGAACATCGCGCTATACGGTTCGCATGAGTTTTTTACGTGGTCTCATTAATCAAGAACATAATGCCACGACGGAAGAAATTAGCCAACGGTTTCATGACTATGCCATAGCCTTTGGTCCAGAGGACGACTTATATTTGTGTGTATCTGCGGTAGATAACCTCCAAGAGTACATCGAAACGTACTCGGGTAGCGAGCGTAAAGCGAATTCTTATGCGATTATTAATATATACAACCAGATTTGCCGCAAACGATATGCCTGCGAAGCAGTAGAAATGCAGGACGAGCGATTTGCACTGCTACTGAAAATTGATTTTTCGTGTTATGCGTCCCGCTCTGCATTTTTTGAGGAACTATCCACGCTTTTGCACGAAGCAAACCAGCAGATTGTTGAGCAACTGTCCATTTCCGTGTCAACCGCCTTGGGCAATTTGCCAACGTATGTTCACGGATTGCAAAACTCTTATTTACACACACGGGAGGAACTGAAGCAACGTATGATTTTAGGCCTTGGCATCGTCATACAGCCCCACGAGCTGTATCAAGTCAACCCTGTTGCCTTTGAGTACCAAATTGACAAAGAACACCGATTGATATCTTGCCTCAAAACAGGGCGCTATGACGAGGCTTACAAGCTCGCTGACGAACTACTCACTAATGCAGTTGGCTTTACCTATGCGGAAGTGGTTGCGACGGCGCATCACATCATGTTTGCGCTTAACATTTACATTGCGTCACTGCCAATAAACTCGGCCGATGACCAAAGCTATGATTTTAACCGTATGCTTGAGCGCATTAATACAGCCGAAACCATGAAAGCAATTCGCTATTGTGTCGCCTCGGTGTTAGCGGTGGCAACAGCGCGCAGTGGGGTCGCGGCAGATACGCGGCTAGAGGGGATTGCGACGCGTGTTGTAGCGTTTATTGAGGCACAGTACAGCAATCCATCCCTATCGCTCAATATGATTGCAGAAGCGTTCAACTTGTCCATTGGCTACCTTGGAAAGGTGTTCAAGAAGGGTGTGGGCATTACGATTGCAGAAAGCATTACACTGACACGGATTGAAAATGCGAAACACTTGCTGTCGCGCACAGAGTCCACCATTGATGATGTAGCACATGCTGTCGGCTTTGGTAGCGCCAGTTATTTCCACAAAGTATTTAAGAAAGTATTGGGCATGACCCCTATGGAGTACCGTAAACGTTATCGTAGTGGGGACACGACGACCAAACAATAATTCTCATTTATGAGAATTATTGAAAAGTGACATACACAAACACAAATCCACAAAAATGCAACGATCGCGCAAATTTCAATTTTTAGGGGGGTAAATTCTCAATTATGAGAATTTACCCCCCTAAAATCCCCTATCATCTACACGAGTTGTGTTAGTACCGAAGTTAATAAGTTATAGTACACAGTTAGAAAGTGTAGAAAAGAGCGATGTATGTGTAAGTTCCACATGTCGAGCTTGACGAGAGCAAGTATTCAAGTTACAATTTTTATACATTAACAAGGAGGCGGTCATACATTATGAAAACCAAACACTTTTTCCGTAGCATGCTATCGTTCCTTCTAGTTCTTTCATTTGTAATCCCATTCAATTTGCTGGGGGGGTCAGCAAGTGCCACATCAACAGTCTTAGTGGACGACGACTTCAGTGGGGTATCGGGTACGCCTCTTAATGCAACTTACAACAGCAGGTATACGACTGTTGCAGGCAAGGCAGGCACTGCTACAATAGACACCGCTGCAAGCCACGAGGCTGGCGGCACGGGGCTAAAGCTAACAGGCATGTCGCAAACGATTGTCAGCGGCATGCAGGACAACTATCAAAAAGAAATTTCCTTCAAAGTAAACTTTCCAGACGCGGGAAGCTCTTCTGGTAATAATGGTATCTATATAGCTGCTTACCAAAAGGCTGGTAACCGTTTTGCCAAGCAAAACTTCTATATTACTCCGCATAATTCAACTGTTGGTATATCCACAGAAAATGATGTAAGTGGAGACCAGCAGCCCACAGATCCCCCGCTGTCTGGTAGTGCCACAGGAACAAAAGTAGTAACAGCAAACACATGGTATGGCGTCCGCGCTCGTGTTGAATCAGATAATAAGCTCAATGTACGTGTGTGGAATCTTGCTGAAGAAGAGCCAAACACTTGGGTCACGACTGCCACACTTGGTGGAGCACCTACGATTGCTGATCATGTCATACATATTGAAGCCAACCTCGGCGTTGGTAAAAGCATTTATTTGGATGACCTGTTAGTGACAACGCTGCAGACATATACGACCACACCAGCTGTTACGAACAATAGCGTAAAGAAATCAACCACCCCAACATCTGTCAGCTATGTATTAACCACGCCCAATGACGGCGGTCTTTGGGAAGTTTTTTCCGCTCCATTAGGCAAAGCAAAGCCAGCGAATGTGTCAGTTGCTGTTTCTGGGACAGATTTGACACTATCTACCACAGCTGCCGATTTGCCAGCTGGTACATATTTCGTTGCCAAGACATCCACAGGACTTGAGGCGAGTATGAGACTGGCGTTAACTGTGGAAGAAGCTGGTTCCTCCGCTGTGCCAAGCATCACCTCAAACTCAGTGCAGAAAACAAAATTCACCCAAAAAACGGTGGAGTATAACCTAGATACACCCATTAGCGGCATCTGGAAAGTGTATACTACCTCCACAGGTGGAGTGGCTACAGGGGCTATCACAGGTACTGCCAGTGACACAACACTGACGCTAACGAGTACAGCCGATTTTGCGCCTGCTACTTATTATGTCACGGTGACAGAACCCGGACTGGCGGAAAGTACGCCGCGCCAACCAGTGACCGTCACTGAAGCTGTGGTGGGTGACCCTGCGTATACATTTTTGAACGAAACCTTTGACGACTACTCCTTGGGCGATTTTACAACAAGTGAGCGGTATCCTATAGTGGCTGCCAACCGATTTAAGATTGCCACCGATACGAGCGTGGTCGGGAAAGTACTTAGCGCAAAAAATCCTACTGGTAATGTTGCGCAAATCTTTATGAACTTACCTGTAACCGAAAAGCAGGTAACCTTTGACTTTAAGATGAAGAGCCCAATGCCCACAGGTCACGGTGGCATCTACATAGCGATATACAATGACCTAAATGGCAATGCAGGAAATAGATATCAATACTCCTTTAATCCAAGTTATGGTACTAAAATTATGTACTCTGCAGACTATAATGGCGTAGCCTATGATAATCAAGGGTCATCCAGCTTCACGTATACAGCTGACCAGTGGTACTCTACAAAAGCTGCCTACTTTGATGGCAGATGCTTTATCAAAATTTGGGAAAAAGGCACTACTGAGCCTACCACTTGGAACGTAACAGGGCTTGCCAACCGTTTTGTACCCCAGAGCGCAGGTGCAAAAATGCGCTTTGAGTTCGCGCCTGTTAGTGCAAGTGGTGATATATACATGGATAACCTTGTCATTAAAACATGGGAAGACTTGGCCTCTCGTCCTAAATATGCTGTTACAACCGCCTCAGAACCCGCCGGTGGAGGTGTTTTGACTGGCGCGAAAGAGTACACAGAATTAGAGAGTGCAACAGTCACCGCCGCTGCCAACAGTACGTATGAATTTGTCAACTGGACGATAGATGGCGTTGAGGTGAGTTCGAGTACCTCTTACACATTTATTGTGAATAAAGCCACAACCGTGAAAGCAAACTTTAAACGACAAGTACCTGAAATTTTATCTTTTATGATTGAGGGACAAACTAAGCTTCCTGTAATTAACACTTCTACCAAAACAGTTACGGTTCAGCTAGCGTCCGACGTCAATCTAGCGACCTTGCGCCCATACTTCTACAGTAAGTATAGACTTAATACCTCATGCAAGCCCTATGATGTTATGGATTTAACCTCAGGATTAGCAACCATTAGTTTTGATGGCTTTCCTGAAGCAACATGGACGATTGTTGCAACGCAGAATACAGTTATGAAACGCTTTTTTGTGAATCCTACCATTGGTAGCGACACCAACGATGGTAGCCTTGCAGCACCCTTTAAGTCCATTAAACAAGCACAGTTGGCGGTTCGTGCCTTGGGTAAATCCTGGACGGGTGATGTTGTAATCCACTTGGCGGCTGGGAAGCACCTGTTAGCGGAAACCATTACAATGGATCCCTCTGATAGTGCGCCTGCTGGATTTTCAGTCATTTACCAAGGAGCCAGCGCAGAGCAGACGATTGTAACCAGCGGCAAACAGGTGACGGGATGGACTGTCGACCCTAATAAGGCAGGGGCTTGGGTTGCGAATGCGCCCGAAATGCCTGCTGGTGTAACCTTTTCACGCGACTTATATGTTAATGGTGTGAGAGCCATTCCAGCGCGCAATGCCCCAGGGCGTCCTGCTGGATACGATGACAATGATCCCAATATGGAAAAAACAGCAACGGGGTATAATGCAACTGGCGTTTGGAAGGATATGTATACCTATAAAAACCCTACCGACATTGAGTTTGTGTATGAAAAGGCTTGGAAATATACAATTGTACCTGTCGCCAGCATTGTGCAAGATGGAGACACGTCCGTGGTAACCATGTTGAATCGACCTTTTAAGGATGCCTCTGATATTCCTTGGCAACCGATTAATGACCCGAATTACATCCAGAACGTGTATGAATTTTTGGACTCAGAAGGTGAATTCTATTTTGATAGCGTCGCACAAAAGATTCACTATGTGCCTGCGACAGGGATAGACCCGAATACCTTGAGCATCATTATGCCGAAACTGGATAAGCTATTTGACATTCACGGTGTGGATGCTAACCCTGTCTACGGCTTGACGCTAAAAAATATCGGCTTCCAATACACTTCTTATCTGCGTCCACATTTGATTGGTCAGCCAGACTTGCAGGCAGGCTATATCATTGACCCCGATATGGTGCAAGTACACAACCACGATAACGTGGTAAAGACACCAAGCGGCTTAGAGGCGTCATATGTGGAGGGAATGCGCGTATCAGGCTGTAACTTTACGCAGATGTCAGCCGGGGCGCTCGACCTTGATATAGGTGTTGCTGGTAGTACCGTAATAAACAATACATTTAGTAGTATCGGCGCAAGCGCGATACAGGTTGGCAACGCTCGTGAGCGTGATGCACATCCTGAGGCCACCGTCATGTACGACAAGGGTGTTTTCAAGACAGGGATAGCGCCAGATATGGGGCGTGTTACACATGATATCTACGTTTTCTCAAATTCGATAACCGACATGGGACTTGTTTTTAAGGGTAGCATTGGTATTTTAGTGGGGTATGCCCAAGATGTTACGCTGTCGCATAACACCCTCAAGAAAGCTTCCTATTCTGGCATTAGCGCTGGTTGGGGCTGGGGCATTTGGGATCAAGGCGGCAGCGCAAGCTACAGAGATAATGGTAATCGGTATTATGTGTTCGATACCCCCTCTATTGTGGAGCGCTACGTCATTGAATACAATAATATCTCAAGCACTATGCAGCGGCTGCATGACGGTGGTTCAATTTATACACTAGGGTATATGAAGGATTCCATTATGCGCGGCAATATGATGACGGATTCACCGCACTTCTCAGGCGGCATTTACTTTGACGAAGGCTCAGGCGGCTTCGAAGTAATTTCAGAAAATATGATTGGTCTTGATGTTGGAAGTGCCCCCGGCGTAAATATTGTATTCTACAATTCGCTCACGCAGAAGATGAATATCGAGAAGGAACGCATGATGGCACTTACAGACAGCACCTATCATGGTGTTGCTGCATCGACCTTCCCTGCAGCATGGGTTGCGCGTGCTGGCACGGTTGCCTTTGCGGGCAATACAGTAAGCCAATCAGAAACACCAAGTTTCACGGAAACGACAGTAAGTACGGCTAGTATGAGTAGTGTGAGTTTTGCGCTCAATGCCCCAATTGATGGTTCGTGGGCAGTTTATGACGCCGATGGCGTGTTGCACACTACCATCTTGGCAAGACCAAATGGAAATAATATTGTATTAAGCGCTGATGTTGACATTCCTGCTGGTACCTATTATGTGTCTGTCACAGAAGTGAATAAAACTGAGAGTAGCAAAGTGGCTCTTACGATTGAGTTTATTGATCCTAATCAGACGCCGACGCCGACGGCTACAATGAATACAGTGTCGAAACAAACCACGATACAATCCAGTATTTCCTTTACGCTAACAACAGCACCAACAGGCACATGGAGTGTATATTCTGCTGCAATTGGCGGCAGTGCCCTGAGTGAGGTTACCGCCTCGCTGACTGGTCTAACGCTAACGTTAACCCATGCCTCTGATATTCCTGTGGGTACATACTACGTTGCTGTGACAGAAGATGGTAAGGCTGAGAGTAGTCGCCTCGCACTCACTGTTGGCGCGTATAGCGCACCAGTAACACCAGGTGCTGGCTCTGGCAGCGATAATAGCACAACGACCCCAACGCCAACGCCAACGCCACCAACCCCAACAGCCGAATTACCAACGGTTGCAGCTGTGGTCGAAACACCGTCTGTTGCTCAGGTAGCAGCCGTAGCGCAAGCTGTGACGAGTGTTGCAGAACATGCTGCTGTTACGGGAATATCAGTAACCGCCATCGCGGCACCAGTCACCGTTCATCTGCCTACGAGTAACCATACGGCTGTGTCTGCAACGATTGCACTGCCCGAAACGGTAGACCTTACTAAGATTACAACAATGGCAAGACTGAATGCTGATGGAACACTATCACCAGTGCCTACAAAAATTGAAGTCATAAACGGCAAACAGGTCGTTGTCGCTATTTTGAGAAATGATAGCACGCTTGTACCGATGAATGTAGTGCCAAATTTCAAAGATATTGGTCAGCTTAGTAGCGGTGTTTCAGCGGATATTGACAGGGCGGCCGCCATGATGATTTTTGATGGTGTAGGCGATAATAAATTCCAACCAAATAAGCCAGTCACATACGCCGAAAGCACGACCGCATTTTTACGCACCATAGGTATACCTCTTGATAATTCGTCACCTGCTGTTTCGGGCATTAACCAAACAAAATGGTATTCTGATGCTATGAACACAGCGGTCAAGGAAGGATTGATAACGAATAGCACCAATCCAGAAGGACAATTGAAGAGAGTCGATGCGGCCAGCTTGATGGTCGATATACTGGCGAGCATGAAAATCAAACCAACCCTCACGGCAGACGAGGTGAATGCGGCGCTTCGCAATTATAAGGACGATGCTACCCTAACAGTGGAACAACGCACAGATATGGCAATTTGTATCAAGCTTGGCATCTATAAAGGGTATAACGATGGTACCATGCGCCCTGATGCCACTGTACTCCGTAGCCAAATGGCATCGTTAGCGGTACGGTTACAAAATGTCATCCTAGCAAAATAGAGTATCTCTCACAATACCATAAAGCCACCCGTAGCTTCTCGACAAGCTACGGGTGGCTTCTTTTTTGAGTAAATTGTAACATGAGCGTGTTGAAAGATTGCGCTTGCAAAAATTTCAAATTATACTAATTTGCTACAATAAGATTACGTTTTCAACGCGATAGCCAATCGCGCTGAATCCGTGCTGTTGTTTAAGCCATACTAAGAGGGCAATTGGACTGACGATACTCCTTTTGGACTTCGCGTCCGTATTTGAAACAG
>JAVBKJ010000111.1:0-11505 GCA_031554075.1 Oscillospiraceae bacterium | reverse complement strand
AAAACGTGAGGAAAACTTTGCTGACGAAGTTGCGAACATGGTAAAGTAGGTATCCTATCACTTGATAGGTGCGATACAATTTGCAAGTTAAAATATCCTATCCGTTGCGCTTTAGCGCATCGGATAGGATATTTTTTTGGTAGTCTGATACAGGCGTTGCTAAAAAGACATCTGCACGCGACATGACACATGGTTTATTAAAGATTTTTGAGGGGTCTAATTATAACGTCCAGACCCTGCATTCGTAGGGGCGTAGTAGGTTTTTGGCATCTTGATAATTGCACAAGGTGAGTTGAGCGTCTCTGGGTCCTTTGGGTGGGGTAATGGTTTGCGCTGTTAAGTTCATCTCGATATACAGGCATTCTTCCCCCAATGTCCGATAAAAGCAGAAACTACTTCTGTCCTTTGGCATTTCTGCCTTAAATGTACCGAATACAAGTGCGGGATGTGCATGACGGAGTGCAATCGCGTCCTTGGTGAACTGCCAGACGGATTCGGTGTCTGCTTGCTGTGTCGCCACATTTAGTGATTCGGTATCTTGGTGCAGTTTTATCCATGGGGTACCTGTTGTAAAGCCGCCAGCCGTTGTCCATGGCATCGGCAAACGCGCATGGTCGCGAGAGGAACATTGGACAGCGCGCAAAGCGGCGGCCGCCCCCACTGTTGGCAATAGTCTATGGTATACATTAATGCTCTCTAAGTCGCGCAATTCTTCAATACTGGAGAAAATTGCGTTAGGCAACCCGAGTTCCTGCCCTTGATACAGATACGTCGTGCCACGTAAACTAAGCAACCAAAGGTTCAGTAGTTTGGCAAGCGGCGTACGCCACTCGGGATTGCTACTCACTTTGGAGACCATGCGAGGATTGTCGTGGTTTTCCCAAAACAGCGCGTCCCAAATGCCGCCCTCTACATCATTCATCCACTGCACAAATATATCCTTTGCTTCGGCTAAATCATACAAATAGTCGCTATAACGCGTGTGACCTGGGGTTTCTAAGTGGTCAAAACTAAACACTTGGGATAGTTCCAGACGGCTGGGACTGGTGGTTAGTCGATTGATTTCACGTCCAAATCCAGCGGTTTCGCCCACAGTAAACGCATCTCCAATGCCCTTTGCGCGAAATTCACGCAAAAATTCATGCAGGCGTGGTCCATAGAAATAATGCTCCATACCAAGGGAAGGCAGAAACGAGCCGAGCGCCGTATTGCCGTTTGGCAGATTTTCCACTTTGGAGATATAATTGATGACATCAAGACGGAAGCCGTCTACGCCCTTATCGCGCCAGAAACGAGTTATCTCGTAGAGGGCTTCGCGAACGTTAGGGTTTTCCCAATTGAGGTCGGGTTGTTCAGGCGCGAAAAGATGCAAATTCCAACCGCGTTCAGGGTAGTATTTCCATGCCGAACCACCAAAAAAGGATGTCCAATTATTCGGCGGTGCATCGGGCGTGCCTTTGCGCCAAATGTAAAAATCGTGATACGGTGAGTTGGGGTCGTGCAAATCACTTTGAAACCACGCATGTTGGTCGGAAGTGTGGTTAAACACGAGATCCATAATGAGCTTCATGCCGCGACTGTGTAAATCGCCTATGAGACCCTCAACATCCGCCATTGTGCCATATTGGGGGTCAATCGCTTTGTAATCCTGCACATCATAGCCATTATCGACTTGCGGTGAGGCATATATCGGCGAAAGCCAAATCGCATCCACGCCTAAATCCTTCAGATAGTCAAGACGCGAACGGATACCCGGTATGTCGCCAATGCCATCGCCATTGGTATCCTGAAAACTGCGTGGGTAAATTTGATAGATAACAGCGTCGCGCCACCATAGTTTTTCTAATTGACCGCAGGGGGGGATGAGTATATCAGTTGATAGGTTCACGAGGTTCAAGAGCGCAGTGACAGCACCAGTTGCACCAAATTGTGTGCCTAGCGCTTCTGCCGCCGCCAATCGCATGACACCAATGGCTGGATTATATATCTGTTTGGGGCTTTTATTGGTTTGGCGCAACAACGCATTGGTGACATCGCGCGCGACAGGGTGCTTTAACAACTGATAGACACTTGCGTTCATTGTAAATTTCATTCTATTTGACCTCGATTCTGTTTCATTATGTTGGTCACTTGGGCTTCATCTAATTTGTAAAAGAATAGCATCACAATAAGCATAGCACCATATCCCACGATAGGGGCGAGGGTTAGCAACATCCAAATACCGTTTAAGGCTGAGGCAGGCTGCATGGGTGCTGCTATTTCGAACGTGGGTTGTAGGTAGCCAGTCAATGATAGTATTTGCAAGCAAAGTGTGCCAGCTAACGCACCACCCAATTGCGTCATGAGTGTTTGCACGGAGAAGGCAATGCCCTCTGTGCGTTGCCCGTTAATCATGGCGCCGTATTCGATACAATCGGCGGTGAACATGCCGTAAATTAGCAAAGGTAACTGCATAAACAGGACGCGTACAGCCAACAATGGTATCATAAACGCCATTGAATCGTAGCCTACAAAGTACTGCAAGGTGGATAGTACCAAGGTGATAATGCAACACCAGATCGTCAACGTCCGCTTGCCAAAATAGCGGATTAATTTGGGCAGAAAGGGCGCAATTGCCAGCACAGGGACAACGGAGATGCCCATTAGTACAATTAACATGCCTTCATTTCGTAAATTGTATTTCACAAAATACGGTGCGGCAATCTGTATGGTGTTCGTCATTTGGATAAACAGATACCCTACAAAGTAGATTAATAGGTGCTTGTTGCGAAAGAGGTACTTGTACACCGACATCATAGACATAGGCTTGCGCTCAAACTTGACACGTTCTTTGCAAAAAAAGTGCAGTGGTAACATACATAAAAACGCGATACCTGCGTAAATGCCAACCGTGCCTGTCCACCCTAACACAAGTTTCAAGGAGATAAACACAGCGCTCGAAATCGCCGCCAGTGCCGCCGCAAAGCGTCCATGTGACAATAAGACATCACGCTCGAATGTATTCGAGGTCATGACCGTGGCAAGTGAGAACAATGGCGAATCTGACACTGTATATAACATGCCCCAAAGTATGTAAGTTATATAAGCAAATACTAAACGACCTGTGTAGGGCGTACCCTCGCCGAGGTTGACAAAGACGAACACCATCGACAGCGGCACGGTATAGGTGACAAAACGCAGCCACGGCAGGTATTTCTCGTTCTTAAACTGCACCTTATCCACAATGGCGCCCATCAGGGGGTCATTAAAAGCGTCCCAAAGCCTTGCCACGAGTAACAACGTCGTGGTGGAAACGAGACTTAGTTTGACATCCTCTGTATAGAAATAGATTAAAAACTGAAACTGTATGGTGTACAAGATGTTTTGCGCAAAGAAAAAAGAACCGTAGCTGAGCCTTTCACGTCTCGTTGTTTGCCATTCCATGATTGACCACACCCTTCCTGCCCTCTCGTGTTCAGTGTACTCTATGTGAAATCATAAGTCAATGTATTGATTGCTTTTTTTGAGTTGCAACAGACCTAAAAATCCTGTATACTTATCTAAAATACTTGCATGTTTATCAAGGCTGTTCAGTGAAATAAAATTGGGAGTGTGTATATGTACACCATTTTAACAAAGGAACAATTGAATGCACAAGTGGTACGCATGGTCATTGCGGCGCCTCTTGTCGCCAAACGAGCGCAACCGGGTCAATTTGTTATGCTGCGCGTTGGCGAATGGGGGGAACGCTTTCCGCTTACCATTGCGGGGTATGATAGGCAAGCTGGCAGTGTTACAATCATTTTTCAAACTGTCGGTAAGTCCACCACGTTGTTAGCGGCGTTAGAAGCGGGGGACAGTGTTACAGATGTGGTAGGTCCGTTGGGACAGCCATCTCACCTTGCCAACTTGAAAAAAGTCTGTGTGATTGGTGGCGGTCTAGGGTGTGCCATCGCATATCCGCAAGCGAAAGCCCTACACGAGATGGGGGCAGAGGTGCATATTATCGGCGGTTTCCGAAACAAAGAGATTATCATTTTAGAAGAGGAAATGAATGCCGCTGCAACTGCGGTACATCTTTGTACAGACGATGGGTCAAACGGGCGCAAGGCGCTCGTGACCGACGTATTGAAACAGTTGATTGAAGAGGGGCATATGTTTGATGCGGTGATTGCCATTGGTCCGCTGATTATGATGAAGTTTGTGTGCTTGACCACAAAGCCATACGGCATCAAGACATATGTGAGCATGAACCCGATTATGGTGGACGGGACAGGTATGTGTGGCTGCTGCCGTGTGTCTGTAGACGGTGAGATGAAATTCGCCTGCGTGGACGGACCAGATTTTGACGGTCATAAGATTGATTTTGACGAAGCGATGCGCCGCAATGCTATCTATAAAGAACGTGAGACGAAGGCACTCCACGCGTGCCAGTTAGGTGGTGGTCTCCATGGCTAATATGCAAGCACACAAGACAGAGATGCCTGTCCAGCCACCAGAAGTGCGCCGCGCCAATTTTGAAGAGGTTGCGACAGGCTACACGATTGAACAAGCACAACAAGAAGCCGACCGTTGCCTGCGGTGTAAACATCGCCCCTGTGTGAACGGTTGCCCCGTTGGCGTTGCGATTCCTGAGTTTTTAGTGCAGATTGTCGAGGGTAATATTGCAAAAGCGGCAGACATTATTCAGCAGACGAATACACTGCCTGCTGTTTGCGGTCGCGTTTGTCCCCAAGAGAATCAATGTGAAAAGCTGTGTGTACGCGGCATCAAGGGCGAACCAGTGGGCATAGGACGGCTGGAACGCTTCGCCGCTGACTACGCGTTGCAACACCACGATACAGCAGACAAAGCCGCCATTCCCGAGACAGGCAGACGAGTGGCCGTTATCGGTTCTGGTCCTGCGGGTCTGAGCTGCGCGGGTGCGCTGCGCAGTATGGGTCACAGCGTTACCGTATTCGAAGCGTTTCACAAGGTGGGCGGCGTTTTGGTGTATGGGATACCTGAATTTCGGCTACCCAAGGAAATAGTGCGCCAAGAAGTGCAGCATTTAGTCGATATGGGTGTAGCGATTGTGACAAATTGCGTCATTGGTCGCGCAATGACGATTGACGAATTGTTTGCCGAAGGGTACGAAGCGGTGTTTATCGGCTCGGGGGCAGGGCTACCGACCTTTATGCAAATTCCTGGGGAAAATCTAAACGGTGTCTATTCTGCCAATGAATTTTTAACACGCACCAACTTAATGCGTGCATACGATAATCGGTCTGATACGCCTTTGTTGGGCGCAAAACGCGTCGTCGTCGTGGGCGGCGGCAATGTCGCTATGGACGCGGCTCGCTGTGCCTTGCGGTTAGGGGCGGAGACTGTGACGGTTGTGTACCGTCGGAGTTTAGACGAAATGCCAGCGCGTGAGGAAGAAATACACCATGCGCAAGAAGAGGGTATTCAGTTTCAAATGCTGACGAATCCCAGAGAAATTTTGGGTGACGATACGTTTGCCGTGTCGGGCATTGCGTGCGATATGATGGCACTCGGCGAAGCGGATGCCTCAGGGCGTCGCCGCCCTATCGTTGTGGAGGGCGAAACGATTACGATTGATTGCGATTGTGTGATTATGGCGATTGGTTCGTCGCCGAATCCGCTGTTGCGCATGACGACACCAGACGTTGCGTTTAACCGCCGCGGCTGCGTGGAAGTGGCGGCAGAGACAGGACAAACGAGCCGCAAAGGTGTATTTGCTGGCGGTGATGCTGTGACAGGCGCGGCGACTGTCATTTTAGCGATGGGGGCAGGTCGTACGGCCGCGCAAGAAATTGACCAATATCTCACAAAGTTATCCTAACAGTAGGCGTATTGTTCACAGTAAATGGTGTAATTGGGATGGGACGCCTTGGGGCGTCCCCTGTTTTTGGAGGGAAGTATGGAGCAGATTGCCAAACTACGAGCAGCGCTTGAACAGCATAGCCATGCCTATCATGTGTTAGATGCACCAATGATTTCGGATTTTGCGTATGACGAGATGATGCAGACACTGCGTGCGCTTGAAGCACAGTATCCAGACGCACAGCAAACAGAATCCATTACAAATCGTGTGGGAAATGTTGCCTCAACCGCGTTCTCACCCGTAGCGCATGTTGTGCCGCTTGAAAGCCTGCAAGATGTGTTTGATTATGATGAGATTCGCCGTTTTGACGAACGTGTACGTGAGCAAATTCAACAAACACCGCGTTATGTCGTAGAGCCTAAGATTGATGGGCTATCCGTTGCCATCACATATCAAGATGGCGTGCTAACCAAAGCGGCGACACGAGGCGACGGTCGTGTGGGTGAAGATGTCACACATAATGTGTTGACCATTGCCGCTTTGCCGAAGCGCATCGAAAACGCGCCTCCAGAACTCATTGTCAGGGGCGAGGTGTACATGAGCTTTGCTGTGTTTGCCCAATTAAATGCCGAACGAGAGTTAGAGGGGCAACCGTTGCTTGCCAATCCGCGCAATGCGGCGGCGGGGTCGTTACGGCAGCTAGATGCTGCTGTGGCAGCCGCCAGACAACTCTCGGTTGTCGTGTTTAATCTACAGTTTGCGCCAACCCTATCACTTGATAGCCATGAGGAAACCTTGGAGCGTATTCGTGGGTGGGGGTTTCCCACTGTGCCGTACACCGTGCATGATACAATCGAATCCGCCATTACCGCCGTTGCAGCACTGGGGGAACAACGCGAAGCGTATCCCTTTGCGCTAGATGGCGCTGTTATAAAAGTGAGCCAACTGGCACACAGAATCCGCTTGGGCAGTACCGCCCGTGCGCCACGATGGGCAGTAGCGTTTAAGTATCCGCCAGAAGAACGCACAGCGCAGTTATTGGATATTCAGATTCAGGTGGGAAGGACGGGTGTACTGACCCCGAAAGCTATTTTGTCCCCTGTGCGATTGGCTGGCACGACCGTGTCTAACGCCACACTGCATAATGCCGCGTTTATTCGTGACAAGGATATTCGTATCGGCGATACTGTTTGGGTGCGTAAGGCAGGGGAGATTATTCCCGAAATCCTATCAGTTGATAGTGCGAAAAGACCGCCCGACGCGCAACCATATGTGTTCCCAACGATTTGCCCTGTGTGCGGTGCTGACGCTGTGCAAGAAGGGGCAGAAGCCGCGACGCGGTGTACGGGGACTGCCTGTCCAGCACAATTGGCACGGAATCTATTGCATTTTGCGTCGCGCGATGCCATGGATATCGAAGGCATGGGTGCCGCCACGGTCGAAGCATTGCTGCCCTATGTGAAGCAGGTGTCTGACTTGTATGCCCTTGACCGTCAAACATTGTTGCAATTACCTGGTTTTGCCGAACAATCGGCGACCAATTTACAAGACAGTATTGAAAAATCAAAAACGCGCGGGCTGGGACGCTTGCTCTTTGCCCTTGGGATTCGTATGTTAGGGCAAAAAGGGGCGCGCCTATTGGCGGAGCAATTTGGGAGTATGGAAGCCCTCCAAGCCGCCACAATAGAGGATATGACTGCCATACGGGACATCGGTAACAGCATTGCCGAAAGTGTGCATCAGTGGTTGCACTCAGAGGTGGGGCAATCCACAGTCACAGCATTGGCGGCGCAAGGTGTCGTGATGACGCAGGCACAAGAACGTGTTGGCGCGTTGTTACAGGGTCTTACCATCGTGCTAACAGGCACATTAACGCAGTACACCCGTGACGAAGCAACGCGCTTGATTGAACGGCAGGGGGGCAAGGTGTCGGGGAGTGTGTCAAAGAAAACCAGCATCGTGTTGGCGGGGGAGAATGCAGGCTCAAAACTCGATAAAGCGGTGAGTCTTGGGGTGCGTGTTGTGAGTGAGAATGAATTTGCGTCCCTGTTAGCAGGCGAGGTGTGAGGGGAAACTGTCAGAATCCTGTAAGTTTTACCACAAGTTTTTTGTTACAAATGAGCTGTAATATAAGTGTATGAGTTCCAAGGGAGGTACGGCATGGAAAAAGCGACCGTTCTGGTGGTGGATGACGACCGCGAAATTGTGAAGGCAATTACGTTGCTGTTGCAAAGTGACGACATTCAATGCGTGCCCGCGTATGACGGTATGCAGGCGCTACAAGTTGTCAGTTCCCAACCTGTGCATGTGATGATACTGGATATTATGATGCCCAAGTTGGATGGCCTGTCTGTTACCATGAAAATCAGAGCGGAGAAAAACATTCCTATTTTGCTGTTGTCGGCCAAATCTGAGCAAAGTGACAAGGTGCTAGGGCTTTCCATGGGGGCAGATGATTATGTGACAAAGCCGTTTCATCCGCCCGAATTGGTCGCCCGTGTGCGGTCATTGCTGAGACGATATACACAGCTTGGCGGATTGCACGGCGGAAACGCTGGCAATCTGTTGCAAAGTGGGGGACTGCAATTTGACATCGAGGCGCGTGCGCTGACGGTGGACGGTGTGCCTGTACATTTAACCGCCACCGAGGTCAAATTAGTAGAGCTACTGATGCGCAATGTAGGACGTGTGTTTCCAGCTGAGGAAATCTACGAACGCGTGTGGGATGTACCAGCGTTTGCGGCGGAAAATACCGTCATGGTACATATAAGACGGATTCGAGAAAAGATTGAAGCCAACCCGAAAGAACCCAAATACTTAAAGGTGGTATGGGGCATTGGATATAAAATCGAGAAGTTTTAGCCAGATTATTGGATGGTTTGCGCATGTTGGTCTACTGTTAATGGTGCTATCTTCGATACGGTTGGCAAATTACTTTCCCGTGACAAACATCAAGACATTTTGGCAACTGTTTCGGGGGCAAACGTCGGACTATAGCCAATTTGTTGGCTATTCCCCAGTGTATTTGCAGTATGCAGCGTTCCAATTTGTTGGCGCGTTTGCACTATGTCTGCTCTTGTCGTTCGTGTTCCGTAAACAAAAATTAGAGGCAGACATATTTATCGCCAAATGGATAAGTAAAATTTGGTTTGAGGTAAAAATACTGCTGGCATTAACATTAATCGGCGGTGCGATTGCCACGTTTGAAAACGGTTGGAACGGCGGCGAAACGCTCACTGGGATGGCGTTTTTACTTGTCGGACTAGCTGTCCTGTGGGCGGATTTACGCGTCAATGGCTTAAAAACCGTGCAACACAACTCGTTGAACACGCTGAAACGACTGTGGCGGCGGCATATGGCGCGTATGCCCTTTCAAAAGGCAATGGAGTTTGAATTGTGGTTTACCATAATTTCTATTGGAGTACTTTTATTTGTAACACTGATAGTCGCCTTCTCAGATGCCGCGCCGGTAATTTTCTTAACAGCCCTTGTGATGTTCATTATTGCGTATCGATTTGTCAAACGGTATATGAGATTAGTCGAAAGCCTTGGCACATTGCAAGCGCATTTGCAAGATGTGGAGCAGGGACGATTGGAAAAAAGCTTACAACTGAATGAACACGAAATTTTGTACCCAGTGTCTATTGCTGTAAATGGTATCCAAGATGGATTTGTTCGTGCGTTACAAACGGCAACAAAATCAGAACGCATGAAGGTGGAACTCGTTACGAATGTCTCACATGATTTGAAAACACCGCTAACGTCTATTATAAGTTATGCAGAGTTGCTATCACGGCAGGAATTGCCCGCAGAAAGCCGTGAATACTTGCAGATTATTAGCACAAAGTCCGAACAACTCAAAGTGTTGATACAGGATTTATTTGATTTGTCCAAATCCACAAGTGGAATCTTAGAACAGGAACGCGACACGATTGATCTTGCGCGCCTTGTTACCCAAACCATGGCGGACCGCGGCGAGGTGCAACGCATTCAGAGCAAAATAAGAATAACAGACGACCCCTTATGGATTTCCTGTGACGGTGCCAAGATTTCGCGCGTATTGCAAAACGTCTTTGACAACGCGGAAAAGTACGCCTTAGACGGTACGCGTATCTATGTGGATGCTTGTCAAAAAGAAGGGCGCGCAGTGCTTGAAATACGCAATGTTGCCAATTATGAGATGACATTTCAAGCGTCTGATGTGTTGGAACGGTTTGTAAGAGGGGATGCGGCTCGTTCTGCCGAGGGTAGTGGGCTGGGGCTTTCAATCGCACGAAGCTTCACGATGGCGAATGGCGGTACGTTTGAGGTTGCCATTGAGGGCGATATGTTTAAGGTGACCATCACTTTCCCAACGGTGGTGGGTGCAACCCCGTCTGCCGACTTGGAGGCTGTCAAGATGTAATGTTGGCAGCGGATAGTCGCGCATTTAGTCTGAGATTTGTATAAATATGGGTGACCTTGTAAAAAAACATTTGACATTTGCTAAAAAGCATGTATAATATTCGAGTATGCTTCATTCGGGGCATACTCATTTCCTTGCCGCTGTCCGAGATGGCGGCCATAGGTCCATAGGGAGGTGTAAAAACAATGGCAAAAACCACAGCAAAGTACGAGTGCATCTACATCATTGATGCACAATTAGGTGACAGCATTCCTACCATGGTAGAGAAATTTACCAACCTAGTCGCTGAAAACGGCACCATGATTGGTGACGTGGAAGAATGGGGCAAGCGTCGCTTGGCCTATCCTATCAATGACTTGAATGACGGGTATTATGTCCTCATGAATTTTGAGTCTAAGCCCGATTTTCCTGCTGAATTAGATCGTATTTTCAAGATTACGGATGGCATTATTCGTTCGCTAATCATCTGTAAGGATGAGTAAGGAGCTACAATGAACAAAGTTATCTTGATAGGTCATTTGGCCAAAGACCCAGAAATGCGCCATACCCCCAGCGGTGCTGCCGTTTGCTCGTTTGCAATCGGTGTCAGTAAGTTCACAAAGGAAGAAGGCGGCAAAACCGCTGATTTCTTTGATGTTGTTTGTTGGGAAAAAAAGGCCGAATTTGTGTCTAAGTATTTTCGCAAGGGCTCAAAAATTGCACTATCTGGTCGTTTACAACAGCGTCAGTGGAAAGACAAGGAAACGGGTGCCAACCGTTACGCCGTGGAAATTGTTGCCGATGAATTAGAGTTTGCGGATTCTAAGGGCAACGCCGAAGGCGGCAACTCGGGCGGTAACTACGGAGGCTACGCGCCTGCGCCAGCCGCCGCACTTAGTTATAACGAACCCTCTAGTTTTCAAGAATTACACGACGATGACGGCGAACTGCCGTTTTAACGATGACGGATTCATTTTTAATGAGGAGGTTATTACATGGCAATGGAAAAAACACAACGCGGTCGCAAGCGTCGTAAAGTATGCTCGTTTTGCGCCGATAAAGTGACAATAATTGATTACAAAGACGCTGGAAAACTACGTCGTCTTATCTCAGAGCGTTCTAAAATTTTACCACGCCGTATGACGGGCACCTGTACAGCACATCAGCGCGAGCTGACTGAGGCTATCAAGAGAGCACGCCATATTGCGTTGTTACCATTCGTAACAGATTAATTAGATTCCCTCCATCTTTCACGGATGGAGGGAAATCTTTTTCGCTTCAAAAAGTATTCATGCAAAGTTAATAACTTTTATCT
>JAVBKJ010000163.1:0-26805 GCA_031554075.1 Oscillospiraceae bacterium | reverse complement strand
CGATCCACAAAGAATAAAACATACACAGACGCATCCTGCGCTATGACTGTCTTGTCCCCTGCTTTACGCGCAGGGTCATATAGCCAATTTGCCAACGCATCACCTTCACTCGGCACGCCTGTTTGCAATGTGTTATCTGTTTCTAGCTTTAACTTGTCCTTGGTGTATTTCAAAAAGGACGCTTCGTCCGTGATGGCATTCAAAAACGCATCTGCATCTGCTTTCGCCTTTGTATCATCCACCACCGTTAAGCCATCCTCAGACATCTCGGCGGCAAACGCGTGTGAACGATAGTTCACTTGGTCAAATTCATCCGCATGTGCCTTGTAATACTGTTCAATCTCGGCTTCAGCAAACGAGAAACTATTGCGCTTTTGCGTACTAAACTGGAAGCCTAAATACATGCGTTCTAGCGCTTTGCGGATTGTGTCTTCTGTAACTGTGCCGCCGTAATTTGCTTTCAATTCTTTTTCCATCGTGGTGTTGTTTTGAATGCAATACGTACGCATGGATTCAATAGATTTTTCTAGTTGCTGGCTAAAATCGGGCGACAATGTTATGTTCTCTTTGCGGGCTTGCTCAGAAAGCATAACCGTATTTTGCAAGCCTTGATTTGCCTGGTCTTGGAAAAATTGCATCCATGTTGTACTTTCGTCGTACTGTTGTTCTTCAAAAGGCTTCTGCGGGTCTAGTCCAATATCTGTAAGTAATGAGCCATATTGGTTCATAAACGCCTGCACGGTGCTATAAAAATGATAGCGATATTCATCATTGCTAATGTCAACATTGCCAATTTTTATGGCGACACCGTTTTCTGGCACAGGTGAAGCGGATACAATAGGTGATTCGCTGGTAGACGGCGTAGGCTGCACTGTTTCTTTGGGTGTACACGCAACGAGGAACATCAGTAACACAGCAAGGGTAACAGATAGTAAACGTTTCATGCTAAGCCTCTCATTCTCTTGGTTTGCCCTTTGGGCATCCACTCATTCATGTAACATTATAATATGTGTGTCCAATAATTACAAATACAAAGTGGTTACAATTTTCATATTTTGTTGCTTCACCCAATAGTTTTTTATTTTGAAATACTTGTATCCTTGTTACTTCTGTGATATAATTGCTCGGAAGCGATATTATTTGAGCGCAGTGTTTACCAAGGTGAGTAAAGCAGCTCTATTTGCTCGTTGAAAATATTAGTGTAAATTAGGGGAGCCGAGTGCATGAGTAAAGCTATTTTATGTGTAGATGATGAAAAAATCATTATTACTAGCCTTGTAAACCAACTAAGGGAGCGTTTTGGTGAATCGTATATATATGAAATGGCGATGTCTGGTGAGGAAGCGCTTGAAATCATTGATGAACTGGTGGAAAGCTCCGTATCCGTCATTCTAGTTATATCCGATTGGCTCATGCAGGGCATGAAGGGTGATGAACTTTTAATTGAAGTTCACCGTCGTTATCCAGGCACATTGAATATCATGCTAACGGGTCAAGCCGATTGGAGCGCGATTCAAAATGCCAAAGATAATGCGGATCTTAAAGCCTATGTTGCCAAGCCTTGGGTTAAGGATCATTTGATGGATAAAATCAGTATGCTATTAGAAGGAAACGGTCTGTAAACCGCCCATGAAAAAGCTAATTATGTTGTTCCCCAAGGGCTTTTGGGTCGTGCAATTTGCGTTGCTGCTACTCTTGGGCTTCATGCTTTTGTTAAATTTCATACGGCCTGCCGAGCTATTTTCAGCATCGCAGACTGTTGGATTTCATCCACCCAGCACGTATGAAGCGTGCGTCCTTGTGGTGCTATTTTTCTTGTTAATCACAGTGGGCATCGGCCTAATGCAGTTCTTCAAAGATAGTCAAGATTCTATGTTTGACATTCTATGCTCATACATCATGTCCCCTCGTCTTGAAACGCAACTAACCTCCCCACAACTAAATGCGCGTAAAACCGCCATTGCACTTCATTCGGGCATCGTATTCCAAGCGGGGGGGTTACTACTCTATGAGATATGCAACTTTTGGAGTTTTTCCCGTATTGCATGGTTTGCAACGTTTTTCATTCTCACCACATTAGCACTAACGATTTATCGCCGTCCCACGCTTCAAGTTCGCGAAAGTGCGCTCTTGGTGATTATTTGTATGTTGTCACCTGTTCTGTTATTTTTGCATGAGGCGATGACAGGTCGTGGCATCTCAAGTGCTATTTTATTGTTGGTGTTAGTGCCAGTATTATTGAGTTTATTCTTGTTTTCGAATGTAAACGCACGCAAAGTATTTACTATTTTTACGATTCTGCTGTTTTTGCTGTTAGGTGTGGAGATTCACATTCTACATAATTACAATTTCTCTTCCCTATTCAGTTTTTTCTTATCGCTGTTTTCTTTTGGATTTTCAATGTTTGCAGCGCTCGATTTGTACACCAGGCAATCCTCCAACGAGTTTTATCGGCTGTCCTCCGCCCTGCAAAAACTAAAGGAAACACAATCTCTGCTGGTGCATCACGAAAAAATGGTGACACTCGGTCAGTTAATCGCAGGTGTAGCGCACGAGATAAACACACCAATCGGTGCTGTCAAAGCCTCTGCAGAAACGTTGCAATCTGCTTTATTGCCTGCTGTCAACGCACTGCTTGAGCGCGGACGCACAATGGAGCCCAGCGACATGGCAGATTTTTTATTTTTTCTCAATCTATCCATTGAGTCCTTCCAAGAAATGAATAGCTCGGTAAGTGTACGCCGCACCAAAACAGCGGCGCGCGCTTATTTTATAGAGTTGGGCATCGAAGACGCCCCCTACTTTGCAGACTGCATTTCACGCATTGAAGTTGCCAATATTGACATCATCAAACAAAATGTTGCCCTTTTTCAAAAGCCGACGAGCCGCGATAATCTCGCCTTACTCATGAGCATTATTCCGATTATTAACGGCACGCAGACGATTTTATTTGCCTCTGAAAAAGTAACAAAGATTGTATTTGCCCTGCGTTCCTACGCTCGTACGAATGTAACAGGCGAATCACTCTCCTTTGATGTTGCGAAATCAATTGATAATGTGCTTGTGCTATATCATAATCAGTTAAAACTGGGTGTACAAGTTATTAAAAACTACGAAGAAGACTTACCAGAAGTGATGGGCAACGCAGACGAACTTGGGCAAGTATGGACGAATTTGATTCAAAATGCGTTGCAAGCCATGGAGGGTTCTGGGCAGTTACATGTGTCCATTAGTCTCGAAAGTGCCGATAAACTTGCCATTTCCATCTCCGATACAGGTTGTGGCATACCAGAAGAAAGCGCCAATAAAATTTTCGACCCCTTTTATACCACAAAGCCGCTTGGCGAAGGCACGGGTCTGGGGCTTGACATTAGCCGTTCGATTGTTGAAAAACATGGCGGTACTATTTCACTAACAAGCAAAGTCGGCGTGGGCACTACGTTCACAGTACGGCTCCCCATAAGTAGCGAGATTCAAAATAATTTGCAGCCACTATAGGAGGTACATATGTCAAGATCGGTAATTCTGTGCGTAGATGACGATAAGCTGGTACTGTCAGCATTAAGCGAGCAATTGGTCGAATGGTTTGGTAAAACCTATACAATTGAAAAGGCGTTGGGCGGCGAAGAAGCATTAGCTATTATTGATGATTTGCGTGCGGAAGGTACGGATATTTCTGTTGTCATTTCCGACTACATCATGCCCACCATGAAGGGCGATGAACTGCTAGAACGTGTCAACAAGAAAGACCCGAGTATCCGTAAAATCATGCTAACAGGCTATGCCGCACTCGATGGCATTATTTATGCTATCAACCGCGCTGGTTTGTATCGTTTTCTATCGAAGCCTTGGGACAAAAAAGACCTAATGCTCACGCTTTTGGAAGCTATTAAAAGCTATGAGGCTGAAAAATCTGCCGCCAAGCTTGCCACAAGCTTTAAGTCACTCTACCAAGAGTATGAGACACAATATGTATCCCAAATGCAACGGTTAGAATCTACTTTGCAAGCAATCGTAACGGCAACAGATTCACGTAACGCTAAGACGGTAGAACACTCAATGCGCGTGAAGGATTTAGCTGTGAAGCTTGCTGGTCAACTTGATTTAACCAAAGAAGATTTACGCGTGTTAACCTTAGCCGCGCTATCGCATGACATCGGTAAACAAGGGTTGACGGATTCTGAATTAGCACAGTTAGTGTCTTCTGCGGATACTGAACATCAAAACTTTGCAGAGCGCGCGCCAATCTCAAAAGCCTCTATCAATGTGGCGAAACACCTACCCGAAGGAGACAAAATTGTTAAGATTTTAGAAGGACAATTTGAACTCTTTAACGGTTCAGGGTTGCTTAAACTTGCTGGTGAAGCCATTCCATTGGGCGCACGTATTTTGTCTGTTGTTAATACCTATGATAATTTGAGTATCATTTGCGGCAAAAGTGAAGCTGAGGTCACAGGCTATCTATTATCACATAAGGGTGCTAATTTTGACCCGAGAGTCGTTGATGTATTCTTAGGTGCTTCTAAATAACCATACACAAGAAGAAGGACGAAACCGAGTGGTTTCGTCCTTCTTCTTGTCATTATCCATTGCAATACAGCTATTGTTGCAGTGCTTGTTCAATATCCGCTATTATATCATCAATAGCTTCAAGTCCTATTGACAGTCGCACAGACCCTGGTTGTATGCCACAATCTACTAATTGTTGGTCTGTCAATTGCGAATGCGTGGTTAACGATGGGCAGTTGACCATACTACGAGCGTCACCCAGATTCGCGACAATCGCGAGCAATTTCAAGCTATCACAGAAACGTGCGGCGGCATCACGCCCCCCTGCCAAATCAATGCTAAATGTAGCACTAGCGCCTTTTGGTAGGTATTTTAGGGCTTTTTCATAGTGTGGGGAGGATTTTAGTTTTGGATAGTTCACTGTGGTGACTGCGGGATGTGCCTGCAAGTATTCTGCCACTGCCAACGCATTGGCACTATGGCGTTCCATACGAAGCGACAGCGTTTCTAGCCCCAGCATCGTAAGCCATGAATGAAACGGACTTTGTGCTGCACCGATATCTCTCATGATATGTGTGCGAAGTTTGACAATGAACGCCATCTTGCCTAACGCTTCCGCATAGACAATGCCATGATAGCTGGCGTCAGGTGTGTTGTACGCAGGAAAACGCGGGTTGTTTTTGTAATCAAATGTGCCAGCATCGACAATCGCGCCACCCATCACCGTGCCATTGCCCACCATATATTTCGTGGTGGAATACACAGCAATGTCTGCACCGTATTCAAACGGGCGTAGCAGATACGGGGTAGCAAACGTGTTGTCCACAATCAATGGCACGCCATTTCGGTGCGCAACGGTCGCAATGGCTTCTATATCGGGTACATCCGCAAGCGGATTCCCGATGCTTTCAATAAAGTACGCGCGCGTTTTGTCATTTGTCATGCGCTGAAACGCGTCAGTATCGTTTGCATCCACAAAATGTACTTTAATTCCTAACTGTGCAAATGTTTTGCCCAGTAGGTTGACCGCGCCGCCATAAATGCCTCTTGCTGAGATAACCTCGTCCCCGACTGTGCAGAGATTCATCAAAATCATCGTCATGGCCGCATGTCCGCCCGCGGTAACTAAAGCACCAACGCCACCATCAAGCGCCGCCAAGCGTTGCTCCAGCATTTCATTGGTGGGGTTATTGAGTCGTGTATAAATGTTGCCCGATTCCTCTAGGGCAAAAAGTCGGCGAGCGTGTTCTGTGTTGTCAAAGGTGTAGCCTGTTGTGAGATACAATGGGGATTGTACAGCGTGGGTTGCTGGGTCGCCTGTGTACCCTGCATGTATTTGCAACGTCTCAAACTTCATAGTAATTCCTCTTTTTTCTTACGTAATTTCACAAGAAATTCGTCAATATCTTGAAAATCAAGTGGTCTGCTAATAAAATATCCTTGAATTGCATCGCACTTATTGTCGCGAAGCAGGCGAAACTGTTTCTCTGTTTCTACCCCTTCTGCGACAACTTCTAAATTCAAATCGTGTGCCATCTGAATCATGGTGACAGCAAACACGTTTTGATAACCAAGGTCGATTTCATCAATAAAGTGTTTGTCAATTTTGATGACATCTAGGGGGATCGTACGCAAATACTTCATAGAGGAGTAGCCTGTTCCGAAGTCATCTAGCGCAATACGAATGCCGTTTTTGCGAAGTTGTGTCAATTTGCGTCCTGAAATCTCCAAATCTGAAATCATCAGACTTTCTGTCACTTCAATCTGCAACTTTTGGTAAGGCAACCCGACTTCGTTTAACGCATCAAACACCATGTCTAAGAATAGTGGGTCCTCAAGCTGTATCGTCGATACATTGACTGACATATGATGCAGTTCGTGCCCTGCGTCAATAAGTTCTTTTGTTTTGCGACATGCTTCTCTCATAATCGCCGCCCCGATGGGAATAATCAATCGACTTTCTTCCGCCAACGGTATAAACTCTGCCGGCGATATCATACCAATCGGGCTTTCCTTAATGCGCACCAATACTTCAAACCCCAGCAGCTCCAAGTCACTCGCCCGCACAATGGGTTGATACTGCACCAAGGGCGTACGTCCGGCTGAAAGTTCGCGCAATACTTCCATAATTTGATGCGTTCTTTCCAACTTTGCCTGCATTGAGGGGGCAAAAATGGCAAACTCTTGACGTTGTTCATAACGAGCATCGTGCATAGCAATATCTGCATTACGGATAAGCTCCGAACAGTCCTGCCCATGGTCTGGATACAGTGCCGCACCCAAGTGGACACGAATATCCACCGTCAAATCACCCACTGCAAACGGAACTTTGAACACTTGCAAAATATTTCTGGTAAGCTCTAAGATATTGCTAATGTTACGAGGGCATTCTGCGTACATTAAGAAGCTGTTACCTGAGTTGCGTGCAATGTACAACATACCTTCAAAACGGTCTTGCATCATTGCGGCAACTGAACAAATGGCTTGATCTCCCACAGAAAATCCAAAAATATCGTTGATACGCTTAAAGTTATCCATCGATAGGATAAAAACGACACCCCAGAAGTTCGTGCGCAGCCGTTGCAGATTGACATCCACCTCTTGGGTAAATAGGATGCGTCGCGGCAGCCCTGTCAGCGTTTCATGATACGCGGCGTAAGTGGCACGTTCTTGCGCCAACACACGCTCGTGTATGTCCGTCACAGTGCCTAAAATTTTCTTTACCTGTGTGACCTCATCAGTGATTTGAGCCATGCTCAAATGTATCCATTTGTAGTCGCCAGCACTTGTGAGTATCCGCAAATCTTCATCAAACCGCGTTTCCATGTTGTTGCTCCATTTAAGCACAGCGGGGCGTTCTGTTGGATGCACAATATAGCGGATAGCGTACTCACGCGGAAAGACATCCATGCCAGGATACGTCGTGATGGATTCCCAGCTATCACTTGCAAAAAACTCATCAGTAAACGACATTAGTTCAAATACGGCTATGGTTGATAATTCAGTTGCCACTTGAAACCGTAGTTCGCTGACCTTCAAACGTTCTTTGTCACATTGCAAATTTTCTTCTGCATTGCGTAAGGCGTCGTTGGCATGTTGCAAGCTCATAATACTGGCATTTATCTGGTCGACCATTCGATTAAAGCCGTTCACCAAGTCGCCAACTTCGTTACCAACTTTAACAAGACAAGGCTCATACGCCCCCGTCGTGGCGTTTAACATACTTTCGCGCAGATGAATAATCGGCACAATCAATTTACGTTGGATAAGCGGCATCATGATGGCAATGCCAACCATCGCAAACACAATGCCAGCAATGGCAGCCTCCCACAAGAACGACATGTTGGTAATTAACGCTTCATCGACTGACTGAATTACCAAAACATTGATACCCAGTTCCTTGACAACGCAATAGCCGTACAGGGAATTGACGCCAAACAGTTCGGTTCGTCCTTTTCCCGTCATGTTCACTTGACCTGCCATCGCCTCGCCATACAAAGACGAAATTTCCTCATTATCAATCAAAGTATTAATATACGCACTATCGGGATGCGATAAAACTCGGTCGCCATCGAACAGAATCATGCCAAACCCAGTCTGCTCTAAGCGCATTCGGTTTAGCTGACCTGCAAAGACCTTTGTTGTAATAAACGCCGAGAGTAGCATGTCACTATTCAAACTTAGGCGACGTGTCACCCAAATGCCGTATTCCCCTGCTCTAAAGGGTGATTCGCAAAAGCTAGACATGGGATTCGTATCTGTCAAAACCTCGTAAAGTGGTGAGCCTTTTAGCTTGTTGCCAATAATATCTTTTTGATAAGAAGCACGAACGTACCCTTCACCATCTAATAGTATGTAATCCATCACACGGCTAGAGCCGTCCAAGGTATAGGCCATTTCGTGTACAGCGCCCTGCAAAATGCCGTTAATCCTTTCAATGATGAGCGGGTCCTTTAGGTCATCATCTGTGTAATCTTCCTGCCCTATTTCGCGTGTAAACGACGAAGACTGCGTTTGCATTAATGAGGCTACTTGCAAAATAGTTTCGCCCTGTGTTGTGGCAAATTCAGCCAAAGCCCGTGAGCGTGTCAGTAAGATACGTTCGTTGACCATGTTGTACTCATAAATTGTGAAAAACAAAAGCGGCAGGGCAATTAAAAAGAACGAAATTAAAAATACAGTTTTTCTAATACTCACGCTTGCCCTCCTTGCACATAGGACAGTTTCACCTTACTGCCACTGTATAGTATTATATGCTATGCACAAGTGTATGTCAAGAAAATATGGTTTCTTTTGTGTTTATTCTCTAAACCCAGCTTTCATAGAACGTTTTTATGAGTTTATTGAGTGTTGTTTGGCTAGAGATATAGTGTCTCATGCACACCGCCACAGGCTCAATATCTGTGGTGACAGTTTCAAATAACGCTTGATAATAAGAGCCGCCATGACGCACGCATAGGTTTTCAATTTTACGTTGCATATGTCTGGGTTGATTTTTGTAATCCAAACAGGTAAAATAGATTAGCCCTTGTTTGGCATAGGAGCCCGAAACACTCCGTCGCTTCTTAAATGTTCTGTGCGATTTCATGTGCATCACCTTATGCCTTTTCGTAGGCGACACAGCTATCGCAATACACATCGCAGCCTATGCGAAAACAATCCGCCCCGCCATAAATATCGTCGCCACAGTTAGCACAGGTAAACACAACCTCTCGTTCTTGGCAAGCCCCACAGCCTACACACTCTCCATCTGATACACATCGCATTGCCATCAGTATCGCGCCTCCATCTTGATAATATTTGTTTATGTATGATACATAGTGTATCACTTATAAACTATGTTTGCACTATAGCACATTGTGTTTCATTTGTCAACAGTATAAAAATAATTCTTGCACTAAGTGTATCAAACTGATATACTACCCCTATCGAGTAATCCTATTGATACTTGCGCTTTTTTATGTTAGACGAATAGGGGTGATAGCATGGCAACCGATCGACCACGCTTTATGATTTCCGTAGACGAGGAAACGCAGCATCGGATAGATGCCTACAAACTAAGTTGGCACTACCGCACACAAAGTCAGGCGACAGAAGCACTGATTTTGCTTGGTCTAAAAGCAGCAGAATCACTAGCTAACCCCTTCTCAAGGCAAGAGACAGACAAATCGTAACAAAAAATCTCCCTCCGTAAATCGGAGGGAGATTTTTGAAAACAACCCTGACTAACAAAAAAAAGAGCGAGAAGGCAACCGCCTCCCCGCTTTTTTGACTATTCGGCTAAAAACTTTTCGACAATCTCTTTGGCACTATCGGCGCAAGCACCGCAGCCTGTTGCAACGCGCGTCTTTGCTTGCACATCTTCATAAGACTTCGCGCCTGTTTCAATCGCAGCCTTAATATCACCCACTGTAACATTCATACAGCTGCAAACTCTATCTGTCATTTCCATACTATATCCTCCTTCGAATCATTTGTGATTCTTCGATATTATATCACATTTTCGGCAAAAGTAAAGCGCAAAACAATGACAGTTTTATACAGTTTTCTTGCATTTGCCTATTGATATTCTTAACTTTATGTTATAGAATACATATGTATACCCTTCATAAAGCCGATATATGCACTACTTTCCTAATTTTGGTACAGCCAGTGACGTCTAATGTATGTAAACACTGGAGAAATGATGTTACTATGAAAACAAACTTACTAACGCGTCAACTTGTTATCCGCTGTTGTTCTATTGCGTTGGTTACAATGTTACTAACAACCGGACTTACGATGTTGAATTTTAGCGATCTGATGCTTGAGGACTATGATCAACTGAATAAAAATGTCAAAGATGTTGTTATCGTGGAGGCCGATTCACTTAATACGCTAAAAAACGAAAACTATGCCGATATTCATTTTTCATTGTACACAAAATGTCTCGAAATGAGTACTGCTCTTAATGGTTTAGACGTAAAATCGCTTTCGTCAGCGGAGCTAAAGGCGATTGCCGTTGAGCATGGTATCAATGACTTGTCTATTTGGGTTAAGGATGGTGATAATCTGAAGGTGTTGTCAACCTCTACCCAACTGGATGAAGGACTCACAACTGAGGGTTGGGACGATATCTGGAGAGTACCCCTGATGCAGCTTATCAATCATGAAATCGTGACCCCGATTAATGATTTCGGGTTTGGATTTAAGAATTTCTTTGTGGGTCCTCCTGCAAAATCTTCTAACGGAGAAGGTTATTTCTTCTTTTCGTACTACAATGATGGCACAAGTGACTTTATCATTAACCCTTATGTGTCCGCGCAAAGCGGCGTTCGTATGAATAAAGAAATAAATAAAATTATAACCAAACTAAGTGCCATCGTGCCAGCATTTACGAGTATGACACTGATTAATGCGCCAAAATTAATTGAGTATCTCGAAAACGACGAGTCACTTGACCAAGATTTTACGAGTGAATCAAATGAAGATTACTTAATTGATGCCATGCCTGTTATTGGTGGCGACACTTCCTTCATCGAGAAATCTGATATCGACATGATTCAGCTTGTTCACAATAGCAAAGTTGAGCAAAAAGTCACGATTAGGCGTGACGGCGCACGCTATACGAAGTACTTTCTCCCTTTGCAAACAGGTCGCATACTCATGACCGTCTTTGAGGACTCTCGTCGTTTTAACGCCATAATGGTAACCACTATTACCAGTGTTACGACCGCCTGTATTATGTTTTTTATAATGATGCTTGTCATTCGCGCGGTGTCTGTCCGCCAATTGAAACCAATTTATCAAATTTTAGACTATTTTAAGAAAATTTCGGATGGTAATTTTAATGCAAAATTAACAGTTGAGCAGGGCAATGAGCTTTACGCACTGGCGGACGAAGCCAAAGCGGTTTCACAAAAATTGCAAACATTATTGCAAGAATTATTGGACAAATCAGATTCCGCCATGTATCAGCTTGCCTATTATGATGTGCTGACGTCTTTGCCGAATCGACGTTTTGTTTATGAGAAACTTGACAAGATGATTGCAAACAACGAAACTGTGACGATGCTCTTTTCGGATTTAGATGGCTTCAAAATAGTCAACGATAAGTTTGGTCACGATATCGGCGACAAACTGCTGCAAGAAATTGCAGCTAGAATGAAGGCTGTGGTTGGTGAGAGAGGCTTTTGTGGTCGTCTAGGTGGTGACGAATTTGTCGTTATTACCGATTATAGTGAAGCTGTTGTGGCTGATATTTCACATCGCTTGCTCTCCGAAATTTCTAGTATCACATGTATAGACAACCATACCATTAAAATCTCAGTGAGTATTGGTATCGCGCGTGGCGCGAAAGACATGACGGCAGATGAGCTAATACGCCTATCCGACGCCGCCATGTACGACGCCAAAAAATCAGGCAAAAACCGCACAACCTTTGCTGCCCCCTAACATAGTTGCCTGACCTTTAGGTCAGTACTGCCCACGCATTCTATCACCTGATAGGATATCCACCCTCCCTATCAAGTGATAGTATTTCACACTGTATGCCAAACAGTTGATGCCATTTTGTTGAAATGACATCAACTGTTTTTTGTTTGTCTCTGCAAAATTTATATTTATTTAGCTATTGACAAACTCCTATCAGTCTAGTATACTACAAAAAGTTAGTTCCAACTAACATAGTTGTTTATCGCTAACAAATATTAATGCCGAAGGGAAATCTATATGAAAAAGTTTCTTGCAATCGCCTTATCTGCGATCTTGAGCGTTACACTAGTTGCCTGTGCCGCGCCTGCGCCCTCCGCCGAGCCTACCCCAACCGCCACACCCACTGTGTCGCCTACCCCCGTTGCTGACCCTACAACCGCTACCGAACCCACCACGCGTATCGTGAAAACAATCAAGGGCGACATTGAAATCCCTGCTGAGCCTACAAAAATTGTAACAGATTATTACTTAGGCGAATTTATTGCGCTCGATGTAAAACCCATTATTGCCTCACCTTACGCTCTGTCGAATCCTTTTTTAGAAACCTATGTCAAGGATATCGCCAGCCTAGATGTGACAAACTCAGAAACGGCGCTTGAAATGATTACCGCCGCAGAACCTGATTTAATCGTTACACTATCCGAGGCAGACTATGAGAAATTCTCACAAATTGCTCCCACCGTGTTAATCCCCTATGGCTCGTACACGCCAACCGAACTGTTTTTATACATCGGTGACATGTTGGGAAAAAAAGACCTAGCCCAACAATACATAGATGACTTTAACAATAAGGCGTTGGCAGTGAAGGACGAAATCAACAGTATCGTCGGTGATAAAACCGTTTCACTCGTTGAAATTTGGCCAAACGAAATCTATACGATGGGCAGTCGTTTTGGCCGCGGTGGAAGTATTCTATTTGACATTTGGGGCTTAAAAGCACCTGCAACAGTGCAAACAACGATGGTAGACGGCGCAACCGATTATGAAGTCGTATCCCTTGAAGTGTTGCCAGAGTACACAGGAGACTTTATCTTTTACGGCGTACTCGCTGGCGCAGATAGTGCCTTTGTCGAAACCTCAAATGTTTGGCAGAACCTTCCTGCTGTGAAAGCGGGACACACCATGCCATACGAGCAAGTAGCCTTTATGCACAGTGACCCTGTTAGTCTCCACAGACAGCTAGATGCGTATATCACCTACTTCCGCAGCGTAGCATAATTCGGGCAAGCCGCGCATGACGCAATACAGAAATCTTTTTTGAAATTGGTATGATATGATACGTTCAAAATTTTCAGCACAATGGTTTTTAATATCCATGATACTGGGAGGCATTGCGGTTTTAGCAGCCGCAATGCTTTCTATCACATTCGGAAGTGCCAAAGTACCCCTTATGGACGTATGGAATGCGGTATTCCATTTTGATTCTGAGAACTTACAGCACCAAATTATCCGCGATTTGCGTATCCCGCGTACTGTAGGGGATATCTTCGTGGGGGCGGCTTTTGCTGTGTCGGGTGCTGTTATGCAGGGTATGACACGAAACCCCATTGCCGACACTGGCATCTTGGGCATTAATTACGGTGCTTCCTTTGCGCTGTCACTTTGCATGGCATTTTCAGCCACTGTGAATTATGCAACAGGGGTGGTGTATTCATTAATAGGCGCCGCCTTTGCCACATTGATTGTGTATGGTTTAACCTCACTGCACCACGGTAAGCAAACACCGGTCAGACTGGTGCTGGCTGGCACAGCAACGGGGCTTTGTCTCTCGGCACTCAGCCAAGGGATTGCCATCCATTTTAAGGTTGCCCAAAATATTCTATTTTGGACCTCTGGTGGTGTTGGCAGTATCCGTGCGGCACAACTTTACGCTGTCATTCCGTTTATTACAGTGGCACTCATTGGGGCGATAGCATTATCGCGATCAATCTCACTGCTCAGTATCGGCGAGGACAGTGCCAAAGGCTTGGGATTACATATCCGTAGAACAAAGGGACTTTGTATGCTAGTCGTGCTTGTGTTGGCAGGCGCGGCCGTCGCGCTGACTGGTCCTGTGGCATTTATCGGGTTAATTGTGCCGCATATGGTGCGGCATCTCGTTGGCACAGATTATCGCAGGATTATCCCAGCCTGTATCCTGTATGGAGCTTTTGCCGTGTTACTGGCGGACGTGGTGTCGCGGCTGATAAATCCGCCCCATGAAGTGCCGATAGGCATCGTGTTTGCGATTATTGGCGTCCCTTTTTTCCTATATATTTCGCGTCAGAAAGGGGGCGACAGTCATGCGTAATCTCACCGCCGCCAGACGACGGAAAGCCTTCATTGTGGTCACTGTGCTATTTATGGCCGTTGTCACCCTTTTCATCATCGACATACAGGCAGGGTTTACGAAACTCAGCCTATCAGATTTCCTCTCTGTCATACAGGGCACAGCAACCAAAACAGTCAAGTTAACACTCGTTAACTTTCGCTTACCGCGCGTCATCATTGCCCTACTCGTGGGGCTTGGATTATCAGTTTCGGGGGCAGTGCTGCAAGGTATCACCAGAAACGAGCTGGCTGACCCTGGTATTTTAGGCATCAACGCAGGTGCGGGACTAATGGTTGCCGCCTTTATGACTGTATCGGCGCAAGGCTTGCACCAATCGGCGATTGGTATTCCGCTTGCCGCTTTTGTCGGGGCCATCATTACGGCATTACTGGTATTCGCCCTATCGTATGTCAAGCGCGATGGCATTCATCCCAGCCGTCTCATATTAACAGGCGTATCCTTAACAGTGGCTATCAACGCGGTCACAATTCTACTGCTATTGCGTATGAAACAAAGTGAATACGGCTTTATTGCAGGCTGGATTTCAGGGAATCTGTGGGGTATTTCTTGGTACAATATCCGCATTATGGTGCCATGTATTTTGCTGTTGCTGTGTTTTGTGCTGTATAAGTCGCGCACGCTTGACGTGTTATCCTTGGGGTCTCAACTGTCTACAGGGCTTGGCGTGGCGGTCAACAAGCAAAGTTTACTGCTTTTGATAGCCTCGGCTGGATTGGCTGGTATCTGTGTGGCTGTCGGCGGCGGCATATCCTTTATCGGGCTGATTTGTCCGCATGTCGCACGGTCGCTCGTCGGTCCTAAGCATCGCATGTTAATCCCCACAGCGGCACTCATGGGCGCTACGCTGCTGTTGCTATCCGACATTATCGCGCGAACCATCATTGCGCCAAATGAGATTTCTATCGGCATTGTCGCCACCATCATTGGTGCGCCCTATTTTATTTATGTATTAACAGCCAACAAGAGGACGGTGTAGCCAATGGCACTTTTACAAGCAACCGATATCACGGTGGGGTACGACGACACAATCATCGTCAATAATCTCTCCATAACGATTCCCGAGGGGAAACTCACCTCCATTATTGGCACGAATGGGTGCGGAAAATCAACTGTGTTAAAAGCTTTATCACGCTTGTTGCCAACAAAAGCAGGTATCGTCTATCTTGACGGCAAGGACATACATTCCTTGTCTGGCATTGCGGTGGCAAAAAAAATGGCCATTCTGCCGCAATCTCCTACCGCGCCTGCTGGGCTAACAGTTGCAGATTTAGTTGCCTATGGCAGGTTTCCTCACCAAAAAGGCTTTGGTAGATTGCAAGAGCATGACAAAGAGCGCATTCAATGGGCACTTAATATCACTGGTATGTCAAGCTTTGCCGAACGGGATATTGATTCGCTGTCTGGCGGGCAAAAGCAACGTGTCTGGATTTCGATGGCACTGGCGCAGGATTCCGACATTATCTTGCTCGACGAGCCAACGACCTTTCTTGACTTAGTCCATCAGCTAGAAGTACTGCAATTACTACAAAAACTCAATCGTGAAGCAGGCAAAACGATTGCCCTCGTGATACATGAGGTCAACATGGCGGCGCGTTTTTCTGACCATATTATCGCAGTCAAAGGCGGTGGCATCGTCAAGGAGGGTACGCCAAGAGACATCATGACGCCAGAGGTGTTACGTTCCGTGTTTAACATTGACGCTGTGATTATGGACGACCCACGCACCCACGCACCGGTTTGCGTGACCTATGATGCCATTTAAATACTAAATTCCCATAGGCGGTGCAGACACACAATCTGCACCGCCTATTTGTCTTAGACTTGACAAGTTGTGGTATATACAATATAGTTACAGAAAGTGTGTCGGTAGCGAATAGACACAGGGAGGTTGCCATGAAACTCACGGCATGTATGATTGTAAAAAATGAGGCGCGTTGTCTGTCCCGATGTCTTGCCAGTTTGCAGGGACATGTAGATGAAATTGTCGTTGTTGACACTGGTTCAACGGATGCCACGGTCGAGATTGCCACGTCCTTTGGGGCGCAGGTATATCATTTCGAGTGGGTCAACAATTTTGCCTTGGCGCGAAACTTTGCGATTGACCATTGCACTGGCGATTGGCTATTCATCATTGACGCTGACGAATACTTGCGTAACGGTGACGCGTCCGTGTTACGCTCACTGTGTGAACAAGCCGACGTGGCTCATGCGTGCGCTTTGATTATTAGTCAAGTGTCGTATACGGCGGGCACTGTTGACGAAACCCTCCACGGCACAGCGCAAGACCCTGTGGCACTTGGTCAGACAACCCCCTATTTAGTGGCACAGGTACAACGTGTGCTAAAGCGCCGTGACGACATTCGGTACAGCGGTGCGTTGCACGAATTTGCAGTGTTTACGCACGATCCCAGTCTGCCGCTACCGTATTGGCACGCGGCGCATAACGCCGTTGTGTTATACCATGATGGCTATACGCCCGCCCTTTCGGCGCAAAAAAAAGAGCGCAACGCGGCGATTATTAATGAAGCGCAAGAAGAACGTCCCCACACATGGTTTAACCGCGGTCGTGCCAACTGGGGCATTGTGATGATGTCACCCACCTTGGACAGAACGCTGGCACAGAAGGTACTGGACGACTTATCCACCTACATCCATCACAATGTAAACGTTACCCTTGGCGATTTTTTGTATCCGCACCACATGTACATTGAGCTTGCGATACGCCTCGAAACATCAGAACAGGACATGATGGCGATAGCCGATTTGGGCGTATCCGTGTACCCTACCATACCAAGGGCGTATCTGCTTCGTGCCACCGTTAGCCATCACTTTGACCGCCGCAGCCAAATGTGTGATGATGTGGCGCGTGCCTTGGCGGCGCAAAAACACTATCATAATCCGCATGATTCCTATGTCCCCAATAAACTTTACGCAACATTGCAACATGCGTGCGGTATGTACTTTGAAGCAATCGGCGAACATCGTGCCGCGTGCGTCCAGTTAGCTGGCTCGTTACGCGCCACGAAAGCGGCAGGACGTGCCATGCGTGATGAGACCATTTTCAGCCTCGTCAACAATACATTTACCCTTAAAGACACAGAAACAGTGGCACTCCTTTCTGAATTTGCAACCACCACGCCTGATTTGCAACGCCTTGTGGATACGTTACGACGAACGCGCCCAGACGTTGTGTTTCTCACCTTTTTTGAGAAACTGTATACCCTCACCAAGACCAAGGACAGCAATTTCTTTATGGTACAAATCGTATTAGAGGAATACGTCACTGCCAAACAACAATTGCTAACACAACACGCCGCAACAGGCAACACGCTATTCCTTTGCCTTGCTCTCGTCGCAGATTTACTACAACACAACGGGGACATAACGCTGCAACACCCGTTATTAGATAGCTGTATCGCCGCCTATAACGATGGTGCAAGCATCACAACTGACACAACATTGGTACATTTTATTGCCGCGACACTGCTTGCGTTGCGTCCGCATAGTGCTTTCACCATTCGTTGGTGCAATATACGCACAGCCACCGTCAAGACCCAGCTCGACATAGCGGATTTGCTTAGAAATAGGCGACTGTTTTCCGAAGCATTGACGATGTATACGCAGGCGTTAGAGTCATTACCAGATAACGTAGCGCTACAAGAATCGATTGTGTATTGCAGTTATCGCACGAAGGATATGGCAACACTAGCCGATTTTTCACGTCAACTTGTCCAATGCAACCCCAAAAGTACTTTTTTACGCAACGTACTAGAGTGGACACTGAGCCAACACCAGAGCGAAACCGTTACCGCTACGTTCACGGAAATTCAGCAGCAACTAACCTGTTAATCAAAACAAACGACAAGCCGACAAAATGCCCCCCTAGCTGCCCAACGGGCAACTAGGGGGGCATACATATTACTTAGTGGGTAGATGGGTTTGTGCCCTTGGCGCGTGGACGGCTCGAAAAGCGTCCCTTACCAGCGACAGGGCGTGGCTGACCAGCATCGCTAGGACGACCCCACGTTGAATTAGGATTACGCTTGGGTGTGTTGCCTTCGACACGAGGGCGACCCGCATTGCGTTTGGGGGCAGTGCTGTCGCCAAAGGAGCGACCAGCGCTTTGACTTGGTGCGCCGTCACCAAACGAACGACCTGCACTTTGATTTGGTGCGCCGTCACCAAAGGAGCGACCTGCGCTTTGTCTTGGTGCGCCGTCACCAAAGGAGCGACCTGCGTTTTGTCTTGGTGCGCTGTCGCCAAAGGAGCGACCCGCGTTTTGTCTTGGTGCGCCGTCACCAAAGGAGCGACCTGCGTTTTGTCTTGGTGCGCCGTCGCCAAAGGAGCGACCTGCGTTTTGTCTTGGTGCGTTATCACCAAAGGAACGACCTGCGTTTTGTCTTGGTGCGCCGTCACCAAAGGAGCGACCTGCGTTTTGTCTTGGTGCGTTATCGCCAAAGGAGCGACCTGCGCCGCGATTGGGGGATTCATCCACCAATTCACGATTGGATATCCGTCGTGGGCTTGGGGCATCAAATGACGCGCGGCTACGTTTGGGCGCAGAACCGTCAAACTGGGCGCGACTAGGATTGCGCTTGATAGCACCGTCACCACGAACACGATGCTCACCGCGTTTGGCACCACTGTCGCCAAAATCACGCGTGTCGCGCCGTACATCCAACCTAGCATGGCTGGGATTGCGCACCATACCATTACCAAAGGCTTGTAATGGTTGTGGCACTTCAATGCGAATAGGGGTAATATCGGCCTTTGTTTCTTTGATATAATCTTGCAGTTTATCTTGCTCTCTGGGGTAAATAAACGTAAACGCAAGTCCCGACTTTTGGGCGCGTCCTGTTCTGCCAACACGGTGGACGTAATCCTCCGCACATTGGGGTAAATCAAAATTGATAACGGCGTCAATATTATTGACATCAATGCCGCGCGCGGCAACGTCTGTTGCAACGAGTACATCAATGAGACCTGTTCTGTACTCATTCATAACAAAGTCACGGCGGCGTTGGCGCAAATCGCCATGTAGCGCAGAGGCGCGAATCCCCGCGGCAATTAGTTGTTCACTAATCGTATCAGTCATCGCCTTTGTACCCGCAAACACCAGTGTCAAGGGGAACTGACGCTCTCTGAGCAGCTTTAACAATGTGGGAATCTTACAGCGCGGTTTAACGAGGATAGAGTACTGCGTGACACTGTCCACGGTTGCGGTTTCCTGCTTTATGGTAATCGCGACTGGCTCGCGTTGATAGTTCTGCGCAATACGTGCCACATCAGGCGACATGGTGGCCGAAAACAAAATTGTTTGGCGGGTGCTAGGGGTGGCGTTTAGAATTTCGTCGAGTTCCTCGCGAAAGCCCATATCTAACATGCGGTCGGCTTCGTCTAGCACGACGCCTTGCACATTTTCAAGCTTGAGCGCTTTACGATGCAGAAAATCCATCATACGTCCTGGTGTGCCCACAATAATATGTGGTTTGCGGCGCAAGGCAATAAACTGTTTGTCGATGCGCTCGCCGCCATAGATAGGGGCAATTTTAATACCAGCACTGAATTTCGTCAATTGACGTAACACGACTGTTGTTTGCAACACCAGCTCACGGGTGGGGCAAAGCACTAAATATTGAATGTCATTAGAATCTGTATCCACATGTTCAATAATGGGAATACCAAAGGCGCAAGTTTTGCCCGTGCCTGTTGGGGCTTGCACCAAGACATCTAATTTTTTCATGAGAACGGGAATTGCCTCACCTTGCACTGGTGTTGTTCCTGCGTAACCGAGCGCGGCAAGACTTTTGAGCATTTTTTCGGAAAGTTCAAGATTTTGAAAGGATGTAAGCGACATAATACCTCTTCTTTGATTGTAAAGCGAAAAGCAACGCCCTGCGGCTCGTGTGCATCAAGCTTGTTATCATATTAAATATCATACTATTGTACACCAAACAAAACACAATAGCAATAGATATTTTCGCAATATTTGAAATTAATTCTGACGTGTGGCAAACCCTAAATAGTTGCAAATTTTGTCCTTCACAACGTCAAACACAGCCTCCTGCGCCGCTTTTATGCTAGCCTCGTCGTAGGTGGAAAGCTTTTCCTGTGTGATATGGCTTTTTTCGCCCAAGCTTTTGAGCATTGCTTGCTCTAAATCTGTGGCAATATTCACCTTGCAAACGCCGCCACTGGGTAGTTTTACCGCATCTAGTATCATTTGGTTTGGCACATCTGAGCCGCCATGCAACACAAGCGGCACATTTGTCAGCTTGTTAATGGCCTCCAACCGTGCCAAATCCACTCGCGGTTTGCGAACGGTGTACATACCATGTGCCGTGCCCACAGAAACCGCTAAGGCGTCAACCCCTGTTATCTCACAAAACCGTTGGGCTTCTGTCGGGTTTGTAAATAGTTCCTCATCTGTGTCTGTCTCTGCAAAATCAGTCGTGCCAATTTTGCCAAGCTCCGCTTCCACATACACACCCTTGGGGTGGCAATACGCCACAACTTGTTTTGTAATATCAGCATTTTTGTCAAAATCATGCTCAGACGCATCAATCATCACAGAGTGGAATTTACATTCGACAGCCTGCTCAATCACACCAATTGTCTTTGTGTGGTCAAGATGAAGGCTAATGGACACCGTTGGCTCTAACAGGTCGCGCACACGGTAGAACTCTTTGGCAAATGCCGCAAAATCCACTTGATGGCGGCTGAGTTCTTTTTCTGAAATTTGGACAATCGCATGACTGCCGCACTGGATTGCGGCGCGCATGACAGGCTCAATCATGGTGATGTAGCGTGGCGAAAACGACCCGATGGCGTAGCCCTGTTTCTGTGCTTCGGCAAGCATTTCTGTAAATTGTAACATAGTATTATCCCCTTTTTGTATTACATTCATGGGTAAGACCCTCTAAAAAATCTGTCGTGGTCAATAATCCATCAATTAACATGACCGTTTTTACCTCGTAGGGGGCAAACGGCAGCGTTATGGCGATGTCTGTTCCGATTGTTAGACAGCGTTCCCCCGCCTTGCCGTCTGTTTCTAGCAGACGAAGCACAAGCCCTGTTTGCTCCTCTGTTTGCTTCACAGCGGTGACATGGACATTGGGTTCGCTCGTTGATAGCAGTGATAGTGACGCGATTTTCTTTTCGCCCTTATGCTTAGAATCCGCAAGATACACAAGCCCTGTGTTCAGCTGTTCCGCCAAGCGATACGCGGTATGATTTTCCAGCGTGCCGCCATGAGGGTACAGCATGAGCGTAAATTCATGTTCCCCCAAATCAGAATAATGGTAGGTGTCGTGGTCGCGCTGCCAAGGTAGCGCGCAATCCCCCTGCGCAAAAATAGTGCTACGAAGTACGCAGATATCCAGCTTGTCGTTATCAATGCGATACGCATACAACCCATCGTTGATAAACAAGCCGCCGCACCCGTCGTCGTTAGATACATCCACAAAGCGGTGCATGAAACTATCATCCACATCATACACGCCTCGTTTTTGCACCGCGTAGGGTATCTCTGCGCGCACGTTACCGTCGTCAACCCGTAAATCAAATGTCAGTTTCAGCCTTGTGGCAGGTTGGCTATAGCGCAAATAGCTACGAATTTTTAGATACTTCGCATCGTTGTACAGCTCGTAAAGCTGTGTAAGTTGCGATTCCTTGTACTGATACACAGCGCGTATCGTACTGCGGTGCGTATCCTCCTCGACTTTTGTGAGCGACACAAGGGCAAATTCATCGCCATCCCAGCTTAGTATGCCTTTGCCGCCACCCCACGCATCGCGATGGTCTGTGAACACACGCGCCTGCGTTGGTCCTTTTAGCATGTCATACCCTGTTTTCTTCTCTATCACACTGCAAACGGTACCGCTCGTTTTGTCAAAAGCTACCTTGATATGCTCGTTTTCGAGTTCGTACTGACTGGTCGTGACAGGCTTGGCATAATGCGCCACACATGCCAAATCGCGTTCGGATTGACTAAGACGATACACAGTCACGCCAAAGGCAGGTACTTCCGCTGTCATTAAGAAGCGGCGGCGTCCGCCTAGCGTCCCATGTACCACAGGTGTCGCTGCAGACACGCGTTGATAGGGTATTTCGTTGCCGCGGGCATCATAGATGTACAATTCGTCCTTGCAAAACCACTCAAGTTCGACCTCTATGACTTCTTTCACAGCGTAACTTTGTGTATTAAACACACAGAGGGGAAAGCCCTGCCCGTTTGTATCCATACTCTGAACAATGTGTTGCATGGCGTAGCGCTCGATTTCCTTTGTTTTGGCGATGACACCACCTAAGTCCTGCACTGTTTCTTCACAGGCATCCTTAATCGACGTACCAGGCAGCACATCATGAAACTGGTTAAAACAAATGCGTTGCCACAGCTGTTCAAAATCATGCACCGTTGCCGCTCGTTTGCCCGATATCATGGCCGCCATATTGGTCAGTTTCTCAGCGCGCACAGTCATACTTTCGGCGACACGGTTTAGCTTCTTGATACGCGCATGAATGCTATAACATCCGACATTGCATTTTTGAATTTCACCTTCATAGGTTGGCAACGCTGGCGGCAGAGTTTTCACAAAGTTCGCCAATGTCGAAAACTGTAAGGAATGTGCCTCTTTGTGCTTGATGACCGACTGAATGTTTTCAATCGTCGGACCGCCGCCGTGATTCCCCACCCCAAAGAAACAAGGAAAATGAGCCAGCCCCGCCGCGCCTTCTTTCACTGCCTGAATGTTCTGTAACAGCATGGGTTCAAACCACGTCGTATACTCCCCGTGTATGGCGATGGTTCTGATAGACGCGCCAGAGGGTGTCAGCCAACGAAACACAGGCGGCAACGATTTGAGATTCGGACGCATGTATACATAGGCCTCCATCCCCCCTTGGGAGAGTAACTGCGGCAGATTCGCATTATGACCAAAACTATCCACGCAATACCCGATACGCGTAATATCGCCAAAGAGACGTTTGTAAATGCGTTGCGCGTACAGTGCCTGACGGGCGAAGGACTCACCTGAGGGCAGATTGCAGTCTGGCTCTATTAGGTTGCCCCCGACCAGTTCCCAACGTCCCTCCGCCACCCGCGCGCGAATTTCGTCGAGCATCTCTGGGTTGATATCCTCTAACCATATGTAAAAATACGCACTACCAGCGGTAAACGTAAAATCGGGAAATTCGCGCATTCTATCAAGTGCTGACGCAAATGTGGCTTTTACCGCTTGCATCCCCTCCGTCTTTGTCCAAAACCAAACAGGGTCAATATGTGAGTTGCCAATCATATGCAGTGTCATACTATATCCCTCTTTCTGTCACGACCGCCGTTTCTTTGTTTCGTAGAGTGCAATAGATACAGCTTCATAGTCATTGATTTGTCCGCCTAAGCCGCAAGGCACAATTTTCACAACGTCGCGCGAAAAGGGGATCGTTTCACGGTGCACAACTTCCATGATGTATGGTTCTAACAGTTCCTGCGCTTTCTCATAAATCGTACCCAAGATGATTCTCTGTGGGTTTAGGATGTCAATAAACAGTGATAAGGCAGACCCTAAATACGTACCGCAGATGGCAAAAATCTCCTTGGCCAGCGCATCGCCCTCTTTGGCGGCTTGGGCAACCACTTGGGCAGACATGGTATCAAACTGTTCCTGATTTTGGCAAAAGGACACCGTTTGCCCCACTTGCCACCGCTCTGTTATCTTGCTTTTGGCAAGCTGTGCAATACCGCCGCCACTGCAAAAGCCTTCAAACGAGCCCGCTTTCCCAAACCCAACAGGTCCATTCTTATCGAGGCGAATATGACCAACCTCACCGCCCATATCGTTCGTACCACAGTAAAGCTGACCGTTGAGAATCATGCCGCAACCCATCCCTGTACCAAAGGTTAAGAACATAATATTATCAAAGCCACGTCCTGCGCCAAAGTAGAACTCCGCAATCGCCCCTGCTTTTGCATCATTCTGCAAATAGCATTTGATACCTAACGCGCGTTCAAAGATTTCTACCGCAGGAATGTTCACCCATCCCGGCAGGTTTGGTGGGCATAGTATCACACCGCGCTTGCTGTCCAGCGGACCACCGCAATTGATGCCTGCGGCCGTCACCTCGTCGGCAGTGGTGTTGTTACGAACGAGCATTTGACGTGCCTCGTTGATTAGCGTGTCCAGAATCTCCTGCGGTGGTTTATTGGTGGGAAACGAAATTTTGTCCAGAAATGTGATTTGCTCATTGTCAAACCTAGCTAACGTAACACCGCATTTGGTGCCGCCAATGTCAATCCCTAGTAACAGCATTGTGTATCCTCCAGTGCATAGATTCGTTTTGGGTTGTCGTAACAAATAGCGCGTACAATGTCCTCTGCTTGCGTCTGTGTCATCACGGATTGGGCAATCTGTTCTGCCAACACAGTATGTATGACGCGTCTTGCCATCTTCGCATGTGCGTACACCATTTCAACTTGTTCACAGTCGCCACCAAAGGCGATGATTTTATTGTAAGGCACCATATCCAGTGCCAGTTGTAACGCGTGTCGTGCGGCGGTGGTACTAATCATATATATCCATGAAAAATCGGCGTACAAGTTTGGGATGTTCTTAACGAGTGACATGTACTCCTGCGTAAAGGGAAAGCCTGTATGTAACAGCACCATCGTAAGCTTGGGATACCGCACCGCGGCGCGACCCAAAAAATCGGGGTTAGACCACGCCAGTTTATAATGCACCATATCTGCCGCGCTCGGTTCGACATGCCCTGTGTGAAACTGTATGGGCACGCCCTTGGTTTCAAAATGTGCTAACAAGTGATAGAACAACATGGCAGACAAATTGATACCCTTTGACTGTTCGGAGGCAAACTCACGCGCCGCCGCTTCCCTATCAGGCGTTTCTAAAAAGGCGATATCGTGCCAATACGGCGTTGCAAACTTACCGCACACCATTCCCTCTGCCAGTTTTTCATCAACAGCTGCTGTCATAAACGTTAGATAGTCGGATACTGCGACTATCTGCCCCGTTGCCGCGTGTTTTTTCTTAAAGTTCGCTACGCAGTCAGGCATAAGCAAATAATCAAGATAACACATGAAGCGTATTTGTTTGTACGCCGTTTGCACATTGTCATACACGGTAAGGGAGGTCGTGATACCCGCCCTAGTCGCCAACACCTCATGATACCAAGCAAGCATCGTCTCGCGTGAGGTGGCTTTTTGCTCGATGAGCGCATGTAGTGAGCGTAACCCTGCTTCGTCTAACGCCTGAACGTTGTATAAGTCAGAGGCAAACATTTTGAGCAAGCGCCCATAGCCCGTGTGTTGCACAAAGGGGAAGTATGTCGCAAAGGCAGCACAGGCCGCCTCAAATGACAGTCCTTCCAATGTGTGGGGCATACCAGCCGACCGTAAATCTGATTCAATATAATGTAACATATCAAAAAAACCAGCCTTATGGGTAACGCGCTGCTCTGGTAACATTAGGTGTTCGTGACAATCTATCAAAGGCATCTGATTGACAAACGTTTCAAAAGAGTTAGACAACGGTAGTTCCTCCTGATCAAATTAAGGCTTGCAAAGTATTTTTCAAAGAGATGGACATTTGGAGTATCATTTGATATACTGATTGCAAAGGAGTGTGTCATTATGAACCATTTGCAAGACTTAATATGCAAAGTACCCGCTCTTACTGTCTGTGAGCAGGATATCCAAGCCGCTTTCGTCCGTATGCGCGATTGCTACCAACAGGGCGGCAAGGTGCTAGTCTGCGGAAACGGCGGTAGCGCCGCAGATAGTGAACATATTGTGGGCGAACTCATGAAAGGTTTTATGCTGAAACGTCCCCTATCAACTGATAGGCAAGCCCTAATCAGCGCCCATGCCCCCGATGCCACGTATCTTTGCGCCAACCTACAGGGGGCGCTACCCGCCATTTCCCTTGTCAGCCACTCGGCACTGATTTCTGCATTTTCAAACGATGTAGCCCCTGACATGGTGTTTGCCCAACAGGTATACGGCTTTGGCAAACCCGGTGACGTATTCATTGGCATTAGCACCTCTGGCAGTTCTGCGAACGTGGTGTATGCCGCCCAAGTGGCACGCTCCTTAGGGCTGACAACCATCGCCCTAACGGGGAAGTCAGGTGGCAAGCTTAACGCACTCTGTGACGTAACAATCAAAGCTCCGTCAAGCGTTACCCCCGACATTCAAGAGTACCATTTGCCGATTTACCATACCCTGTGCATGATGATAGAAACCACCTTTTTTGGTGATGCCTGCTAGATATACCGTTCCAACAGTTGCCCCGCATCATTTGTGTACTTCACAACTGAACATTCGTTTTTCAAATCGACGGTGAGCAAACAACGATGCTCACCGTTTTGCCATGCCAGCCGCACCGTATCTTGCCCGACTTGCTCTGGTGTAAACGTACCGTTGAACGCCTCGTGGCGGTTACGAAACTCCATGAGCCATAGTAATCGCTGTACAACAG
>JAVBKJ010000131.1:0-11449 GCA_031554075.1 Oscillospiraceae bacterium | reverse complement strand
GTGTCTTGCGCTACCCATTGGAATGGCGTCAGCGGTTTTGGCACAAAACAGGAGGCGCTGACGGTGATGCGAACGCCACGTCCCCTATCAGGTGATACACGACGCCATGTAAAATAGACCTTTTCAGCGAGGTCAGCGATGCCCAAGATATCTTCATCCGTTTCTGTTGGTAGCCCAAGCATAAAATACAACTTTATATTATTCCAGCCGCCTTCAAACGCTAGCGCGCAGGCATTTAATAAGGATTCCTCACTCAGATTCTTGTTTATCACATCGCGCAAGCGCACTGTTCCTGCTTCTGGTGCAAAGGTTAGTCCACTTTTCCTTACTTTCTGTACTTTTTGCAACAATTCGCGTGAAAAACTGTCAGCACGCAAGGATGGCAAACTCAGACTTATCTTGCGCGGTTCGCAGAAAGCCAACAAATCATCACATACTTGCTCGAGCCCGCGATAGTCACTTGTTGACAGCGATGTGAGAGATATCTCCTCACAGCCAGAAAAGGCGAGTGATTCACATCCCTGCCGCACCAGTGTTTCAGGCGAACGCGCCCGCACAGGACGCACCGCAAACCCCGCTTGGCAAAAACGACAACCACGAATACATCCGCGAAACAATTCCAGCATAATACGATCATGCACCACTTCCGTGTTGGGGACTAATGGCGCGGTCGGAAAATAGGCCGCATCCAAATCCTGCACAATGCGTTTTTCAATGTGCAGGGGCGCATTGACTGTGGGACGCAATGCAGAGAATTGTCCATTGCTATCCTCTATCACTTGATAAAGTGACGGGATATACACACCCTTGATTTGTGACAATTGTTCAAGAATTTCGGCGCGGCTCAATCCCGATTGCTTGCCTTTTTCGATACAGCACGCGATTTCGGGCGCCAGCTCCTCGCCCTCTCCTAAGGCAAAAATATCTATGAAATCTGCCATGGGTTCAGGATTATAGACGCAAGGACCACCGGCCAACACAAAGGGATGTTCATTGGTTCTATCCGCGGCACGTATGGGAACACCGCCTAAATCTAACATATTGAGTACATTTGTGTAGCAAAGTTCATATTGTAGGGTAAACGCCAACACATCAAACGTGTGTAAAGGCTGACTACTTTCCAGCGCACCTAGTGGTAATCCGTAGTTGCGCAGTGCCTCTTCCATATCAGACCAAGGCGCAAAACTGCGTTGACACCACACAGTGGGCATAGCATTAAAAACACCGTACAAAATTTGCAGCCCCAAATGGGACATGCCAATTTCGTACGTGTCTGGAAAACAAAAACAAATTGTAAGCGTCACATCTGCGGGGTTTTTATAGCAACTGCCAAGTTCTCCCCCTGTATATCTTGCTGGTTTTTGCACCTGTAACAACAGATGCTCCATTCCTTTGTGCATAAAATCTCCTTTAGTTCTTCATCGGTTACGCATTCTATGTTAATCGTCAATTACGTTTCGGAAGTGCTGACAGGGCTAGGTAAACAACCGAGGCAATCAGTGTCCAGTTTGTCAATCCATTTAGAAAACCAATCCATAGCGGTACTGCTAGTAATAACGAACTAGCAAGCGTCGTGAGTTGTAGTATCCGTGGCGCAGACTGCCAATGCCCGTGATTGTGTAAATATATCTCTAGTAGGCGTCCTCCATCCAGTGTCGCGGCTGGCAGCAAATTATAGATGCCTAGCACAAGACTAATACCGCCTAGCAGAGGATACCCCGCAACCGCAGCGCCCCATGCCAATAATACACTAGCGATAGGACCTAATGCCACAGCAATCGCTTCACGATGATACGATACCCTATCAACCGATAGATGTGCGCCCCACAGTGCCAAACGGCAGCCAGTCACGCGACCACCCAGCAGCAATAGCGCCACCACATGGGCTAATTCGTGTACGGCACTTGCAACGAGAAACCATACCAATATACCATCTTTATCAACAAAAAGCAAGAAGGCGATCAATAATACAAATCCAGACGTGACTTCAAAGGGGTGCTTATTGTCCCACATATGACTCAGGATTGAGCAACGTCCCATTGCGTCGTAGCTCAAAATGGAGATGCGGACCTGTTGAGACACCCGTACTGCCTACTTTTGCTATGACTTGCCCTTTTTTTACCTGACTGCCCAATTTGGCAACAATTTTCTTGCAATGGGCATAAAAAGAGGACACGCCGTCACCGTGTGTCACTAATATGTAATTTCCATAGCTATTGCTTCGCCCCGTCGCCGCGACTTTTCCTGCGGCAAAACTGACAATATCTGTCCCAGATTTTGCTGCGAAATCAGTACCATAATGAAACAGTTGCTTGCCTTGAATCGGGTGAAAGCGATATCCGAAACCAGAGGAGGTAACGCCTGCCACAGGCGCGGTATATACAAAACTGAGAGGATACACGGTGTAGTCAACTTTTTCTGGCACTGTCATACCAAAGGGCACAGGCGGCGTGTCATCCACCTCTCCATCGCGAACAGACTCAAGCGCGCCTTCACTCAAATGTTCAATTGGTTTCGGCGTTGGCGTGGCAACAAACACGCGCCATGTCATTGCGCGAGAGGCAAGTTGTGCAGGATGCTCAGTGCGTGACAATTCGCTCACGTCCAATCCTGACACAACGGGCGTTTCGGGTGAAGTGGTAGGTGCCATTGTCGGGCTTGGCGTTACACTCGGTGAGGGTTTCGGGGTGGTTGTTGTCCCCGAAAACACAGCAGATACACGCTCCAGCACAGCGCCCAAGCCCCCTGGTGTGACGATGGCATCGCCCAACGCCTCGACTGTGATGGCACTATCATCGCCGCCCACATGATCATTGACAACCTCAGTTACGCGCGCCGCTCCCACTGGATCAAACAGTTTGATTAAGGTAAGCGCCAGCAGAATACCGATGGCTATTGACAGTTTGAGTGTATGGGGACTTGAGGCGGTCGCCCCTTGGGTCGAATGCGATGTCTTGGCACGTGGCGAGCGATACGGTGTCGCTTTGGGGCGTGGTGGTTCTGCCGTCTGCGAAAGGGATACGGTAGCGTGATGGCGGCGGCGCGGTACTTGTTTCATGTGAAGTCCCCCTTGATTCCCGTACTATCTTGTGATACAAGTATATGTGGGCTGTCCGACTAATAGCACAGATAACAGCGGCTTCCCGCCGCATAACAGAAAGCCGCTGTGAGTTTACACCTTTATCATGCGTTAGAAAACGTACGTCAGGGCTGTGTTGTTTGATCGAATACAGGGTGCTTGTCGAGCTGGGCATACGCCTCTGGCACTACACCAACAATAACCGTTTCCGCGATGCAAACCTCGACTGTTACTTCTTGATTCGCGGTTGTACCTGGCAGTAAAACGCCAATCTCAGTCGTAATTCGCATTAAAATCTGATGGCGCGTTTGGTTAATGCCCGCCTCGCTAAACTGGTTGCTAAAGGATACATTCACCGTCCCCACGGGGACAATGCGCACCCCTATTTGAGGTCCACGCCCAGTGAGCAAATCGCCTTCCAGTAAACTGCCCAAGGGGATACCAATATCCGTTTCAGACAGATTCTGTATTTTTGCCAATGACGCTGTGTAAATATCCGATTTGATGCGATTCGCCATCACCATATCTGTTTTCAGTGCTGTGATACGCCCCTGCGTGTCCTTTTCGAAGTGGATGAGGTCGTCATAGTGTATGCCTATGCGCGCGATTGCCTCGGACACTGCCTCATTCATGGCGTTCGCGGCTAAATAATGCACCCGCGAATTTGCCAATTGTTCCACTTGTGGTCCCATTCGATCTTGTATCCAAAACCCAGTTATGCCAATGCCAAGAAGGACAATGAATACTGTTAGTAACATATGCCACTGCCATTGCTGACCCGACTGGTTCACCGCCCGATGGCGGTTTGACGTTTGATATCCCGTGCGCTGACGACGATACCACCACAATTGAAATCTACGCATAGTCCCACCTCGCGCCTATCAACTGATAGGGGTTTACTCACAGCAAGCTGTTATCCTCATGAGTATGCGCGCAGGTCGGTCGCTAGTCCTAACGTGGTTCAATAATTGGTTCATGCCCTGTCGGAATTTTAAGAGGCAACGTCGAAATTTGTTGTACAATTTTTGCGGCTTGGGCGCGCGTGCAAAGCCCTTCTGGGTGAAAGTAGCCCTTTTCATCCCCTTCTAACACATCACAAATCGCTAATGTGAGGATTGCATTATTTGACCAAGGGTGTGTTTCGTTTGATACATCTGGAAATTTTTGTTCGTTAAAGTCAATTGTTTGTGGCACTTGTAGCACACGGTCAAACAGAACAGCAGTTTCTTGGCGGGTCATGGGGGCGTCTGGGTCAAATGTTGTGGCTGTTTTCCCTTGCAACAAACCAAGCTTCCGCAACGAGGCAATATACCCGTCTGCCCAATGTCCACGTGTATCGTTAAAGCCAGAGGAAGCACTATCAACCGATAGGTTCAGAAGTCTGCATAGCATCGTCGCCATCTCGGCGCGACTAACAGAATTTTCGGGGTGAAAGTGGTCTTCGTAGCCTGCCACTATGCGCCGATCATGCAGCCCCACAATATAATGTTGCGCCCAATGGTTCTGGATATCGACAAACGGCAACCCGTACAGCCACATGCGATAATCTTGCCAAATTTCTGCCGATTCAAAGCCTAATGCCCAACTGCCAGCGCCGCCCAAGCCAAGGTCACGCACCAGCCCTAGTTTGTCCTGCAATGATTCAGGCGACTCATACCAAATATCATACACGCCCGCAGTTAGTTTCCGATTGCCCCACAGACCTGCGGCAATGTCGGCGGATGTGACAGTTACTTGGGCGCGTGCTGTCTGATTTGTCGCGTCAAACCACTGTACACTTTTGTAGTTATCTACCATATGCTTGATATCCGACAGAATGAAAGCCTTGCCGCCACTGGCATTTCCCTCTATCCAATAACGCCCGTAAAACGGGACACCCATCATTATTTTGTGTGACGGCACATGCTTGATGGCATACGCAAGAGAGTCACGAATAAACTTTTTGCTAGCAACAGGACCTGCCGTGCCCCCTTCGTAGGATTCATCATAGGTCATGATAAATATAGCGTCACAGATAGCGCCGAGCGCCTTATAATCGTACGCACCTTGCCACCCTGTCGTGCCGCCCCAAGGGTTTGCTGCCACACACACAGACAACTTGGCAGTAACAGGCAACCGTTGTCGCAGTAGCTGTATAAAAGCAGTAAAGGCGGCGCGGTCTTCGTGGTTAATATTTTCGATATCAATATCCAAGCCGTCTAAATTATGCAACTGCACTTGCGCAACAAGCTCGCGCGTTAGGGCGTCAGCATTGGCAAGCGCTTTACGTGCTTTGGCTCTGTCCCAGTGGTTACTCAGAAATGGAAGGACTTCGACCTTTCGTTCATGCATGTCTATCACAAAGCTGTCGTCAATAGCGCGCGTTAGTTTCAACCCGCCAGTGTCAGTGAGTTCAAAATAGTCGGGGCAAACTAGATTTAGATTGCCCTTGGTTCTATCAACATTATGTGTATAAATCGCCGCTGACCCTGCATATAGGTAACTACGGCTTTCCAGTATTGTTGGATCTTGCGCTGCTTGCGCTGCCCCACTTGCGAACATTGTCAGTAGCAGTGCGCCAATTATGATTTTTTTCACAACATCACCCTCTCATAGGGTGGGTGGAAATGCGACAATTATCCTTGCTAAATCATGACAAAACGAATGCGCCCACTCATCACTGAGCAGACGCATTCGGAAGTTTGTTGCAATTAGTCGTTTTTCTCCTCTGTGGAGGGGGCTTCTTCATAGGACGTTAGCGCACGGATGGATAATGAAATTTTCTTGTGTTCCTGATCAATTTCAAGAATTTTAACATCAACAGCTTGTCCCTCGTACAAAGCGTCACTGGGCTTGTTGATGCGCTGGTCTGAAATGTGTGAAATATGAATGAGACCATCCACACCAGGAATAATTTCGCAGAAAGCACCAAAGGCAGCAAGTTTTACGACACGCACTTTAACGACATCGCCAACAGTGTGTGTGTCAATAAATTTCTGCCAAGGATTCTCGTCCTTGTTCTTATGACCAAGAGAGATTTTCTTTTTCTCTGTATCAAACGATAGGACGTACACTTCCAAGGGGTCGCCCACCTTAACAAGATCAGAGGGATGGGACACACGCTTCCAAGATAATTCAGAGACGTGAACCATACCATCAACGCCGCCGATATCCACAAAAGCACCGTACGCCGTGAGAGATTTGACAACACCTTGGTAGCGCTTGCCAACCTCAATGGAACCCCAGACAACATCTGATTTGAGCTTGCGGTCGTCCGCTTGCGCAGCACGAATAGAACCAACCACGCGGCGACGAGCGCGATTCACTTCCGTCACGTAAAGTTTGACACGTTTTTTAAGTAGAACAGACAAAGGACTGTCTTTGGGAATACCAGTTTGAGAGGCAGGAACAAATACCCGCACACCCCTGACGGATACCACCAAGCCACCCTTGTTTTCTTCAGTTACAATACCTTCGACCATGTTATGCGCTTCGCGTGCTACTTCGATATCTTCCCAGCTTTGGACAGCGTCCACACGCTTTTTAGATAGCAAGGCAGTACCTTCAACGTCGTTAACACGCATGACAAACGTTTCGATGGTTTCCCCCACACGAATATGATCTGCAACGACATACGAAGGGTCGTCCGACAATTCGGCAACAGGAATGTAGCCCGCATGTTTTGTGCCTAAGTCAACATGAATCTCGGTTGGTGTCACCGCTGTAACAAGACCTGACACCTTATCGCCTGTTGTCAGCGTTTTGAATGATTGCTCAAGCATTTCAGCGAAGGATTCTTCCATTTCCCCAGATTTCTTCACTAATTCTGACATCGTAATTTCGACCTCCTTTATGACTCTTGCTGGCGCAGAAGCACCCGCAGTGAGCCCCACACGTGCATTTGTCGGCAACAAAAGCCTTGAAGCCCCTGCAGCGTCCTCCACAAGATAGGTACGTGGACAAACGCGGGCGCAAATCTCGACTAAATGGCGTGTGTTGGCACTCAGCGAGTCCCCAACCACAATCATCACGTCGGATTGGGCGGCAAGTTCTGCCGCTTCCTGTTGACGAAGCACGGTAGCATTGCATATTGTATCAAATATTTTTAGATTTGTACACACTTTTTTTAGAAAATTCACGCATTTTTCATAAAGAGGTCTTTGCGCTGTGGTTTGGGATACGATGCTGACAGGTGTATCCGCCTGAAAACCATTGTCAATCCAGAGTTTTTGCAACGTCTCCTCGTCTGAAAAAATGTAGGAGTGCTGACACCAGCCAGCGATTCCAATCACTTCTGGGTGCTTTTTATCCCCGAATATGAAAACAATATGACCGTTTTGAGATTGTTCTGAGACAATACGGTGAATTTTCTGAACGTCTGGACAAGTCGCGTCACAGCAACAAAGTCCCAGCGTTTCCATTTCTTGGTACACTTGCGGTGTTTCCCCGTGCGCTCGAATAAAAACACGCCCCCCCGACGGTACCTCTTGCAGAGAATCGACACAGATAACGCCTTCCGCTGCAAGCGATTCGACAACGGCTCGATTATGGATGATTGGTCCTAGTGTATAGCATGTGCCATATTGCTTGGCCTGTTTTTGGGCAAGCCCTACCGCGCGTGCCACACCAAAGCAAAAGCCAGCATGGGGCGCCACTGTGACCTTGCTCATACCGTCTCCCTTTGGGGATTCAAATGATTGATTGTCTCCATCAATTTCTTAGTTTCTGTTTCGTAAAAATCCGCAGGAGGTCGCTTTTCGGCACAGGTTAAGAGGTACGGCGTGCCAATCACCACATCAACGCGGGTAAACGGGCGCTTCCTACCACTTGTGATATACACTGGCAAAATCGGTGCTTGACAGCGATACGCAAGCATGACAGCCCCTGTTTTAGCCTCCACCGATTGCCCCTCTCGCACACGCGTCCCCTCTGGGAAAATAAATAACTTTTTATCTTCTTTGAGTAGTTTGATGGCGTGTTTAATCGCACTTACATCCGACATTTCACGATTAATGCCAAACGCACCCATCCCTTTTAAAATGAGACTGAGTACAGGCACTTTCATCAATTCTGCTTTTATCATAAAGTAAAGATGATGTCTGCCATTAATAGCAATAATAGGAAAACCAGGGTCGTGCGTGGCGGTATGATTGGCGCATAGCACCACCGCCCCTTCTGGCACATTGTCGCTACCTACAATATGCACACGATAACATACAAAGGCAATTGCGTGAAAAATAGCTTTTATGCAGCGATAAAACATTGCGCCTCCCCGCCAAAAACACAGTTTCAGCGTATCCAAATTCAGTCATTGTAAGCAATTTGACAACTTTCTCGAACATCGACTAACAACAATCGGCAACCCCCGTCAATGCGATTTTAGCGCCATTGTTGCCATTCTACGCTAGCCATCGGACAAGCCTATTATATTGCGAATACGAGCTTCTATGGTATCGAGTGTCTGCGACAGAGACATGCCTGATGTGTCAATCCGTTCGGCGTCGTCCGCCTGTTTGGTGGGGGCGGTTTCGCGATGCTCATCCCGATAATCCCGTTGAAGCAACTCTTGTAACACAGTATCATACGTAATGTCAACACCAGCGTGGCGCAACTCGTCAAAGCGGCGTGCCGCACGTATGGCAGGCTCTGCCGTTAGAAATATCTTAATTTGCGCATGTGGTAGCACAACAGTGCCGATGTCGCGACCATCCATGATCACATCGGCGTGTGTCGCTATATCGCGTTGTAATGACAATAAATGCTCACGCACTTCAGGGATGGCAGATAACTTTGAGGTTAGCTGAGAAATCTTTGGTGTACGAATCTCACCCGTTACGTCACTATCGCCTAAATACACATGCTGATGCTCGTTCACATACGCCAAGCGCACCTCAATCGTTGGTAACGCTTGCACAATGGCGGGTACGTCCTCTATGGATACCCCATTTGTCAAGAGGGCGTAGGCAAGCGTGCGATACAACGCGCCCGTATCCACGTAAAGATATCCCAGACGTTGCGCCAACGCTCGCGCGATTGTACTCTTGCCCGCACCACTAGGACCATCAATTGCTATACTAATCATCTTTCTACCCCCTATCAGTTGATAAAGATATATAAGGTTCACTCAATTTATCTATGATGTCACAAAAGAAATTCGTTTACTGCTTACCAGCGGCCAACCCAGCAAGATATCCTGTACTCCACGCAATTTGAAGATTATAGCCACCTGTGTATCCGTCAACATCCAATAGTTCGCCTGCAAAGTAAAGTCCCTTGACAAGCTTGGATTGCATTGTTTTCGGGTCTACTTGCTTAATGGCCACACCCCCAGCCGTGACGACTGCCTGTTCAATAGGCGCAAAGCCAGCCACAGGTAAGGGAAAGCACTTGACAGTCTTCCGCAAGTCTTCTCTTTGCTTGCGCGTCACCGCGTTCACTTTTGTTTCGGGCGAGACTTGTATACGGGAAAGCACGATAGGAATCATCACACGCGGCAGTAATGCCCCTAAAACGTTGTCAATATTTTTATTTTGTGCAACGGCAAAATCGCGCAGGATACGAGTCTCTAACTGAGCCTCATCCAATCCCGGCTTCAAATCAATGAGCAGCTGATACGCGCCCGACTGACGCATGTGCGCTGAGGCACTCAATACCAGCGGTCCTGACACCCCTTCATGGGTAAACAGCATTTCGCCAAGCTCGGAAAATACGGTTTTCCTTGCTGGGCCTACCACCGTTAATGTCACATTTTTTAGGCTGAGTCCCTGCATCTCTTGGCAACAAGTGTCTGCTATTAGCAATGGCACCAACGAGGGCGCGGTGGGTGTAATCGTATGTCCTGCCATAGCTGCCAGCTGGTAGCCCACCCCTGTCGAACCCGTAAGCGGATAGCTAAGCCCCCCCGTGGCGAGAACTACCCTATCACACGATAGGGTTTTCCCATCGACAGTTTTGACGCCTTGCACCGCCCCGTCTTGCAAAACTAGCGCAGTAACATGTTGTTTTTCAACCCGCACCCCCATGCCCTGGCACCAACGAACGAGCGCATCTGTAATATCGCGTGCGCGGTCTGAAACAGGAAATACGCGGCGACCTCGTTCGACCTTTAGCGGTACGCCCAACTCCTCCAACAACGACATCAGCATTTGGGGCGACATGGCATCAAACGCACTAAATAAAAAACGACCATTTTGCGGTATGCTATCCATAAACTGGTCACGTATGCAATCATTGGTAATGTTGCAACGTCCTTTGCCAGTGATATTAAGTTTTTTTCCAGCAAAGCCGTTTGTGTCCAATAATCGAACTGACGCGCCTTGTTGTGCAGCTGTGCCTGCCGCCATCAGCCCTGCAGCACCAGCGCCGACAATGATAACATTATTGTTCATCGCGTGTCTCATAGACGGCATAGTCTTGCCAAATCGTTTCCAATTGTTGGAACGTATCCGCAAGCGTCTCACTGTTTCGTAACCCAACCGCCACAATGAGTGCGTTAATAAGGCTCATCGGGGCGACTAAGGAGTCCACAAACAGGGACATATCACATTTCGCCAACAGCGCATGTGTCGCAGTTTTGCAGAGAGGCGACGCAACGCTGTCTGTCAACGCAATGACCTGTGCGCCACGGTCATGAGCGTACTGCATTGCCCGCAAGGTGCGGCGCGAATATCGCGGAAAGCTGATGCCAATGACGACATCTTTCGCGCCAATCCGCATAACCTGTTCCACCGTTTCGCTGATGGCAGACGTCGAAACTTGTCGCACGTTTTCACGAATCAAATTAAGGTAAAAGGCAAGAAATCCAGACAGTGCCGAGGAAGAACGGACACCAATAATATAGATATGCTCCGCCTGTGTGATGGCAGCCACCGCGCTCTCAAAAGCGTCACGATTTAGATTTTCAAGCGTACTGCGAATTTTATCAGTGTCGGCAATCATAACGGTTTTCAGCAGGTCATGCCCTTCCAGTCGGTCTTGGGTGACTTCGACGCGCTGGGCGGTTGTTAGCTTATTGCGAATAATTTCTTGCAGGGTGCGCTGCATTTGCTGATAGCCCTCAAAACCAAGTTCCATGGCAAATCGCACGACGGTTGACTCGCTAACGCCAACCGTTTGCCCCAAACGGCTCGCCGTAAAAAAGGCGGCTTTATCGTACTGTTTTATTATAAAATCAGCAATAGCACGCTGACCTTTTGAAAATTTGGACATTTCTTGCGCCAGTTCGGTTAATAAATCACGGGGCATGCTTTGTTGATTCATATGTACACCTCAGTTTGTATCAATTGATATTTCCATTCATTATATCAGATTTTACACTTAAAATGCAAGTCTAATCACTACGAATTGCAAATTTTGCAAATTGCAAGTTTAATTGCCCACCATAAATCACCA
>JAVBKJ010000081.1:0-4458 GCA_031554075.1 Oscillospiraceae bacterium | reverse complement strand
TAATATAAGCAAAAGTCACACGAGCCGTCAAAGTAAAAAAGACACCAACTGCACGTAGTATAACGTTAGGAGGATGACTGCATGGCTACATCTCGTTGGATTCCTGTTATCGCCGGAGGGGCATTGCAACTCTGTTTAGGTGTTCCCTACATATGGAGTTTGTTTGGTCCTCATGTGAATGAAGCCCTTGCTTGGCATAACAAAGGGTCAAGCTTAGCGTTTTCGTTGCTCATAGCCACACTGGCTTTTGGCGGCACATTGGGTGGTTTGCTCTCTAAAAAAATCGGGCTGCGCATCACCATGTATATCGGCGGTGGTCTCATGTCGCTCGGGTTTCTGCTTTCTGCCTTTGCACAGCCTGCGACACCTTGGACGATGTGGCTTACATACGGCATCATGAGCGGCTTTGGTATGGGTATGTGTTACACCTTGCTCATTGCAACATGTCAAGCGTGGTTTCCCGATAACCGCGGCTTGGTGACAGGGATTTTAGTATCCTGTTTGGGCATTTCGGGCGTTTTATTTACCCCCATTGTGGAAATACTCATCAAACAGGTGGGCGTTATGGCGACGTTTGGGTGGATTTCGCTCATCTTTGCAGTGATGTCATTAATTTGCATTCCGTTTATCAACGCGCCGCCTGCCGACTATTTGCCAAAGGGCTACACGCCGTCAAATAAGAAGGTAGGACAGGACTTCACATTATCTCAAATGGTTCGCACGCCGCAATTTTATTTGATTACGTTGAGTTTTTTACTCGCCGCCACAGCAGGACAAATGGTTATTTCCAAAGCAAAGAGTATCGCTGAGTTTTCATTGCCGATGGACGCTAAAACCTATGCCGCCATGGCCGTTATGATTATCTCCATTTTTAACGCATTAGGGCGTTTGACATGGGGCGGCGTTTCTGATAAATTAGGTCGCAAGCCTACCTTGATGATTTTAATGTCGTTGGCAGGCGTTTGCATTCTGGGCATGAACTTTGCTACCTCATGGTTTGTACTTGTCCTCATAGCGCTGATTGGATTTTCCTATGGCGGTTTCTTAGGGGTCTATCCCTCGCTTACCGCTGATTACTATGGTGTGAAAAACAATAGCAGTAACTATGGTTTGGTGATGATAGGCTTAGGTGGCAGTTCAATCCTCGCCGCTTCTATTGTAGGGTATTTTTTAGACAGGCACGCAGATAAGACTATTGCGGAGGCACTTAACACACCCTTTATCATAGCGGCGATTGCGTCTGCCCTTGGTCTTATCTTATTAATGTTATTGCAAAAACCAAAGCAAGTATAGGAGGTTCATATGTGGCGTTTCAAAGGTGTCTTTACCATACGGAATCTAACATTAATGTCAATGTTTGTGGCAATGTCTGCGGTTTTGACACCATTCTCAATCTATTTGCGACCAGATTTGAAACTACTTAGCTTTTCATTTTTGCCGCTGGCTGTGGGGTCTATTTTACTCGGTCCATGGGCGGCGCTGGTGATGGGCTTTGCGGCAGACACGCTAAATTTTATCATACGTCCTATGCCACCTTACTTCCCAGGGTATGCCCTTAGTGCCATGGTCGCAAATATGCTGTATGCCGTGTGGCAATACAATCGACCGCTGAAAGTGTGGCGATTAATTTGCGCCCACCTTTGCACTGTGCTGTTTGTGTACTTTGGGATGAATTTGCTGTGGCAAACGATGCTCTGGGGCGCGTCACCTGCCAAATTTTTCACAGGCGTACGCTTTATCAACAATGCCGTACAATTTCCGTTCGTCGTTGCTTCTATCTATGGGCTGACGCGTATTGCGCTACATTTGCAACTGCGGATAAGCGGTAAATTGACAGGTGACAGCAAGTTATAACAAAACTGTAAGAAATCTGTCTGTTGTTTTTTTTCGATATACATGTTATACTGTGTACGTATTCGAAGAAGAGTGGTGATAATTGTATGGCACATGTATATGTTACGCTTGCGCGTACTGGCACTTACTTTGCAAGATTCATACGGTTGATGACAGGGGATTGGTATAGTCACGCTGCCATTGCGTTTGATAGTTCGCTTGATACAATGTACTCGTTTGGACGTAAGACACGCTATAATGTTCTTAACTGTGGATTTATCGAAGAAAACGTTGATAGGGGTGTATACAAGGATTTTGACGGTGCTGACTTTTGCGTATTAGAAGTTGAGGTAACACCCGAAGAATACTGCCTGATGCGTGCAGAAGTTGATTCATTTTTAGCACGGCGCGAGGTGTTTGGTTACAATCTCTTGGGGCTGACGACGTTCTTCACTGGCATACCTGTCGGCAAAGGCGAAAAGTATTTTTGCTCACAATTTGTTTCACATGTACTTAGTAAAGCCTCGTGGTGGCACTTTGACCCCAAGCTAACAAAACCCATGGATTTCTTCAAAATCCCAAATAAACGCATTGTTTACCAAGGCACATTAGGGGAGTTCCGAAGCAAACCTCGTGCGAAAAAACTAGACACACTGATACCTAATACGTAAGAATGATTAAAAAACTGTTCCTTGTCATACGATGAGGGGCAGTTTTATTTGTTTTGAACGTTTGCATGTCCATGAAAACTCCTTAGCATTTTCACAAAACGTCAGATTTTACGGGGCTTGTCAAATGTATTCATATGGTGTATACTACATTAGTTATACTAAATTCAATAAATGAATGCTTGTGAGGTGATTGCGCCGTGACTGGTGATGCCGCGTTAGACCGATTACGAAAAGCGCATGACAGAAACGCCATGCGCTAGAAAGGTGGAGTTTCGTGCTTACAATCTACAAAACAATTGAAGGTGTATTGACCATACAGGACACCTTTACGCCCGGCTGTTGGGTAAATTTAATCACCCCCACAGAAGAAGAGCTACTACGTGTCATTGGGGAATTACAAGTTGATCCTGGTTTTTTACGCGCCGCACTCGACGATGAAGAAACGTCGCGTATTGAAATAGACGACGAACAAACACTCATTATTATTGACGTGCCGTCCTCCCACAAGGAGGGTGCCATCCTATTCTTAACAATCCCGATGGGCATAGTGTTGACGAAGGATTATATCATCACCGTTAGCATACGCGAAACGACGCCCATAAAAGAACTTTCCGATGGCGTTGTCAAGGGGTTGAACACTGCCCAACGTACGCGTTTAATCTTTACGTTAATGTTCCGCATTGCCAATCGCTTTTTGCAGTACTTGCGGCAAATTGAAAAGATTTCTAGCTCTATTGAACGCAAGCTATATGTTTCGCAAAAGAATAAAGAGTTAATACAACTGCTAAACCTAGAAAAGTCGCTTGTCTATTTTTCCACTTCTTTGAAAGCGAACGAAGTCACCCTAGAAAAGCTGTTGCGTGGTCGCATTATCAAGCTGTACGAAGAAGACCAAGATTTACTTGAAGATGTCTTGATTGAAGTGCGGCAAGCGGTCGAGATGGCCAACATCTACAGCTCCATTTTGTCTGGCACGATGGATGTCTTTGCTTCGCTGATTTCCAATAATCTAAACGTCATCATGAAGGTTTTAACATCGCTCACCATTATGATTACGATACCGAATATCGTCTTTAGCTTTTATGGTATGAATGTGGTCGATTTACCATTTCCGACCATATGGGTGCCAACCGTAGTTTCGCTATCACTTGTCGGTATTGTGGCATTTTTGCTTAAAAAGAAAGATTTATTCTAGGAGTTGCAGATGCGTATTGACGTTTTAGGGGTTGCTTTTGATTCTATCACGATGTCCCAAGCCGTCGCAGCTGGTTTGGCGCTGCTGGATGCAACCGGGGGACATTATGTGGTGACACCCAATGCTGAGATTGTCGTTACCACCCGCGAGGATGCGTTGGCGCGGGAGGCGTTTGCCAAGGCTGATTTAGTCCTGCCCGATGGTGTCGGCATTATCAAAGGGGCTAACATGCTGGGGCGTCCGCTCAAAGAACGTGTCACAGGCATTGATTTTGCCCAACATTTAATGCAAGCTGTCAGCGGCAAGCGTCTTTTTCTATACGGCGCTGCCCCTGGGATTGCCGAAATTGCCGCCAAAAAACTGATGGAAACCTACAAAGGCTTAACCGTTTGCGGCTGGCGTGATGGCTACGACAAGGACGCAGACGGCATACTATCTGATATACAGGCACAAAAACCAGATTTACTCTTTGTTTGCTTGGGAGCGCCCAAACAAGAAAAGTGGATGTTGGCGCATAAAGATGTTGTTGGCAATTGTCTCATGCTCGGCTTAGGTGGTTGTCTTGACGTGTGGTCGGGCAAACTAAATCGTGCGCCTGATATCTATATCAAGCTAGGGTTAGAATGGCTTTATCGCTTTATCAAACAGCCGACAAGATTAAACCGTATGATGCGTCTGCCATATTTTTTATGGTTGGTACGCAAGCAACAGCAAGGAGAACGTTCATGAGCTTGATTGTTTTGGAAGGTACGGATGGGT
>JAVBKJ010000065.1:0-11906 GCA_031554075.1 Oscillospiraceae bacterium | reverse complement strand
GGCGCGTTTGCAATTGTGGCAACAGGTGTTTCCACCCTCAGCGCCGTTAGCACCCGATGTGGACAAGGTATTTTTAGCAGACACCTTTCCGCTATCGGGGGGGAGCATTAAAAATGCCGCTCTTGCCGCCGCTTTTTATGGCGCGGCAGCAGGTGGCGTGATTGGTATGAATGAAGTATTGTGCGCCATCGTTGACGAGTCTGACAAAATGGGTAGTCCTGTCCCTGAGGCGATTCTGACCGCATGGCGCATGGCATAAGGAGTGTTGTATGGGTACGTATTCGATTATTGCAGATGTGGGGCAAAGCTTGGTGACTATCTTGCGGCAGAGCTGTGTGCCAGATCTGCTAAAGAGCATCGACCAGATTGGTCTTTGCACACAGCAAAGTGTGGGTGACCTTACGCTGGGACTGCTATTATATGACGTGCAGGCCATGGATAGGGGGTTGTTTCATGCTCTGCCAAACACTATTCCCTTGCTACTGAAATATATGATGATTGCGAATGTTCACGCTTTGCCCGAGAGCCAAGCGTTAGAGGAACACCGCCTGTTAGGGAAAGTAATTCAAACGTTTGCGGAGCAATCTGTCTTGGGGCAAGAACAGCCGTATGTGACGCCGCAAGACCCACATATTAGCATCCTCTTTGACAACCTATCCACCGAACAAAAAATGCGCCTGCTGCCGACAGGGCAGGGCGTTACAAAGACGGTGTTATGCTACACAGTGTCCCCTGTTATGATTGACGTGGCGGCATCCACAACGCCGATACGCGTGCGGAGTAGTGGCTGATGGACTACACATTACGGAGCATACAGCGAACGCTGTCACTTGTCGTAGCCCCGATGGATGGGTACACGGGGTTGCGCGTCGCGTCTGCACAATTGCGTGTGTCACTTACAGAACATGCCCAAACACCGCTTGTTAAATCTGAAGGATTCTATGTGTTTTATGATTTGCCAGTGGGTGCGTATACTGTGCAAATCAGCGGTGGGGGATACCTAAACGAGACAGTGACTATGTCAACGGGGGTAGAGCCTGTGACTGTTATCCTACGTCCCAACCGTCGCTACACCGTCACGCATGGCATGACATGGGTTGAGGGTCAGATGTCGCCGCATACGCCATTTTTGGGCTATCCTGTGGGGGCATCGGGGCTAACATTACTGCGCCTTACTGATGAAACGGTTGCCCTTTATGCAAATTTTGAATGTGATGTATCCTATGCTTGTTTGGCAATAGGGGAGTCATGGGCGTTGTTGTTCCTGCGAGAACGGCTAGATGCGCACACCTACCGATTGGAAAAGTCATTACCAGAAGCTTATCCCAAGGGGGTTGCCTTGCATTTGGTTAGTCGGGGACGAGCGGACGAAAACGGCTACCTGTTTTGCCCAATACGACGATTTTTACCCGAGCATACAGCAGTCTCGTGCCTTGTGGGGGCAGAGACGTTAGAGGTGACAGCAACATTTGGCTGTGGAAATGGAGTGACGTAATATGGGATTTTGTGTTTGCGGCGGTGCAGTATTGCAATGTAGTTTTGGTGCTGCGCCTAGTGTGCTCATGGTGACACCTCAAAACAGATGTATGACGACTATGCCGATTGCCACGATTATGGATAATAAGCCGTTTTTGAATATTTTGCCCTTTGCGATGTGTAATTCGATGGCGAATCCGACAGTCATGGCGGCAACCGCGGCGGCGTTAGGGGTGCTGACACCAATGCCGTGCATCCCGAGCATCGTCGCGCCGTGGACGCCTGGCTCACCCACCGTTATGTTGGCAAATTTCCCAGTATTAAACGACGCTAGTATGCTCACCTGCCTGTGGGGCGGCGTCATACAGATAAAAATGGCAGGGCAATTGCAGATTATGGTAAAATAATACTAATTCCAGATAAAAATGTGCCAGACATTTTTATCATCCGGCTTTGCCGGATTTGCGGAGAAGCCGCAAGGAATCAGTATTGACGGCATTTCGGCGACCAAAGGTCGCCACACGCGCGCAACGCGTGATAAAAACATGACATGTTTTTATTTGAAATTAGTATAAGCACGTATAAACAGGTAGTGTGATGAACACAAACGTTCATCACACTACCTGTTTATGGTATTATTCATCCACCATGCGGTAGCCCACACCGATTTCGGTGACAATGTAGTGTGGTTCGGCGGGATTAAGTTCCAACTTTCGTCGAATGTTGGCCATATTGACGCGAAGTGCTTGGCTTTCATTCGTGTATGGACCCCATACTTCCTTAATGATGTAATCATGCGTCAACACTTTGCCAGCATGTTTGGATAACAGCACAATGATTTTGTATTCAATCGGGGTGAAGTGTATTTCGTTGCCCGATAGGGTAATTGAGCGTTTGTCATAGTCAAATTTCAAATCGCCGATACATAGTACCTGTTCAATTGTGGTTGCTTTGTTTGCATTTTGGCTATGCCGCAGGGCTGTCCGTATCCTTGCCAGCAGCTCGGAGGTGCCAAACGGTTTGGTGATATAGTCATCCGCACCAATGTCCAGTGCCTCCACCTTTTCACGTTCGTGTCCGCGCGCTGACACAACGACAATGGGGATTTGAGACCAATCGCGTAGTTGCTTCATCACCTCTAAGCCGTCCATATCGGGCAACCCTAAGTCTAGCAGGATTAAGTCGGGCATATGAGACATCACTAGTGAAAGAGCCTCTTTACCCGATTTTGCCTTCATAATTTGGTACTCATTCGAGGTTAGCATCGTGGAAATGAAATTGTTAATCGCGTCCTCATCTTCCACAATGAGAATCAGGGGCTTATTGTTCATGCTTCTCACCTTCTGTTATCGGCAGTGAAAATTCGAAAATGGCACCGCCTGTCTTACGGTTCGTCGCTGCAATACTGCCGCCATGTGCGTCGATGATTGATTTACAGATAGAGAGCCCTATGCCAATCCCTCTGGAGGAGTCGGGACTCCGTTTGCCCACAAATCCCTCAAACAAATGCGGTAAATCGTCCGATGAAATCCCTTTGCCGTTATCTAACACTTGGAATACGACTTTGCGACCTACTTTTTTGGCATTTAGCTCGATAATGGCGTTTTCGGGCGTATGCTTAACAGCATTCTCGAGCAAGTTGAGCAATACTTGCTCAATTAGGATGCCGTCCATAGGCACGAGTAGCAGCTTATCGGGTACTTTCACCGAAATGGTCAAGTGTTGAAATCGCTGACGGATACGGCTGATGGACGCTGCCACAATTTCCTCCACCGCCTCGGGGGTTTTCACAATATTAGTACCGCCTTCGCTGATTCTGGTCACAGACAGCAAATTCTCGACCATTCTAATTAGCCACCCTGAATCATTCTTGATATCTGTCAGTAGTTTATCTCTTTCGGTTTTGTCGAGTGTGTCCTCATTTTCCAAAATTGCCGAACTCGCCCCTAAAATGCCCGTCAGCGGGGTACGTAGGTCATGTGAAATAGCGCGCAGTAAATTGCTTCTCATGCGTTCGTTGGCAGTTGATAAGGCCAACCCTCGTTGTTTGTCCGAGAGCGCTTGTCTTTCAAGCGCCATAGCCACTTGTGAGGTAATCATTTGCAGAAAAAAACGACTATTTTGGCTTAGTTTGCCCTTTTTGCAGGATAATCCAATTACGCCGAGCGCTTTCCCGCCAGAGACAACAGGCATGTAAAAGGCACCTGCCCCCATCAGCGTATCTGTTCCTGCGCCTGCCTGTTTTTGGTTGACAAATGCCCAATGGGCAACCGCTTTTTCATCGTCGTGCTGCATAAATGATGCTTCTTCATCGGGTGCTAAGAGCAGTTTTTCACTCGCCTTGGTATCAAAATCAGTATAAAATATTACTGAACGATTGAAAAGCTTCACAATGTACTCGTTGACAACGTTGACAATATTGTCAAGTCCTCTCGTGGCTAACAGACGTTTGCTAATTTCGTACAAAACTTCGGTACGCTGTTCTCGCCTGACCGCTAGTTTGGCCTGTGTTTTTACCTGCGCCGTTAAGGTGCTGATGATAAGCGCGGCAAAGAGCATAATCATGAATGTGATGGGGTAGCCTTGGGCAATAGCGGTAAAGGTGTAATAGGGGTCAATAAAGAAAAAATTATAGCATAAAACGCTCAAAACAGAGGCAATAATGCCGTAGACATGCCCTCTGGTAAACCGTGAGATCACCAACACCGCTAAAATGTAAATCATGATAACATTTTGATGACCAATGTCGAGGGCGCTGAGACCATAGGATACCATGGTTGCCAAAATCAAACAAAGAATTGTTTTAGCGGTGTCAATGCGTGAAAAATTAAGATCCTTAACCCACATAATGCGCTTGCGTTCATTGGTTGGATACTTGCTGTCAGGGATGATATGGATTTCAATGTTGGGCAGCAGGGCGATAAGTTTATCTTCAAACCCTGTGTCGAATAGCTTCTTACGTCTGCTTTTGCCGATAACGATATTGGTAATACCTGACAGCTTGGCGTATTCGGCAATCACCGTGGCGATATCACCACCGCTTAACGTGACGACTTCAGCACCCAACCGTTCGGCAAGGGCAAAATTCATTTGTTTGTTCTTTTTCTGCGCTTCTGATAAATCATCGGCGTCCTGATTTTCAACATACACCGCCACCCATGGAATAAAAAACGCTTCCGCCATGCGCGACGCCCAACGAATACACTTAGCGGAGGAGGGGGAGGGGCTGATACAAACAAGCATTTTCGAGCTTGCCATTTTTTCGGTGATATGCTTGACTGTCTGGTTTTCGTGGCTAATGCGGTCGGCGACCTTCCGCATTGCTATTTCTCGCAAAATGCGAAGATTGCCGATGGTGAAAAAGTTGTTCATGGCTGCTTGGGCGCGGTCGGGACGGTATATTTTACCTTCTGCAAATCGCTGGAGTAAATCATTTGGGTCGATGTCAATGATTTTGATGTTATCGGCGTGGTCAAAGATGTGGTCGGGTACTGTCTCGTGGACGGTGATTTTTGTGACATCCCCCACAACGTTGTTAAGGCTTTCGATGTGCTGCACGTTGACGGTGGTGTACACATCAATACCAGCGTTTAACAGCTCCTCGATGTCTTGAAACCGTTTTTTGTTACGGATACTGTCGGCGTTTGTATGCGCTAATTCATCCACGAGAATTAATGTTGGTTTTCGCTGCAAGGCGGCATCTAAATCAAATTCTTTTAGCTCAATATTCTTATAAGCGACAATTTTAGGCGGCAGGGAAGGTAATCCTTCTAGTAGTTGTAAGGTTTCAGGTCGTGTGTGCGGCTCGACATAGCCCACAACGACATCCACGCCATGTAGTAGTTGTTCTCTGGCATCATCTAGCATCGCATATGTTTTGCCAACACCTGCGGCGTACCCAAAATAAATTTTAAGCTTGCCATGTGTACGGTTGTCGTTTGCGAGTGTATCCAGAATTACATCTGGATTTGGACGTGTGTCAGTTTCCAATTTTTCAGCCATACAAACGCCTCCCTGCTACAGCGTACTATCAAATTTGAAATTAGTATAACGTCGCCCTGTGGGCGGTACGGTCATCTTGCGTCTAGTATACCATTGTTAGCCCCTACTTGTAACCATCTAGTGCTAAATTCGCCTTTAACACATTCACGGTGGGTTCGCCGATAAACCCTAACAATCTGCCAGTGGTGCAGGTGGTGACGATATCTCTTACGGTTGCTTCGCTTAGGTTACGCTCTGTGGCGACACGTGCAATCTGATATTCGGCGGCCTCTGGCGAGATATGTGGGTCAACCCCACTGCCAGAGGCGGTGACCAAGTCCATCGGGATATCGCTTGTGTTATTGGGGTCAAGTGTATGCCACCACTGGATACGCTCATCGACCAAGGCTGCTTGCTTGTCGGCATACGGCGACAGGTTGGTGACAGTCATTGGTCGTCCGATAAAATAGGCGCGGTTTGTAAATGCCTGCGCTATCAGGGCTGACCCTTGCGCTGTTTTCGTGCCGTCACTGTTGGTGGCGGTGATGATACTGCCGTTTGCCTGATAGGGAAACAGAAGCTGTGACAGCCCTGTCATGACACCTGTGTACAGGATGCCGCAGATGGCAACCATGAACAGCAGACAAATACAAGCAGGGCGCAGTTGTTTTAACAGTCTTGTCATGTCAATTACCTCACGCCACATACGGTTAGTAGCATATCAATTAATTTTATAGCGATAAATGGTGACACTAGCCCACCCAGACCATATACTAGTAGGTTGCGTCCCAACAGTTTGCCAGCGGGCAATTCGCGATACTTGACACCTTTTAGCGCGAGCGGAATGAGTGCAATGATAATGAGTGCGTTGTAGATAATGGCGGATAAAATGGCACTTCTGGCGCTTGTGAGACCCAGTACATTCAACATGTCAAGTTCGGGGAAAATGCCGAAAAACAGCGTTGGTATGATGGCAAAATACTTCGCCACGTCGTTGGCGACACTAAAGGTCGTAAGTGACCCTCTCGTCATGAGCAGCTGTTTGCCGATGCGAACAATGTCAATCAGCTTGGTGGGGTTTGAATCTAAATCCACCATGTTACCAGCCTCTTTGGCGGCCTGTGTGCCTGAGTTCATGGCAACGGCGACATCTGCTTGCGCTAGCGCGGGCGCGTCGTTTGTGCCGTCGCCTGTCATGGCTACTAAATGCCCTTTTAATTGATAATCACGGATGAGTGCTAGCTTTGCTTCGGGCGTTGCTTCGGCTAAAAAATCATCGACGCCCGCTTCGGCGGCAATGGCAGCGGCTGTCATGGGGTTGTCGCCTGTAATCATAATGGTTTTGATGCCCATTTTGCGTAAATCGTCAAAACGCTCTTTGACACCGTTTTTCACAATATCCTTGAGATAAATCACACCGAGTACACTGCCATTCATGGCGACCACGAGCGGTGTACCGCCCAGACCTGCGACCTTTTTGACAAGCTTGTCACATTCGTCGGGATAGTGCCCGTCTTTGTCCAAGACGTAGTTTTTGATGGCCTCTGCGGCACCCTTGCGGATTTCATTGTCTTGATAATTAATGCCGCTCATTCTGGTTTTGGCGGTAAATTCTACAAAACTAGCGTTGAGTTTTTCCATTTCGCGACCACGGATGCCAAATTTTTCTTTCGCCAGCACTACAATACTGCGCCCTTCGGCGGTTTCATCCGCAAGAGAGGATAGTTGTGCCGCGTCGGCAAGCTCCTTTTCGCTGACACCACTGACGGGTAAAAACTCACTCGCCTGTCGGTTGCCCAGTGTGATTGTGCCTGTCTTATCCAACAGTAGAATATCGACATCGCCCGCGGCTTCAATGGCGCGCCCGCTCATCGCTAACACGTTGGCTTGGTTCAGGCGGCTCATGCCTGCAATTCCAATTGACGACAACAACGCGCCGATGGTCGTGGGGGCTAGGCAGACAAGTAGCGCGATAACATTCGTAATGGAAATTGCCGCGCCACGACCGACCTGCTGGCTGGCAAAGGCGGTAAAGGGCAGTAGCGTCGCGGTTACGACAAGAAATATAATCGTCAGTGTGACGAGCAAAATTTGTAACGCGATTTCGTTTGGTGTTCTTTTGCGAGAAGCACCCTCAACCATGGCTATCATTTTATCCAGAAAACTTTCGCCTGCTTCGGCGGTGATTCGGATAATCAGCCAGTCGGACACAAGGGCAGTGCCACCTGTGACCGCACTGCGGTCGCCGCCTGATTCGCGAATGACAGGGGCGGATTCACCAGTTATCGCACTTTCATCAACAGAAGCCGCGCCGTCAATTACTTCGCCGTCCATGGGGATTTGTTCTCCAGCGACGACGTAGACGAAATCGCCTCTTTTCAACGTGTTTGATAATACTTCAGTGAAGTCATGTATGTTGGATTGCGACACAAGCTTCTTTGTCTTAACATCCTTGCGTGAGCTGCGCAGGCTATCTGCCTGAGCGCGACCGCGGCTTTCCGCTATCGCCTCTGCAAAGTTGGCAAACAGCACCGTAAACCATAAAATTAGCGCAATAGCAAGTGTATACAACGAACTCTCGTCACGCAAACCGCCGAGCGATACACAATAGAGGGCAGTCGTTAATATTGCACCAATGTACACAACGAGCATGACAGGGTTTTTCAGCTGAACGTTAGGCGACAGTTTTACAAACGATTGCTTTACGGCATCTGTTATTTTACTTTGATTAGATTGTTTCAAATGAATCACCCCTCTCTAACGTGTTGTGAAGAAATCGGCAATCGGTCCGAGCGTTAAGGCTGGTAAGAAGCTTAGCGCACCCACGATAAGAATGACGCCAACCAATAAGCCGATAAACGTGGCATTGCTCGTTGACAGTGTCCCCTCGCTTTGGGCGACACATTTTTTTTCTGCCAAATTGCCTGCTAGGAAAATCGCTGCAAACATCGGGATAAAGCGCACAAGTAGCATCATAAAGCCACCAACTACATTGGTAAAGACAGTGTTGGCTTGTAATCCTGCAAAGGCACTGCCGTTGTTATTGGCCATAGACGAGTAGCCGTATAAAATTTCGGAAAAACCGTGTGCGCCTGTGTTGGTAAGCCAACTAGACGCCGTGGGCATGGATACGGCGGCGGCAGTGCCGATGAGGGTCAGCAGGGGCGGCGTAAGGATAATAAGGCAAACCATCTTCATATCAAACGGTTCAATTTTCTTGCCGAGGTATTCTGGTGTACGCCCGACCATCAGCCCTGCAATGAACACTGTTAGCATGATGAATGCCAGCATACCGTACAAACCACTGCCGACACCGCCGAAAACAATTTCGCCAAGCTGCATGAGGAACATCATCATCATGCCTGCCAGCGGCGTAAAGCTATCATGCGAGGCGTTGACAGAACCATTTGAAGCGGCGGTCGTTGCTGTACCCCATAGGGCGGATAAACCGACCCCGTGAACCACTTCCTTACCCTCCATATTGCCTGCAAAACTTGTGCCTGCAAAGGTGGGGGCTAGGACGTACTCACTCAGTGTTACCACGGTGAGTGACACCACAAACAGAATCAGCATTGTTGTTAAAATCGACCTGCCCTGTCTGCTGTTTTTAACTGCGTAGCCAAAGGAAACGCAAAGAGCGGCAGGGATGAGCATAATGCTTAAGAGTTCAATCAAATTTGAAAATGCTGTGGGGTTTTCGAGCGGGAAGGCGGCAGTGGCACCAAAGAAACCGCCGCCGTTTGTGCCCAACTGTTTGATGGCAATTTGGCTTGCCGCAGGGCCGAGCGGTATGGTTTGTGACACGCCGTCTTGCAGTGTGGCAATTTCCTTGTAGGGCGCAAACGTCTGTACCACACCTTGGGAAACAAGCAACAAGGTAACCACGAACGATAGTGGCAACAATACGTACAGGGTAATTCGCGTCATGTCTACCCAAAAGTTACCCACAGTGCTTTTTTGCTTTGCCACAAAGCCGCGGATTACGACAAACAAGACAGAAATACCAACAGCGGCGGATACGAAATTTTGCACTGTAAGACCAATTGCTTGCGTTACATACGACAGTGTCCATTCTCCTTGATACGCTTGCCAATTCGTATTTGATATGAAACTAGCCGCCGTGTTAAACGATAAATGCCAACTTATGCCATCTAGCTTTTCGGGATTCAAGGGTAATACACCTTGCAACATCTGGAGGCAAAATAGAAAGAGAAACCCGACGAGACTAAACGAAACGATAGAGAAAACATATTTATGGGCGCGCATTTCTTCCTCTGGTCGTATGCCCATACTTTTGTAGATACAGGTTTCCAAAGGGGACAGTAGCCGCGTCAGAAACACAGGTTGCCCCTGCATTACCTTGGCAATGTACAGACCAAGGGGAAAGGATAGCAACAGCAGTAAGCCAAGGTAGCATATATCTTGTAAAATCGCATGGCTCATATGGAATCCCCCCAAAATAAAATATAAAACAGATAGACGAATAGCCCCAGACCAATCATCCCCACAAAGCCAGCGATGACACTCATGCAAGTAACCCCCTTATACGAACCTCTTATTGAGCAAGAGATGAATCACAAACAAGCAAGCTCATTTGTTTGTCTAACCATAGTGTAGCACTTCTTGCATTAAGGTAGTGTTTAGATTGTGTAAAACTGTGTTAAGAAAACGTTAAGAAAAACAGGGATTATATGCTAATTTGTTGCCGTGTACATCAAATGTGCAACTTCCTGTCCACATTATCCTCTTTCGCGATATAAAATATACAGTTTTATTGGTACGATCAATGGGTGCTACGACAAAAAACCTTTCGACACAACAGTATCGAAAGGTTTTTTGTGATAATGCTTGGGGGTATTGTTGAGATACGTTATGATTTCACCATGCTTGTTAGCTCGTAATCATTGTCACCTTTGGACAAAATAGCGGTTGCGCCGTCCTCAGAAACAGACATTCTGTACGCATTCCCTGACGTCGTGGAGGACAGAATGTAAATGCCGTCTGAAATACTCCAAGTGCCTTCCTCTGCTTTATCAAGGTTGTCTACATATGTTTTGTCTGAGTTCAGCGTGAGGGACAAGGCTTGGTCGTTATTCAGGTAAAACACTTTTTCAACGTCAGCAGGCATGACCTCGGTTGTGCCTGGCTCTATGCTGGGGGAAGGGGATGGCGTCATGGTGGCTTCCGTGCTAGGGGAAGGGGATGGCGTCATGGTGGTTTCTGAGCCAGGTGTTGGCGTGGCGCAGGCTGTCAACAGCAGTGTGCAGGTAAGAATTGTTGATAAGCCTAATAGAATCGGCTTGCGAATGTTCTTTTTCATATGTATTCCTTCTCTCATCCTATTTGGGCTTGTGTTGGCAGTGTGGACACTGATACCCCTGTCAGTGCCAGACTGTCATTATGTTAGACGCAAGGTGGGTGAGTATGTTCCAAATTGGATAAAATGACTTATTATACCAATATGGTTGCAGATGTGTGCCCGTATAGTATAATAAGACTAACTCGGGAAACCGCATAAAATTAAGGGTTTTAAGGTTTGTCTTGTTCTCTTTTTACTCTTTTTCCGCTCAAAGAACAGACCAAATAATCAGGTCAAGAAAGGGGATGTTTCATAAGGACTAAAATAATATTGAGGTAAGGACACGCTTTTTCAAGTATTCGGAAATATCGCCAAACTCTATTGTGTACTTCCTTATGCCCTTGCTGGAACACTTACAGGAGTTAATACATCATCCATGTGATTAAAGTCTGTCAGCTAAATTATGTAGAAAGTCTTGTAGACTTGGTCCTATGTTATCGTTGACACCAAAGACATATAGAATTGAAGCTAGCCTCCCCGCACTATTCAGCGCAACTTATTGTATGTTGACTTATTGTATTCGAATAGCTATAATAATAATGAGGTGATGTGCGATCATGGATATAATAAAAGTTTTTGCAGGCAACGTAAAAAAATATAGAACTGAAAAAGGTCTATCGCAGGAAGCATTTGCAGAAAAAGCAGGGTTGCATAGAACTTATATCAGTGCCATAGAACGAGAGAAAAGAAGTATTGCATTAGACAATGTACAGAAAATAGCAGATGCGCTTGAAAAAGAAACTTACTTGTTGTTTATGGACTCGAAATAAAAATACAAGGGGAAATATTATGGTTGGCAAAACTATTGATGGCTTTGAGCTGATAGATTTTAAGGGCAAAGGTACTTTTGGTTCTGTTTATCAATGCCAAAAAGGTGGAATAATTTACGCAATGAAAATATTTTCTGCCGATTTTGTGTTTGCTGAATTTGCTAAAGGTGATGATAACCGGGTTACACGAGAAATTGAAGCTCTTAAAATAGTGAACTCTAACTTTGTAGTGAAATATATATTTGATGGAAATTTTGTAGATAACGGTTGGAAATATTACTATGTTGTAATGGACTATGTGGAGGGCGAAGATTTAGAAA
>JAVBKJ010000012.1:0-6587 GCA_031554075.1 Oscillospiraceae bacterium | reverse complement strand
TAAAGAAGGCGGCAAATTGCTCCTCATTTTTCAGCCAGATGAACGCATCTTAAATGCCATGAAACTGTACAATCGACAAGTGAAAGATTAACTCATAACTACCATTCGCCAGACATATACTGCAAAGGACGTGCTTGTGTTGTCCAAAACAGGATATGGGGGCGGAGATATGTTAAAAAGAATTATTATACTTATATGTGTCGTTTTGTTAGCTGGGTGTGCGCCCAAAACGGTCAAAGAGGCCAGCGAGCAGATTACAGAACAGTTTCGCAATGTGACAGTATGCACGATGGACGCCGAAATTTCAGCAGACTTTGGAGATAGGGTGAGTGTCTTCACAGTTCGTTACACACAAACAGCAGCAGAAACGGGTACAATAACCATTCTCACACCTTCTGAAATTGCTGGAATAACAGCCCAGTTTGCAGAGGGGAGCTCTGCAGTTACCTTTGATGATGTCACGTTAGAAACTGGAAAATTGGCTGGGACTGCCCTAACACCAATTGATGCCATCCCAACGATGATGCGTACTTGGGCAGATGGATTGCTTTCTGAAACTACTTTGGAGACATTAGAGGGTGCAAAGTGTTATCGCCTTACCTATGAAATTCCTGACTCCAATATCTTGCAAAACGCATGGTTTGCTGTGGATACACTAGTACCAGTTTTTGCTGAGACGCTAGTGGACGGTCAACGTGTTATCAGTTGCAAATTTTCTGCCGTTTCCTTGACATAATGCGCAATAAAGGTGTAAATATTCTATCTGAAAGGCAAAAAAGCATGATTGACGAACGTATATGGGCTGAAATTGACCTTTCAGCCCTTGCTCACAATGTAGCTCAAATTAAACAACGCTTGGGTGCGGTTGGTCATATGGCAGTGATCAAAGCAGATGCTTATGGACATGGGGCGATACAAGTCGCGCGAACATTAGCAGCAGGCGGTGTCAACTATTTGGCAGTTGCCTGTCTTTCTGAAGCAATTGAACTACGTCAGGCAAATGTGCGATTACCAATTCTGATTTTAGGATTTTCGCCTATTTCGGAAGTTGCCGCGTTACTAAAATACAATTTAGCGCAGACAGTGTTCGATGTTGCCTATGCCGAGGCATTATCCCGAAAGGCTTCAGAACTGGGAAAGCCATTGACAATTCATATAAAAGTTGACACAGGTATGAGTCGTCTTGGCGTGTTTACAGCAGAGGAAGTTTGCACTATTGCTCGATTGCCTTTTTTGCACCCAGAGGGTTTGTTTACCCATCTTGCCACAGCGGATAAATCGCACAATGACTTTGTTGCTGAACAGGTAAATGCCTTTACAGCTCTCCAAGACAAGCTTGAAGATATAAAATTTTCCATAACCCATTGTGCAAACAGTGGCGGTATGCTATACTATAAAGAGACATGGTTTAATATGGTGAGGACTGGATTGCTATTATTTGGTGCTTCAGACGAACCAGATATGCGACCCGTCATGCACTTGCAGGCTAGAATTGCCCAAATTAAGGAAATTCCAAATGGGGCAACAATTAGCTATGACCGCACCTACATTGCGCCACGTGCAATGCGTGTTGCTGTTGTATGCGCTGGCTATGCAGATGGGTACATGAGGGCGTTTTCAAACACAGCGGAGGTTATTTGTCGAAAACAACGAGTACGTGTCGTCGGACGTGTCTGTATGGATATGCTACTGATTGATGTAACCGATGTGCCCAATGTCAGTGTTGATGATATCGTGACCCTGTTTGGGGCAGACGGATTATCGGCAGCCAGTTTGGCAAGTCATGGGGACACGATAGCGTATGAGGTGCTTTGTGCAGTGAGTCGGCGTGTACCGCGTATGTATTTGGATTCGCAAAACGGTGATGCTGTGAAACTTTGGAGTCCGCGTGTACGAGTCTTTCATCAGCATGACTAAAATTCACTTTTAAGGGGAAAAATACAGTTGCCGACAGAGATTGTCGAGCTTCGGTGTTTACACCGCCTCGAGGTGAGTTTTGTGGATGGTAGTATCAATCCAATCAGTAGTTTATCCCATGTGACGGCAGCGCCGTCTGCCGTAAAACGTGGTGATATTTATTACGCAGATTTAAGCCCCGTTGTGGGAAGTGAGCAGGGGGGGATTCGCCCTGTGCTCATCATACAAAATAATGTGGGTAACAAGCATAGCCCAACGGTTATTGCGGCGGCGATTACATCACAGATTAACAAGGCGCGACTGCCGACACACATTGAGTTAAACGCGCGTACTTATGGACTTTCAAGAGATTCGGTTGTGTTACTCGAGCAGGTACGTACGTTGGACAAACGGCGTCTCAAAGAGTGTATGGGTCGGTTGGATGAGAGCCTAATGCAACAAGTTGATTCAGCCATTTATGTTAGTTTTGGTTTGAGTATGCCAACAGCAGAAATGTAGAATTTTATTGTGTTACAAACGATAAGAACGGTTCCGACATTTAGTCGGAACCGTACATAGGAGGATTTACGAATGGCGCAGAAACGTTGGGTAATTGGTGTGACAGCATTTTTGCTCGTTGCGATGTTATTAGCAGGCTTTGTGGCAATTGCAGCTGAGGTGGGGTCGAAAGAAGACCCTATTGTCTCCTCTAGTTATATGTATGAGGAGTTCCAGCCTCAGTTGATGGCTAAAATTGATGAAATTGTCAAGGGAAAGTCAGATGAATATGCCACAACGCTTAATGCAAAGTTTGCAGAGTTGACAACGCAACTAGAACAACGTATTTCGGGCGTTTCTGGTGGTGGTTCGGCTAATCTAGCAAACGACGCCGCGTTTGTCGATGCGGTGGCTGCTGCTGTTATCGCTAAAATGCCAGCGGGATCAACCAATGTTGATGGTGCTGTATTCCAAAAAGTTGAAGTAAAAAGCGGCAAAACTGTGAAATGTGAAATAGGAACAGAACTAATTCTGCGCGGTGGCAGTGCTACCTGTGTGGCTGCAAGTTCACCAGGGCTGATTAATCTAAGCACAGGCGGCGAGCTAGCCAACGGCAAAGCACTTGAAAAAAGTAATCACTACATATCTACCATCGCAGGACGTGGTTTTAAGGCAACCGCTGACGTTACTATCTTTATTAGAGGTAAATATACGATTGCCTAGCGAAATTGATTACGAAGTAGGTAACATTGCTTGCTTATTGTAATCGAATACCCTGTGACATTTATTTGTTAGGATGACAGTCTAAAGCAGTAGGAGTGATTTGCATGGGACTATACGGAATTTCGAATACCAGTCAACTTGCTCATGTGTTTGGGACGGGGGCAAGCAGTTTTTCAGCGCCAATTGCAAGCCCAACCGTAAGTAAAGGTACTTTTTTATACGGTACCAATAACGCAAAACCGTCCAAAGAAGACTTTGTTACCCTTAATCTAAAGCAAGACGCGACTGAATTACGGAAAGCTGTAAATCTGTTGTCGCGAAGTTCTAATGAATCAAGTGGTTCTTCAGTTTTCGTGCAACGAGTTGCTAAGAGTTCGAATGAGAACACCATTGCTGTACAAACTGAAAACGTATCTGCTAGTGCTAAGGTTGAAGATTTGCAGATAACTGTATCACAACTGGCAACAAAGCAGGTAACAAATTCGGGTACGAAACAGGCGTCAGAACTTGGCTTTAGCCAAGGGGCGCACACCTTTAGTATTACCGATGTACAAGGGAAATCGGTTGATATGACAGTTGAAGTGACACTGTCGGATACCAATGCAAGTGTGTACAAAAAAATGGCGGATTCTATTAACCGCAGTGGCACTAACGCGTCGGCGCGTATTGAGCAAAAAGATGGTTCTGTGTCGCTTTTGTTGGCATCAAAGTCTACGGGCGCAAAGAACGCATTTTCGATACAGGATAAGACAGGGGCATTAGTTTCTGCCTCCAATGTGACAACAGCAACACAAGCGCAAGATGCCTCCTTTGTGGTTGATGGACAAACAAAGTCAGCATCCACAAATCATGTCAAAGTCGGTCGCATTGATGCCACACTGAAAGAAGTAACCGCCGAACCGGTTACTATCCATATTGAAAGCTCAAACAAGGACGCAAAAGCAGCCGTCAACGGATTTGTTTCGACGTATAACAAACTCGTATCGTCAAATGAAAAAGTTGGGGCGCAGTTGTTTGGCGCCGCTTCTACATATAAAATGTCTATGGCTAATGCTGGGTTTAGTTTTGCGAGTGATGGTAAAATTTCCATTTCGGAGAAGTCGCTTGAAAACGCTTTAGAAAAAGGTAGTATGAAATCCTTGTTTAGCGGTGGTAATACATACGGTTTGTCCTCCAAATTGACACAAATTGCAAGTGGTGTGGAACGTTCACCGCAAGCTTACACAGCGTCTGCTGATACATATAGTTCGTATAATGCAAACCGCGTGAGTACCCAACAAAATCAAGTATCGTTTATGCTAGGTTCTTTTTATAACGGCGTTATTTAGTTTTGTTTGCAAAAACCACCCATTACCATCTCTAAAGGGAGACGGTAACGAGTGGTTTTTTAGTATAAACGAATAACCCGTGGCCGCAGGTCACATTTCTTGGTAAAAAAGGGGATTAAGAACCAGTGGTGAACTTTGTCTTAACTTGATTGACTTCGGCAGTGGGCGCTGCTTTTGTTTGGTACCAACCGCGGCTACTAGCCTCGGTAAACAATTCGGCTTGAATACAGTGTTCATCTTTGAGAATATTCAGGAAGTCGTTGCGGAGACATTCGTTTGCGCATTCGCCAGCAAATGTGTTATAAGCAGACGTAATCATTTTTTGACCCGCAATGAAGTCGTTCACGGTTTCCTTGTCACCCAAGGTTTGTGTATTGGTCATCATAGTGTGACCCTCCTTTACTGCAAGTATCCCATAAGGGTATTGTAATGTTGCTGATGACGGCTGGCGATAGAGGTCAACTTTGTCTTGATGGTAGCATCGGTACACTGACCAGCCATCGTGTTATATTTCTTGATGAGCACTTGTTCAATGCCGAGTTGGTCTTCAATCGCTGTTAGCTCTTTTGTTGTCAAATTCTGCACGTTCTTCACCCTTTCCATGAGGAGTCACGCTCCTCGCAGTCATATTTTTACCCACTCTGCTCAGAATATACATATGTAAACGTTTTTGTTCTGTTTGCACAATGTCTTGACGAATTATGAATCGGCATATAGATTTTGCATTGGCACATGCAAATTTTGATACAATAATACAACATTCGCCATAAAGTTTGATTGATATTTCCGCTAAAATCAAGTATAATGTAAGGAAGTTGGAAATTATAAAATGGATGTGGTGCTTTGAAAAACAGGATGCAAGAATTTTTAGATACGTTGAAGAACAAAGAGGTAGCAGTGATCGGTATCGGTGTTAGTAATCGCCCGCTACTTGAACTACTTGTGAAGGCGGGCGCGAATGTGACAGCGTATGACCGTCGCCCCGAGCATGAGCTACAGATGGGTGACCTACAAGGGATAGCCTTCAAAACAGGGTCACACTATTTAGACGCGTTGCAAGGGGATATTATTTTTCGTTCACCCGGCGTGAAGCCGTTTGAGCCACAAATAGAAGCTGCCGTTGCACGTGGGGCGCTGTTGACATCTGAGATAGAAGTTTTTATGGAGTGGTGTCCATGCCCGATTTATGCTGTCACGGGCAGTGATGGCAAGACGACGACGACCACCATTATGCAACATTTATTGGAAACAACGGGAAAACACGTTTTTGTGGGCGGCAATATTGGAACACCGTTGCTATCTAAGGTAGGTGACATGACGGCAGAAGATATTGTCGTATTAGAACTATCGTCTTTTCAGCTAATGACAATGAAGCGTAGCCCGACGGTTGCCATTATTACAAATTTGTCACCCAATCACCTTGATTGGCACCATGATATGCCAGAATACATTGATGCAAAATGCAATATCTACAAGTATCAATCGCAAGGGCAGGTCGTGGTGCTGAATGCAGATAATGACGCTAGTTGTAGTGTTGCCCAACGAGACGGGATACATCCACGCTGGTTTAGTCGCCAGAACGCATTATCACAGGGTGTTTGGATCGATAACAGCAATATCGTCTGTGACGGACAGCCCATATTGGACATAACAGAAATTGCACTGCAAGGCGTTCATAATGTTGAAAACTATATGGCAGCCATCGCGGCGGTGTATCCCTTGGTGACACGTGAGGCAATTCAAACTGTGGCACGCACATTTGAAGGCGTACAGCATAGGTTGCAATTTGTAGCCACGGTTGAAGGGGTACGTTATTTCAACGATTCTATTGCCTCAAGTCCCACGCGAACCATAGCAGGATTACGCTCCTTTGACCAAAAAGTTATTTTAATCCTAGGTGGTCGCCCTAAAGTGCCATTTGATGATTTGAGGGCGATTGTGGCGCAGTATGCTAAAGAGGTCTTATTAGTGGGCGAAGCGACACAAGAGATAAAAACATCTTTCGGTAACATTGTGCCCATGACAGAGTGTGGCACGATTGATAGGGCTACTATCTTGGCAAGAGAACGTGCCGTGGTTGGCGATATCGTACTATTGTCGCCTGCTTGCACGTCGTTTGACCAGTTTAAGAATTTCGAGGAA
>JAVBKJ010000024.1:0-15605 GCA_031554075.1 Oscillospiraceae bacterium | reverse complement strand
CTCACGAAGGACAAGTTGGACAAACTAGATTTAGAGCTAATTATGGAAAAAATCACCGTATTTGTAGACCACTTAGAAATTAAATTGAAATCCGACGTAGACATGCTGTTGTCTTCGACTACAATTGAGGACACCGCAAATTTTCCGCATGACACGGGAGATATCTCACAAATTACCCAATCCAGCACCAATAGGCTGGACAAGGTTTTCCGTGTCAATGTTATCAGTAGTGGCGACCCGTTAGAAATATACACAGATAAAGATGGCGAAGTCATCTTCAAAAAGTATTCACCTATGGGTGAGCTTTCCTCGTTTGCCACACAAATATGCGAAACACTGCATAAAACGAGCGGCTATCCCGTCGCCGTTACCGACCGCGACTTGGTCATTGCCGCCGCTGGCGCACCACGCCGCGACCTTGTTGACAAGCGCGTCGGTGAGGAATTAGAGAAAATCATGGAAAGCCGTCAACTTTACTCCTTTAAGGAAGGCGACAAAAAAATTCACGTCTCTGACGGCGTAGACAAGTACTTTGTCGAGCTGGCCGCCCCAATTATTGCCGAAGGGGATGTGTCGGGCTGTGTGCTATTTATCGCAGGGGATGCCCCAACGCCTCTGAGCGAGACAGAACAAAAACTTGCCGCCACTGTGGCTGGTTTTTTGGGAAAACAGATGGAATCGTAATTCTGCCTTTCAAAACCCCTTCAACGTGTAAGTTCGTTGAAGGGGTTTTTTATCAGTGATGCTATATTAAAAGGCAAAGTTGCCGTTGCAAAACACGTCTACGGTCGTACCGTCTGGGGTTGTACCGACGATGCTCAAATCTGACGTGCCTATCATAAAGTCAACATGGGTGAGTGAGTCGTTTAACCCCGCTGCCAAACGTTGTTCAAGGGTAAACTCAACGCCGTTTTCAACGCAAGTGGGGTATGCTTCGCCCACCGCCAGATGGCAGGACGCGTTTTCATCAAACAGCGTGTTGTAAAATAGGATACCTTGGTTCGAGATAGGGGAGTTGTGTGGCACGAGCGCGACCTCGCCTAAATAACGCGCGCCCTCATCTGTATCGAGCAAGTTTTTGAGCAAATGTTCATTTTTATCTGCCCGATAGGAGACAACTTTGCCGTCTTTGAACGTCATCTCAAATCCTTCAATTAAATCCCCTTGATACACAAGCGGCATAGAAGCGACACAGCGACCATTGACCCCTAAGCGGTGAGGTGCTGTAAAGATTTCTTCTGTGGGGATATTGGCGGAAAAGGGGTGCTTTTCTGGCGTGTGGTCTACGCCGCCTGTCCAAATATGGTGTTGGGGCAGACCGATGACTAAATCTGTTCCCAAGCTGTTCTTGTAGTGCAACTGGGTAAACTGATAGTTGTTTAGGATGTCGGCGCGTTTTGCCAGTGTTGTCACATGCGTTTGCCATGCCGCCACGGCGTTGCCCTCATGCGCGTGACTGCTAAGGAGAATGGCATCCCATAATTTTTCCATCGCCTCGGCTTCGGTGACATTCGGGAACACCTTACAAGCCCACTCCTTGCCGGGAACAGCCGTGACGCACCATGCCCGCTTGTTTGCCATGACTAAATCTGAATGAGATTTTAGCCCCTTGTTGCGGCTAATGCTTGCTTGCTGTAATCGGTTTGCATCGACGCCCTTGAGTGCCTCGGGGTTATTCGAGAGTATCGCCAAATAACAGGCGTTACTATTATCATAGTGGGCAAATAGGTCTTTCTGCCAGTCTGGAAACGATGTGAACAAATCGTCTGCCCCGCGCAAAAATGTCAGGCGGCTGATAACATCATCCACCCAGCGCACAAAGACTTCACGCGCGCCTGCTGTGTATGCCACCGCTGTGACAAGACGGACAAATTCGTAGTTTTCCACGTTAGAGGTAATAAACAGCGGTTGACCTGCTTTAATGTTTACGCCCTCATGTACAATTAACTGTGCGTATGCTTCTAAATTTCTCATGTGGTAACTCCTCATACTTTTACAAAATAGTGCCATACTAAGGGCATGAAATACATTATGAAAGCGTTATCAAGACCACGTTTTTTACAATTTGTTATCGGCGGCAGCTTGTATGCCCTGCTTGAAATCCTGTGGCGCGGTGCTACGCACGGCTGTATGGTATTCGTAGGCGGTGCTTGCTTTGTGTTGCTTCGGTACGTGGAGGGCATCCAAAAACTGCGCTTTGCCATAAAATGTGTCGTTGGCGGGGTTGTTGTTTGCGCTGTCGAGCTCGTAAGCGGTATCGTTTTGAATCGTTGGCTGGGACTAAAGGTATGGGATTATTCGCAAAAACGGTTTAACCTGCTAGGACAAATTTGTCTGCATTACTTCGCGTTGTGGTGCTTACTCAGCGGCTTCGTCTTTGTCCTGTTTGGCATCTGTAAGCGGTTTAGCCATCGCGCGATTGCAAGACTGCTGTACTAATGTCGCATACTTCTAACGCCAATCCCTATCTTTTGTGGCATTGCCGCAAATTCGGCAACGCCAAATGATAAAAATGTATGGTGCATTTTATCAAGAATTAGTATTATCAAGCGTTTGGGTTAGCCCGCTAGCCTTGCTGCAATTTTTGTTAGACATGTTACAAATGTGTCAATCTCTGCTTCGGTGGTTTGGACCCCCATGCTGACGCGAATCGCACCCGCCGCCACGCCCTTTGGCAATGGCAATGATTTTAGCACAGGGCTTAGTTTGCCCTTGCTACAGGCAGACCCCGTTGACACATAGATGCCTTCGTCGCTCAACATGCGTTGCACCACTTGCCCCGGGCAACCTGGTATGGCTAGGGCGAGAATGTGGGGCGCGTCGTGTGGCGGTATTATGAAGGCGGCGGGGAGATGCGTTTGCAAGGCGCGCAAAGTGTAATCAAGATGGGCTTGTAATACATCCTGTTGTGTTGGTTGGCGCAAGGCGGCGGCAAAGGCGGCGATAAGCGGCACGGCTTCTGTGCCTGCGCGGTGACCTGCCTCTTGTCCACCCCCCTGCCATAGGGGGGTGAGCCGTACGCCCTTGCGCACATACAACGCACCGACGCCGCGTAGCCCGCCAACCTTGTGGGCAGAGAGGCTCATCGTGTCTACCCCCAAGTTTGTCACGTTAATTGACAGTTTGCCAAGGGCTTGCACCGCGTCTGTGTGGAACAAAACGTGTGGTACTTGTGACCGCAAAGCGGTAATGTCGGAGAGGGGCAACACGGCACCAGTTTCGTTACATACAAGCATACAGGTGACTAAATCTGTCTCGGGTCGTAGGGCGGCGCGCACGCTATCAGCTGATATACGACCGTGCCTATCAGGTGATAGGGTGGTGACCGCCCACCCAAGTTGGGCAAGAGAAGCCACTTGCGCCGTTACAGCAGCGTGTTCTAGCGAGGTCGTTATGACATGCTTGCCACGCTGATGACGAAGCCCCTGAATGGCCAAAGCATTGCTTTCTGTGCCGCCAGAGGTAAAGGTAATCTCGGAGGGCGTTGCGCCGATAAACGCCGCCACAGTGGCGCGTGCGTCCTCTAGCAGCAATCGCGCTTCTTTGCCCACGGTGTGTAGGGAGGAGGGGTTGCCATAGGTGCGTTCTGCGGCGTCCGCAAAGGCGGCAAGTGCCGCTTGACTGGGCTTACTCGTTGCCGCGTTGTCTAAATAGATTGTATTCATCAACCGCACTTTGAGTAGCCGCAGTGACGGCACATGACACAGCCGCCTGCATGTTCGAGCGATTTGCCGCATTCAGGGCAGGGACGGTACACCGTTTCGTCCGTTTCCTCCACGTCCATAACGTCTGGTTCCAGTGCTTCCGACTTCATGTTTAGCACGCGCATGATAACGCGCGCGATGGCATCAGGACAGCTGAGGACTTGATGCCCCTTTTGGCGTATGGTAGACGGACAACGAATGCCCTTTAGTTGCTTAACGATGTACTCGGGGGCGACACCTGCGCGGAACGCCGTGGTGGCAAGACGCGCCGTTGCCTCACTTTGGGAGGGGCAACCGCCCTTTTTACCTGTGTTGGTAAATACCTCGCAAATGCCATTGTCATCCAAATTGACAGTAACATATAAGTTTCCACACCCAATTGTCATGCGTTCGGTGATGCCTTGGGTGACGGTGGGTCGCGGACGCGGTACAATGCCTGTTTGTACTTTGGCAGGGGTCGGTAGGCGGCAATCGTCACAGCTTATGTCGCAAATATCGGGGGCGGCGACTGGCTCGGGCTTCTCTGAGGTGGTCAAAACCTGACCAAAACGGGAACCATCTCTGTAAATGGTAACGCCTTTACACCCCAGTCTGTAGGCTAAATCGTAAACAGTGCGCACTTCCTCAACAGTCGCTTCGTTTGAGAAATTGACAGTCTTGGAAACTGCATTATCGGTGTGTTTTTGAAACGCCGCTTGCATACGGACATGCCATTCGGGGCTGACTTGGTGTGCTGTGACCAATACATCCTGTATTTTTGGATGCAGTTTTTCCGGTGTGTCTACGCCTGCCTGCTCCATCATGGCAGCAACGACAGGGTTAAATTCGACGAGTTTGGCACCGTCCATGACGTTACGTGTAAAGGAAAGGGCAAATGCTGGCTCTATGCCGCTAGACGCCCCCGCGATAAGGGACAGTGTGCCGGTTGGGGCGATGGTGGTAATTGTCGCGTTGCGGCGTGGCTTGGTAAAGACACTATCAGGGCAAAGCGGAAACGCACCGCGAATCGACGCCAAGCGTTCACTTTCCGCCACACCTGTATCGCGGATAAACTTCATAATGCGCTCGCCTAATGCCACTGCTTCTTCGGAGTCGTAGCGCAGACCAAGGGCAAACAGCATGTCCGCCCAACCCATGACGCCCAACCCGATTTTACGCGTAAGTTTCGTCTGCATATCAATCTTTTCGAGCGGATAACGGTTTATGTCAATCACATTGTCAAGAAAATGTACGGCTAACTGGGTGGTTCTGCCTAGTTTCTGCCAGTTTACACCGTTTTGCCCTAACATGTTGGCAAGGTTGATAGAGCCTAGGTTGCACGATTCAAACGGCATAAGTGGTTGCTCGCCGCAAGGATTTGTCGCCTCTATCGCGCCTTGTGAGGGGACAGGGTTACCTTTATTAATACGATCCAAAAATAGAATGCCAGGCTCGCCGTTGCGCCACGCCGCTTCTAAAATGTGGTTATAGACCATACGGGCGGAGAGACGATTGACAACTTGCCCCGTGGACGGATTGACAAGGTCGTACTGTCCGTCTTGGGCCACTGCCTGCATAAAGGCATCTGTGACACCCACTGAGATATTAAAGTTAGTGATTTGTGTTACGTCCTGCTTGCAATCAATAAAGCTGAGGATATCTGGATGGTCAACACGTAGCACACCCATGTTCGCGCCGCGCCGTGTGCCACCTTGTTTGATAGCTTCCGTGGCGGCGTTGAATACCTTCATAAAGCTGATGGGGCCAGACGCAACGCCGCCTGTCGAGCGGACAACACTGCCGCTAGAACGGAGACGCGAAAATGCAAAGCCTGTGCCGCCGCCACTTTGGTGAATGAGCGCCGCTTGCTTGACTGCCTCAAAAATACTCTCTAACGAGTCGTCTATGGGTAGCACAAAACAGGCGGATAGCTGCCCTAAGGGTCTGCCTGCATTCATCAGCGTTGGGGAGTTTGGCAAAAACTCCAAAGAGGTCATGGTGTCGTAAAACTGCTGCGCTAAGCCAGCAATATCCGCGTTGACATCGTAGGCGGCATCTGCCCGCGCAACCGCCGCGGCCACACGGCGAAACAGCCCCTCGGCGTCCTCTATCAGGTGGTCTTCTGCATCGCGCGCTAAATACCGCTTTTGCAAAACGGCATACGCGTTATCTGTTAGTTTCATGCTTTTGCTTCCTCCATCATGGATAGGTGCAGTTCGCGAAGTTGCTTCTCGTCAACACTGGACGGCGCGTTCATCATCACTTCGACGGCATTTTGTGTCTTTGGGAACGCGATAACGTCGCGAATGTTCTCTGTGCCAGCCATGAGCATGATAATGCGGTCAAGCCCAAAGCCAATGCCGCCATGTGGTGGGACACCGTACTGAAACGCTTTAATCAAATGTCCAAAGCGATTTTCGATTTGCTGCGGTGTCATTTCGAGCAGACCAAACATTTTGGCTTGCACTTGACTATCGTGAATGCGAATGGAGCCTGAGCAAAGTTCATAGCCGTTGAGCACCATATCATACGCGCGGGCGCGGCACTGCCCTAGCTGCCCTTCCTCTAGGAAATGGACATCCTCCGCCATGGGGCTGGTGAAGGGGTGGTGTTGTGCGACATAGCGACCTTCTTCTTCACTAAACTCAAACAGCGGAAATTCTGTAATCCAGACAAAGGAAAACTCTTTCGGATTGAGCAGATTCAAACGACGCGCACATTCGCAGCGCAACGCACCCAAGCTGGTGCGCACGAGCGTTTGTTTTGCATCGCCAATCACAAACAGGAGGTCGCCCTCGCTAAAGCCTGTTTGCGATAGGATGGCTGTCATGGCGGTTTCTGTCATTTGTTTGGCAAAGGAGGAACTGGCGGCTTTATGCCAAGCAAGCCCCTTTAGCCCCAAACCCTTCACGTACTCTGTCAATTGGTCGATCTCTTTACGGGTAAATTTCGTCTCGCCACCATCAATGACAATAGCACCGACAGAAGTTGCGTCCTCAAACACTTTGAAGCCGCAGTCACGCGTAATGTCAGTAATATCTTTCAGTTCAAAGCCAAAACGGAGGTCGGGCTTGTCCGAACCGTAGCGTGCCATTGCCTCGCGATAGGGCATACGGCGCATGGGTAGCGCGATATCCACGTCAAGCACTTCTTTGAAAACGGTCGCCATCATGCGCTCGTTCATGCCCATGACATCATCAATATCCACAAATGACATCTCCATGTCAATTTGCGTAAAATCTGGTTGACGGTCGGCACGCAAGTCCTCGTCGCGCATACAGCGCGCAATTTGGAAGTAGCGGTCGAAGCCCGACACCATGAGTAGCTGTTTGTACTGTTGGGGTGATTGGGGCAGGGCGTAGAACATGCCAGCGTGCAAGCGCGAGGGAACCAAGTAGTCGCGCGCACCCTCGGGGGTCGATTTGGTGAGGATGGGGGTCTCTATTTCATAGAAACCGTTCGCATCATAAAAGCGGCGCACGGCTTGGGTGACTTTATGGCGCAAGTGCAGATAACTTTGCAGGCGGGGGCGGCGCAAGTCTAAATAACGGTACTCCAACCGCAACAGTTCGCCAACGCGGGTGTCGTCCTCGACTTCAAAGGGAGGGGTTTTTGCTGTGGACAGCACTTGCAGTTGCGATACTAGCACTTCGACCTGTCCTGTTGGCAAGTTTGGGTTCGGGCTACTACGGTGACGCAGTTCCCCCTTAATGCAAAGGACGGTTTCCGAACGCACAGCTTTTGCCACCGTAAACAGCTCCTCCGCCACGGTGTCATCTAAAATGCACTGGATAATGCCAGCGCGGTCACGCAAGTCGATAAAGATGAGACTGCCCTTGTCGCGCAGGCGTTGCACCCAGCCGCAGACAATAACCTCTTTGCCACAATCCTCACTTCGCAAATCACCGCAATAGGCGGTACGTTTGTTATACATAACATCAACCTTTTCTCCGGCGAATTACATTGGTGACGGCAACTTATTTCTCGCCGGAGAAATAGAAGCTGCAATTTGGCATCTATATATAGTGTTGAATAAATTAACTGCCCTACATAGTGTAGAGCAGAAAGGGACAAAAGTCAATCAAAAGTTACGGTCAAAGATTAGCATTTTCTGATGAATCTTGCATAACGGGCGCCGTCTGTGGCGCGATATCTGCAAGCAGCAGCGCGACAATGGCATCTGAATCGAGCGCACAAGTAAGTTTTGCGCCGTCTGCCATGCGTTTGATAGTGACGGTCGCGGTTTCAATCTCTGTGCTACCGATGGTCATGACATATTTTGCGCCTAGGCGGTCCGCGTGTTTGAACTGCGCTTTTAGCGAACGACCTGTGATATCCTGCTCGACATACCAGAACGCACGCAATTTTTGTGTGAGCAATCGAGCGGCGACACCGGCTGGACTGTCGGGCGTATCCGCCGTGGTGATACACAGGAAGGGCGTATGTTCTTGACGCATAGCAACACCAAACGCGTCTTGCAGTAGTAAAATGCGCTCTATGCCGCACCCGAAACCACAAGCAGGTGTGGGCGGTCCGCCTAGCTGCTCGACCAAACCATCATAGCGACCGCCGGCAAGAATTGTACCTTGCGCGCCAATTTGCGTGCAGATAAACTCAAAAACAGTACGGTTATAGTAATCAAGTCCGCGCACAAGGCGGTCACTTACCACAAACGGGATGCCAAGCTGACGTACATAAGTTTGAACAGACGCAAAATGCGTTTGACAGTCAGCACAGAGACATTGGTTGGTAACAGGGGCGTCCTGCACGACGGACTGGCAAGAAGCTTCTTTGCAATCCAACACACGCAACGGGTTACGCGCCATACGTTCTGTGCAGTTATGGCACAGGGGTTTGGATTGCAAGTAGGCGAGCAGTTTGTCACGATACGCGCCGCGGCAAGTGGGGCATCCGATGGAATTGAGGTGGAGAACAAAGGGCAGTTCGGTAGCGACGGGGAGGACATTGGTTAGAAAGGTATGCGCGAGGGCGATTACTTCGGCATCCGCTTCAGGACCTGCCGCGCCGTAACATTCGATACCAAACTGATGATGTTCTCGCAAACGACCTGCTTGCGGCTTTTCGTACCGAAAGACAGGCGCGATGTAATGCGCTTTGAACGGAAGTGCGCCTTGAAAAACACCATGTTCGATTCCAGCGCGGACGACAGACGCCGTACCCTCGGGACGCAGTGAAATCGAACGACCACCTTTGTCCTCAAAGGTATACATCTCCTTTTGGACAATATCGGTGGTGTCGCCTACGCCGCGTATGAATAGCTCCGTATGCTCAAAGGCAGGAAAGCGAATCTCCTGAAAACCGTAAGATTGGGCGACGCGGCGCGCGGTGGTCTCTAGCATGTGCCAGCGGTCAACCTCCAAGGGCAACACGTCCTTCGTGCCGCGTGGTGCTGTAATCTTCTCCATAATCAAACCCTCCCCTTACTTTTCTTTTTGGACAAAAAGAAAAGTAAGCAAAAGAAAAACAATCTCACCACCAAATGTGGAAAATCAAGTTAATAAAACAAAAGTTTTACTCAATTTTTTTCAAAAAATTGCGGATTCCAAAGGCGGCGCCTTTGGGCGTGCGTCGCAACGCACGCAATCCACATGATATAAGCGGCGACCCGAAGTCGCCAAGACTTCCCCTTCATTTTTGAAAAAAATAATAAGCAAAAGAAAAACAATCTCGTCGCGACAGCAATTCCCTTATGACAATTGCAATAGTTCCTTATATGTCTCCACTTTGTCAACGCGTCCGACGGCGGAGAACGACAATGCGTCCAATGTTAGCAAGTCGCGCGCCAAGGCGTGAACCTTAGCGGTGGTGACAGCGTCGCATCGGTCGATGATTTCATCAAGTGACAGCACTTTGCCTAGCAACAATTCACTTTGTCCCATGTGGTTCATACGCGCTTTTGTTGCCTCCATGCCCATCACCGCTGCGGATTTTAGCTGCTCGCGTGCGCGGTCAACCTCGGCTTCTGTTGGTCCTTCGGAGACAAATGTTTCGATAATGGAACGTATCATGGGTAGTGCGCGCGCTTCTGACTCGCGGTTTAACGCGACATAGATGCCTAACAGTCCGACGTCTTGGTGTGAGGATGCATACGCGCTAATCTCATAGCACAGCCCCGCCTGCTCGCGGACGGCTTGAAATAGGCGTGACGACATGCCGCCGCCCAAAATGCCAATCATAACCTGCAAGTCGTAGCGGCTGTCATGCACCATTGGTAAGCCCGGCATCGCCAGACACCAGTGGTTTTGCTCAATCGCCTTCTTTTTCACAGCGCGTGCTACCTGCAACGTTGTCGCGGCTTGATGTGGACGTGCAGGCTTGCCTGCCTGCGCAAATCGCTGTTCCAACAATTGGCGGTGCGACGGCTTGAAGCAACCAGCCAGTGTGACGACAACGTCCCGATACTCCGCGTCGCGGTACGAACGCAAGTCCTGCGCTGTCATGGCACGCAGTATTTTGGCATTCCCCAATATCGGTTTTGCCAACGTGCTGCCTTTGTACACCTGTGCAAATAGTTGCTCTGTCACTAAATCTTCGGGTGTGTCCTCATACATGTCGATTTCTTCTAAAATGACGCCGCGTTCTGTTTGCCAATCGTCCTCATCCAGCTTCGCTTCAAAAAAGATATCGCATATGAGCTCGAGCGCTTCTGTTAAATGGCTCTCTAGCGCGCGTCCATAAAAACAGGTACACTCCTTGGTGGTAAACGCATTCAGCTGTCCGCCCATTGCGTCCATTTGCTCGGCTATCTGCGCCGCTGTTCTCGTTTTTGTACCTTTGAATACCATATGCTCTAAGGCATGGGAAGCCCCTGCTAGGGCGGGGGTTTCGTGACGCGACCCTGTTCCAACCCATATGCCAAAGGCGGCAGACCGCACATGTGGCAGCTCCTCATATAACAATCGTGCGCCGCTAGGGAGTGTTTGTTTTTCTATCATGTTCTGCCTCATATACAAATTTCATTTCGCACGAAGTCAAAACGTACGTCGCGCCATGCGCCGCGGATTGCCTTCGTGTTTCGGATGGGATATACACATTTGGGCGGATCGTAACCGAACCGCCCAAATGACCGCATTGGTATATTTAGTGTCACAAACGCCAGTTGCGTTGTGTTACTGCTGTTCTTGATACTGTGGGCAATCCTTACGAGAGAGATTGATACGTCCCTTGTCGTCAATTTCAACGACCTTCACCCATGTCATATCGCCGACATTGATGACATCTTCGACCTTGGCAACGCGCTGTGGTGCGAGCTTAGAGATATGCACCATGCCCTCTTTGCCCGGCGCAAATTCAACAAACGCGCCAAAGGTCATCAGTCTTGTGACTTTGCCCATGAACACATCGCCGATTTGTGGGTCGAGGACAATCGCTTCGATAATCTTGAGTGCCTTCACGCAGTTATCACGGTTTGGCGCCGAAATAAAGACGCGTCCGTCATCTTCGATATCAATCTTTGCGCCTGTTTCTGCCACGATTTTCTGAATGACAGAGCCGCCCTTGCCAATGACTTCGCGGATTTTATCCACTTCAATCTGGGTTTGAATCATCTTTGGCGCGTACTGTGAAAGCTCCTCGCGTGGTTCGCGGATGCAAGGCAGCATGATTTCATCTAAAATGCCGTAGCGAGCGTCACGGGTAATCTCTAAGGCACTCTTGATAATTTCAGGGGTTAAGCCGTCTATCTTCAAGTCCATTTGGATAGCGGTGATGCCAGCCTTTGTGCCTGCTACCTTAAAGTCCATATCGCCGTAGAAATCCTCGACGCCTTGGATATCCACAAAAGTCATCCAGCGGTCGCCCTCAGTAATCAATCCTGAGGAAAGACCTGCGACAGGGGCTTTAATCGGTACGCCAGCGTCCATCAAGGCTAAGGTTGAACCACAGATGGCACCTTGTGAGGTCGAGCCATTGCTGGACAGCACTTCGCTGACCAGACGGATGCAATATGGGAAATCCTCCTCGGACGGAATGACAGGCTCTAGCGCGCGTTCTGCCAAGGCACCGTGACCGATTTCGCGGCGACCAGGACCGCGTGAGGGTTTGGCTTCCCCAACAGAATATGGTGGGAAATTATAATGGTGCATATAGCGTTTGGACTCGTCGTCATAAATGGTGTCTAACTTCTGGTTATCAGAAATAGTACCCAAGGTGGCGACCGTTAGTACCTGTGTTTGCCCACGGCTGAATAAGCCTGAACCATGGGTGCGCGGCAAAATACCAACCTCAGCAGACAAAGGACGTACGTCCATCAGACCGCGTCCGTCTACACGCTTCTTGTCGTCGAGCAACCAGCGGCGAACGACAAACTTTTGAAGCTTGTACAGGATTTCGCCCCAATCCGCTTCTGCTGTTGGGAATTTCTCAATAATCGTTGGAATTATCTCAGCGCGGAGGGCTGTCATACGGCTCTCGCGCACGTTCTTATCGTCTGTATCCAGTGCCACACGAAGCTTGTCCAAAATCGTGGCTTTTAATTCATCATACATGTCTTGATTGAACTTCGCCTTGGCGTACTCGAACTTTGGTTTGCCAAGCTCGGCGACGATGCCATCAATAAAGGAGCAAATTTTCTTAATCTCGTCGTGCGCTAACATAATTGCATCATACATTTGCGCTTCTGGCACTTCGTTTGCGCCTGCTTCAATCATAACCACTTTCTTCTGAGAGGCGGCAACGGTTAAATTTAGCTTGGACACTTCGCGCTGTGCGGCGGTGGGGTTTATGACAAATTTGTCGTCAACCAAGCCAACGTTCACACCTGCAATAGGACCATTCCAAGGAATATCAGAGATAGAGGTGGCAATCGACGCACCAATCATCGCTACGATTTCAGGTGAGTTATCGGATTCCACAGATAAAATGGTAGACATGATAGACACGTCGTTGCGCATATCAGAGGGGAAGAGGGGGCGCATAGGACGGTCAATGAGTCGAGATGCCAAGATGGCACGCTCAGAGGGGCGACCTTCGCGGCGCATAAATGAACCAGGAATACGACCAACAGCGTATAAACGTTCCTCAAAGTCAACCGACAGCGGGAAAAAGTCAATATTGTCACGTGGTTTCGAGGACGCGGTAGCAGTCACTAACACCACGGTTTCGCCGTAACGAAGCAGGGCGGACCCATTGGCAAGCTCGGCGACTCTGCCGATTTCGACGCTAAGCGTACGACCGCCTACCTCAATGGTATACAGTTTTGCGTTGAAGTCACGTTTTGTCATGTTTTATCTCTTTTCTCCGGAGACACACATTCAGTCACGCTCATTCTTCTCCGGACAAATGAACGGCTGGCAAAGTTGCCATGAGGGGGTTGCCCCCATGGCTACAAATTCATTACTTGCGGATACCTAACTTGGCAATTAAGGTACGATAACGCTCGATATCCTTGCGTGAGAGATAGTCAAGCAGCGAGCGGCGTGCACCAACCATTTTCAAAAGACCGCGGCGAGAATGGTTATCCTTTTTGTGGATTTTTAGATGCTCCGTTAGTTGATTGATACGCTCGGTTAGGATAGCGATTTGTACCTCGGGAGAGCCTGTGTCGGTTTCGTGAATGCGGTTTGCGGTAATGACATTTGTTTTTTGTTCTTTGAGTATCATGTTCGTTCACCTTTCAAGTAAAGTCCTCAAAGCGAAGAAATGGGTGGGTGAACAGCCTATCTGTTGTCCCAAAACTGCGCTATGGGTATGTTCGCGCACTACGCGAACACTTGTAGTATACCATAACTATGTGCCAGATGCAACCCGCATTTCAAACATCCTTGGTATCTTGCGCTACTAAGATGTCGTTCTATACATTAATAGAGTAAAAAATTTTGCAAAGCACGCCCTAACTATAGCCACCCTCTAAAAAATGCTGTATAATTCGTATACTATACGTAAGGGGTGAGGATGCTGACCGATGACATTGGTGCGTTAGTACAGATGGCGAAGCAGGACAACAAGGCACTGGATGCGCTGATTGATGCCTACTTGCCTTTTATTAAAGATGCAATAGCGAGAATTACCTTCAAAATGCAGTCCCAAGACGACTGCTTAACCATCGCTATGTTGGCGTTTGCCCAAAGCGTGCGAACCTATGACCCCGAGCGGGGTACGTTTCTTGCTTATGCACGCACCGTTATTGCCAGCAGGCTTACCGACGAAGCGCGCAAAGAAATTCGCATCCATACACCATTGGTACCCTTAACCACTACAATTGAAGAGGGGGATATTCAGTGGGAGACACAGTCGGCCATTCGAGCCTATCAGGCGCAAGACGAACAGTGCAATCTACAGTATGATATAGAGGCGTTGAATATCCAATTTGACGCATGGGGGTTTGATTGGCAGAAGCTGCTCAAACGTTGCCCTAAGCAAGATAGGTCGCGGCGCATTTGTCACACGGTCGCTAAAGCGTGTCTTGAACAGAAGGAATTGCAAGCGCAAATGTTACTACGGCGACAATTACCCATGCGCGACTTATCGGAGCTTTCGCATGTGCCAATTAAGACAATTGAGAAGTATCGCGTCTATATTGTTGCTATTATATTGATTAAACAAGGGGATTACCCCTATATACATACATTCTTGCCACAGTTTTGGGGAGAGGAGGGGTCTTTATGAAAGGCGTTATAGTTGAGGTTGGCGCGCAAAAAACCATTGTGCTGTTTAACAATGGAAAACTTGGCACGATACCCACGCGTTCGCACTTTCAGGTGGGCGCTGTGGTTTCGCATACAAAAAAGTCGCATATCTCACGATGGGTGTCTGTTGCGGCGGCGATGCTGTTTGTTACAGGCAGTGTCACCGCGTATGCGTGGCCTGTGGGTACAGTAGAAGTGTCAGAATCGGTGGCGCTTACCTATAACTGTTTTAAGAGAGTAATCGGTGTCTCGGGATGTCATGGCACAACGGCGCCGCTGAATGATGCGCTCGACGTGCAACATCACAGTATCGAAACGGCATACCAACGCACACTTGTCCACATGGACAAAACGGGCGCGTTAGGCGATACTGTCTCTATTATTGTAGCGCAGGATTCATTAGCAGGGGCAAGCGACATGGAATCGAAGCTGTTGTCACTGTCGGGAGATGTTAGCAACACCCTAAATCAACCGTTTGCTGTGCATACACAAGTTTGCACGCGCGCCAAGTATGCAAACATGTCAGAGATACAGACGTCGAATGAATTGGCAACCCCTGCTGCCCAGCTGCCCTTCGCCACCTCAACGACCTTGCCTACGCAATCGAACCACCAGAAATGTCAACACCACGCCCAACAGGGTCACCAGTGACAACGTCGATACCGACCTCAGATGCCCGCGGACGGTGAATGCAGACATGGAACGGGGCAGAATCGATAAGCGCGTGCGTGAAGGCAGACGGGGATATCGTCGGGGCGTTGCAATGTTGCTTGGTATAAATTTGAAAAAACAGAATATAATATGGTATAAATGCCCTAATGTCGCAAAAAACTGAAAAAAGATGTGCCTTGAAACCGTTGCAAACACAGGGTTTTTCAGAAACTTTGAAAAAAGTTTCAAAATTCGTCAAAAAGGTGTTGACAAATGCCGATATCCTTGCTATACTAATCAAGCGTTCAAGTGAGAGCGACACAAACGAAAAACCGCAAACGCTTACGGCGCAAGAGATACACTGCACCTTGTAAATTAAACAACGTGACAAAAAACACCAGCAAGGGTCCAAAATGAGAATTTAATTCTCGTTAAGGAATTTGAGATTATATAGCTTGGAAAAGCTCGATTGAGTATTTAAGTTGACTACGGTTGACTGGTATTTTTATAGAGAGTTTGATCCTGGCTCAGGACGAACGCTGGCGGCGTGCCTAACACATGCAAGTCGAACGGATTCATGTGTAACACCTAGCGAGTGGTGATAACAATCATCACAAGATATTAG
>JAVBKJ010000130.1:0-7756 GCA_031554075.1 Oscillospiraceae bacterium | reverse complement strand
CTAATATCTTGTGATGATTGTTATCACCACTCGCTAGGTGTTACACATGAATCCGTTCGACTTGCATGTGTTAGGCACGCCGCCAGCGTTCGTCCTGAGCCAGGATCAAACTCTCTATAAAAATACCAGTCAACCGTAGTCGACTAAAATACTCAATCGAGCTTTTCCAAGCTATATAATCTCAAATTCCTTAACGAGAATTAAATTCTCATTTTGGACCCTTGCTGGTGTTTTTTGTCACGTTGTTTAATTTACAAGGTGCAGTCCTGTTCGCAACAGGAATTTCATTGTACCACATCGTTTAGCGTTTGTCAACTACTTTTTTTAACTTTTTTTGAAGTTTCTCAGTTGTTGTTGTGCGCTCTCGTTGAGTACTTGCATAGTATACCAACCCTTGGGCGATTTGTCAACACTTTTTTGCAAAAAATCTGAATAATTTTTTAGGTTTACCCATATATTCAATATTTTTCAACATGTTGTGTCTATAGCCGCCGGCATGTCCATTAGATGTATACCTTTTCATATCCAAAAATGGGAAATACAGGGTTCTTCTTGCTCATTTCCCCCCATATTCACGAAGCAATATGAAAACATTCTATTTTCTTAGTTTTATGGGTGCGTTTTTCTGCCTCTGAAATTTGTTTCACAGGTACTTTCTTTTGAGAAAAAACATGCCACCATTTTCGCGGTTTTGATTTTCATGACGTCAATTACAACTCAGTCACTCACATTTACTCTTTTCGTTACAATTAAAAAGGGACGACGTCACCGTCGCCCCCACTATAACACAATGCTGGGTTTAGTACATGCCGTCCATGCCGCCCATGCCGCCGCCCATTGGGGCAGGTGCAGAGGCTTCCTTTTTGTCAGCAACAAGAGATTCAGTGGTCAATACCATCGACGCAATAGAAGCAGCGTTCTCCAAAGCAGAGCGCGTCACCTTTGTTGGGTCAACAATGCCGATTTGAACCATATCGCCGTATTGCTCTTTCAGCGCATCAAAGCCGTAGCCAGGCTTGCCAGACGCCAAGACCTTATCAAGGATAACAGATCCTTCAAGCCCTGCGTTTGTGGCAATTTGGCGGATTGGTTCGCTCAGTGCGGATATGACAAGCTTCATACCGGTGCGCTCGTCGCCCTCAATGCCCACCAACAGCTTCTCAACAGCTGGAATGGCATTGACATAGATGGTGCCGCCGCCAGGAACAATACCCTCTTCCACAGCAGCGCGTGTGGCATTGAGTGCATCTTCAATACGGAGCTTCTTTTCTTTCATTTCGACTTCTGTTGCCGCGCCTACTTTAATAACAGCAACACCGCCAGATAGTTTCGCCAAACGCTCTTGTAGCTTCTCACGGTCGAAGTCGGAGGTTGTGGTTTCGATTTGGGCGCGACTTTGGCTCACGCGCGCCTTGATTTCTGCTGGTTCGCCAGCACCGTCTACAATAATAGTGTTCTCTTTTTGAACCTTAATCTGACGGCAACGACCCAACTGGGCTACTTTGGTTTCCTTGATATCAAAGCCAAGTTCATCGGAAATCACTTCGCCGCCTGTCAGTGTGGCAATATCCTTGAGCATGTCTTTGCGACGGTCGCCAAAACCAGGTGCTTTTACGCAAATGCAGGTAAATGTGCCACGTAGCTTGTTGACAAGCAGTGTTGCCAAGGCTTCGCCTTCCACATCCTCTGCAATAATAACAAGTTTTTTGCCGATCTGAACGATCTGCTCAAGCAATGGCAAGATATCCTGCACATTGGAAATCTTCTTATCGGTAATCAAGATGACAGGATCATCAATCACAGCTTCCATTTTCTCTGTATCCGTCACCATATAGTGAGAGATGTAGCCGCGGTCAAATTGCATACCTTCAACGACTTCAGAATATGTCTCAGCTGTTTTGGATTCTTCCACAGTGATAACGCCATCAGCAGACACTTTTTCCATCGCTTCAGCAATCAATCTGCCAATGACTTCATCGCCGGAGGAGATGGCGCCTACGCGTGCGATGTCTTCCGTGCCGCCCACTTTGTGTGAACCAGCCTTGATAGCTTCAATAGCCGCGTCAACAGCCTTTTGGATACCACGACGCATCACCATTGGATTGGCACCAGCGGCGACATTCTTCATGCCTTCACGTACCATAGCTTGTGCCAAGAGGGTCGCTGTCGTTGTGCCATCACCAGCAACGTCGTTGGTTTTGGTCGCAACTTCTTTCACGAGCTGAGCGCCCATGTTTTCAAATGCGTCGTCTAGTTCGATTTCTTTGGCAATCGTAACACCATCATTGGTGATAAGCGGTGCGCCAAACTTTTTATCAAGAACTACATTGCGACCCTTAGGTCCCAAGGTAACTTTCACCGTATCTGCTAGTTGGTTAACACCGCGCTCCAGTGCGCGACGTGCTTCTTCCCCGTATACAATTACTTTAGACATAATTCCTAACCCTCCACTACAGCCAAAATATCATTTTGCTTAACTACGACGAGATCTTCCCCGTCAATCTTGACCTCGGTGCCTGAATACTTGCTCATGATAACCTTGTCGCCGACCTTCACATACATAGTGATGTCTTTGCCTTCAACAACGCCGCCAGGACCAACAGCCAACACTTCGGCAACTTGTGGTTTTTCTTTCGCAGCTGCGGTTAAAATAATGCCGCTCTTGGTGGTCTCCTCAGACTCAACCATCTTAAGGATGACACGGTCAGCAAGGGGTTTCAGTTTCATAATAGGGTTCCTCCTTAGTTTTATTTGTTGTCGTCCACTTCGTGGAAATCGGCATCCACCACGTTAGGGTCTTGTGCTTGCGCGCCTTGCGCAGCTTGCGCCTCGGCGGCTTGCGCATACATTTTTTCGCTGATAGCATAGAAAGCTTTGGCAAGTGCCTCCGTTTTTGCGCGGATGTCCTCTGTATCAGTGCCCTTGAGTGCTTCGCGCAAAGTCTCGATGTGGGGGGTAACGCTGGTTTTGTCTTCTTCTGTCAGCTTGTCGCCCATGTCAGTCATAGCTTTTTCACTTTGATAAATCATTTGCTCTGCATGATTGCGAACATCCACATCCTCCTTGCGCTTCTTATCTTCCTCTGCAAACTGTTCCGCCTCTTTAACTGCTTTTTCAATGTCAGAGTTTGAAAGATTGCTAGAGGACGTGATGGTAATTTTATGCTCCTTTTGCGTACCCAAATCCTTGGCAGTAACATTCACGATACCATTGGCATCAATGTCAAAGGTGACTTCGATTTGTGGCACGCCGCGGGGCGCAGGGGGTATGCCGTCTAAATGAAAGCGACCAAGTGTTTTGTTGCCAGCCGCCATTTCGCGTTCACCTTGCAACACATGCACTTCAACAGACGTTTGACCGTCCGCCGCCGTGGAAAATGTGTTGCTGCGTTTGGTGGGGATTGTTGTGTTGCGCTCGATGAGCTTGGTGCAAACGCCGCCCATGGTTTCAATGCCAAGGGACAACGGTGTAACGTCAAGCAGCAGTAAATCTTTCACTTCGCCGCCTAGCACGCCCGCCTGAATAGCCGCACCCATGGCAACGCATTCATCAGGATTAATGCCCTTAAAGGGTTCGCGTCCTGTGAAACGTTGCACGGCCTCTTGCACCGCAGGAATACGGGACGACCCACCAACAAGCAACACTTTGCCTAAATCGTTTGGTGACAATCCAGAATCCTTCATCGCTTGACGGACAGGGCCCATGGTCTGCTCAACTAAATGTGCCGTTAGTTCATTAAACTTAGCACGTGTCAATGTTAAATCTAAATGCTTAGGGCCTGTGGCATCTGCTGTGATATATGGTAAGTTGATGTTCGTCGTGGTCACGCCAGAAAGCTCAACCTTGGCCTTTTCTGCCGCTTCCTTCAAACGTTGCATCGCAACCTTGTCGCCAGAAAGGTCAATGCCTTGATCCTTCTTAAACTCAGCCGCCAAGTATTTCATAACGCAATCGTCAAAATCGTCGCCGCCCAAGCGGTTGTTACCAGCGGTGCTGAGGACTTCCAGAACGCCGTCGCCAATTTCCAATACAGAGACGTCAAACGTACCGCCGCCCAAGTCATACACCATGATTTTTTGCTCATGTTCTTTGTCAAGTCCATACGCAAGTGCCGCGGCCGTTGGCTCGTTGATAATACGCAACACTTCCAAGCCTGCAATCTTCCCTGCGTCCTTCGTCGCTTGACGTTGGGCGTCTGTAAAGTAGGCAGGCACCGTAATAACAGCCTGCGACACCTTGCCGCCTAGGTAGGACTCCGCATCAGCTTTCAGCTTTTGCAGTGTCATGGCAGAAATTTCTTGGGGTGAGTAGGCTTTTTCGTCAATTTTGACCTTGCGGTCTGTGCCCATATCGCGCTTAATAGACGCGATGGTGCGGTCTGGGTTCGTAATCGCTTGGCGTTTGGCAACAGTGCCCACCAAACGTTCGCCGCCCTTAGCAAATGCGACGACAGAAGGGGTTGTGCGCGCGCCTTCTGCGTTAGCGATAACGATAGGCTCGCCGCCCTCCATCACTGCCACGCAAGAGTTTGTGGTACCTAAGTCGATACCGATTATTTTTGACATGTATACTTCCTCCTACATTATAATAGTCACGCACTATCGTAATTAGCTGTGACGTTGTAATCCTAGTTTACGACCTTGACCATGCTCGGGCGCAACACTTTATCGCCAATCGCATAGCCTTTTTGAAATTCTTCCACAATGGTATTCTCGGGTTGCGATTCATCAGCGCCGTGCATGACGGCATTGTGTAGCAAGGGGTCAAACGGCTTGCCTATTGTTTCGATGGCAGTCACACCAAGCTTGGCAAAAATCTCATGCCACTGTCTGGCAATTAGGGCAACGCCTTGGCAATACGCTTCGTCGGTGCAAGGTTGCGTTGCCGCGCGTTCTAAATTGTCCAGCACAGGTAGCAGCTGCAAAACGACATGACCACGTGAATCCGACACTAAGCTTTCGCGTTCTTTTGCCGTCCGTTTACGGAAATTATCGTACTCGGCCGCAAGGCGTAGGTACTTATCTTGAAAGGCAGCCACCTCTTGCACAGGTTTTTCACCTTCGTTGACCTCTGGCATAGGTTCTTCCGCAGTCGGCTCAATCGTTACTTCGTCTGCATTCTCTACAGTTAATTCTTCATTTTGGACCGTTGCATCCATTGTGTCACCTCAGTTTCATGTTAGGGTTCACTGTTTTAGCACTCTTGCTAGGTAAGTGCCAATGTTAGTATAGCACGGGCGTTCTCTTTTGTCAACACTATCCACCAGGTTCTTTCGGATTTTCTTGATGTAATCCTAATCGTCTCGTGAAATACGTTAAATGTGAAATCAATTTGCCATAATCCATGCGCGTCGGACCGACAACACCAATCAATCCCGATAGCCCGTCCCCCATTGGGAGTGATGCTAACACAACGCTTGAATCTTTAAGCTGATTCACAGCATTTTCAGGACCAATCAACACGCGAATGTCCTGCCCTGCCAATGGGGAGGCAAGCTTTGAAATCTCCTGCCCTTCGGATAGATACGCAATTAGGTCGTGCGCTCTGTCCACATCGCGAAATTCAGGTTGTGTTAGCAGATGTGATGTCCCAGTGACAAACACCTCACGCTCTGCCAGCGATAAAACCGATTCTCGCAAAAAATTTACCACAGCAGGCAGATACCGTGCGCCCTCACCTGCTAAGCAGGCAATCTCATCTAACCGCTGGTCTGTCATATCAGAATGTCCTGCCAGCACGGTGTTGAGTGCCACAGAGAGTTGGCGTGCCGAGGCATCCTCGCCGGGGCGCGACAACCGCAGTAGCTTGCTTTTGACAACACCCGAATCGGTCACCATCACGCAAACAAGCCCTGTGGGTTCTGATAAAAAGAGTTCAAAACGAGAAAAGCGTACGCGTTTTGTGGCGGGCGTCATGGCAAGTGCGGTGTAGTTTGTCAGTTTCGAGAGTAGTTTGCCAGCCTGCGCCAGTAGTTTATCAAGTTCTACAATTTGTTGCTTAATTAAGTGGTTGACAGGCTCCATTTCCTTGGGGGATAAGAATTGTTGCTCTAAAAGTTCATTGACATACAGCCGATACCCCTGTGGCGATGGAATCCGTCCTGCTGAGGCGTGCGGCTGTTCGAGATAGCCTAACGATTCAAGGTCAGCCATTTCGCTTCGCACAGTCGCTGGAGACAACCCCAATTCGCGCCGTTCCACAAGGGATTTTGAGCCAACAGGTTCCGCCGTGTCCACGTAATCTTCCACAATGGCCTTTAGAATTTCTTTTTTGCGCCTGCTCATACTCATGGGGTTCACCTCCCTCTTGTATTAGCACTCAACGTCGTTCACTGCTAACATCCACAGTGTAACATTTGCCCTACTAATTGTCAATGAAGGAATCATGTACTGTCTGTAAATAAATTATGAACAACAAAAAGGAGCTGTGACAATTGATTCGTGTAAAATCAATCAATACAGCTCTCTTTTCGTCTCTTTGGGGTTCTCTATCTTGTATGCGCACACCCACGATTACAGCGGTTTCGATTTAATCCGCGCATACCGTCTTGGGTATCCGTTGGGGGTTAAGTCCGTTTTGCGAATCACCACAACGGCGTGAACTGTGCCATTTGATAAGGTATATCTGTGTACCTTGTCCAAGTCGCCATGAAGCACAGAGATGGCATTCTTCGCCGCGGCAACCTCGGCATCGCAGTCGTCCTGCTTCATAGCAATCAAACTACCGCCAATGCGCAACAGTGGCATCGCCAATTCACACAAAATATTCAGATGTGTCACCCCACGGGTGATAACAAAGTCGAAGCCGTCACGCCAGCCATCTTTTAGCCCCAACTCCTCCGCGCGGGCATGAATACACGCTACATCGGGCAGTTCCAATTCATCGCAGACAGTGCGCAAAAACTCGACTTTCTTCTCTGTGGCATCCAACAACGTCAGCCGCATTTTGGATTCCCCGAGACGCAGAGGTATCCCCGGAAAGCCAGCGCCTGACCCCAAATCTAATATTTTACTGCCAGCAAAGTGAAACAACGGCAGTAGTTGGACAGAATCCTCAAAATGCCGCACCCATATATCCGCAGGTTCATCAATGGCGGTCAGGTTATACTCCTCATTGTGAACCGTTAGTAGTTCCATGTACTTCTCTAATTTATCGCGCATATGTACCTCAATTCAATTCTACTACAAAATGTCTATGATCTAGCAATCATACATACTTCATAAATGCAACAGCAATGCAGTGATATCCGCAGGGCTCACGCCCGAAATACGTGCCGCTTGCCCCACAGAGTACGGACGTAACTTGGTCAATTTTTGTACAGCTTCATTCGAAAGCCCCGGCATCTTTGCAAAGTTGGTATCCTCTGGTATACGCCGATTTTCCATTTTCGCCTGTGTGGCCACCATGGATTGTTGTCGGCGTATGTATCCCTCGTACTTTATCTGAATCTCTACCTGTTCGCAAACCGCAAACGGCAGTGTCGGACGTTCATCGTCAAATGCCGCCAGCGCCTCATAGGTAACAGGTGGTCTGCGTAGTAAATCCTCCAGTCGCACACCGCTTATCAGTGGCGATTCTCCCAGACAGCATAACAGTTCATTCACAGCAACGGAGGGCGGTATGCTCGTCCTTTGCAATCGCACTATTTCTGCTTGCACAGCGGACATTTTCTCTTGCAGGATCGCTAAGCGCGCGTCTGAAATTAAGCCCATCTCGTGCCCAATCGCCAGCAATCGTTGGTCTGCGTTGTCATGCC
>JAVBKJ010000135.1:0-7636 GCA_031554075.1 Oscillospiraceae bacterium | reverse complement strand
AAGGAGGTTTCTAGTGCACGCGTGTGCACATACACCATCATGATTTGCAAGACTTGTCATGTTGTCGCTTTGCTGTAAGAGTTGGTCGCAGTCTTGTGCAAATTTAATGATTGTATTGCCTGTTTGGGTATGCTATACTAGACTTAACCACCAAAGGGCGTGGTTGCGTCTAGTGACGGCTAAAAAGCAAGCGTTGCTTGCGCGACTGCGTCGCTAGCTGTCTGGCGACAGCTTTTTACGAGTTCCAAAACAAATAGGGGGGTGACGCGATGTCAAGCCGTGAAAAACCAGAGAATGAACTCAAAAACAAGTATTTTATCCGCGTTTGTGTTTTTTATGGGGTAATGCTGGCAGGCTTGTTTGCGGCATTGATGGTAAAAATGTTGAAAGCATTGGCGTTATTTGGCGCACTCACCAACATTTCCTTTCCTCGCGCTGTGATTCCCTTTATCATTTTCGTTGCATTAGTCTGTGTTAGCCTCGTGGTTTGTGCGGCGCTCGCGTTTCGGTCGCCCAATTTGGGGGACGGCCAAGAAAAAGGGCATTTGGACAATTTGCAAAATTCCTCTTCTGCTGGTGATAAAACATAAATATTGTTATTTCGTAAGATGGGACGACACATGTCGTCTCATCTTTTTCATATTGGCGTTATTTGGCGCGTTTATAGGCAGGCCACTGACAGAGGAGGGCTGTTATGGAAACAGAATGCCAAGTTCTGCGCGAATTTGGTCGCCCGTTAGCACATCTTCAAACAGAATACTGCGCTCGAGCATATTGTCAACGACGCGTAACACCACACTGCCAAACGCGGGGTTGTCCACTTCGGCGGCAATAATGCGACGCTCTTCGGCAAGGCGTGCTTCCTCGTAACGGGAGAGACGCGTGCGCGCGCCATCAAAGCCTTCGACGCCTAATTGCATTTTAAGCGCAATACGAAATACGCGCTTTTCATCTGGCGTTAGTAATTGACGTTGTAGCACAGCAAAATAGTAGCGGTCAAGGAGCGACAGCCCCTCAGGCAGCTGGTCTTGAATTTGCAGTGTAAGCGTTTCGTAAGTATCGCAGACGGCCGCCTCAAAAAGCGCCTCTTTATGTTGATAATAATAATACAAAGTGGGTAGCGAGCAACCAGCCAGCTTGGCAATGTCGCGGATACCTGTTCTGTAAAACCCTTTTTGGTCAAACTCTTGTAGAGCCGCAAGCCGTATTGTATCTTTCATGAACGTTATCCTCTCTGTGGTTGCTATGTTGCGGGTTGATTACTAAGCCCTTCTTCGCTGCGAACTAACATAACAGCAGGAATGGGCGACGAGATAATTTGCTGCTCAGGACCGATGATGACGCGCACCCCTGGGTATAGATACGAACGGGCATACACTGTGCCGTAGCCCTCTTCAGCCAGCTTTAGGCGCACTTCTTCCTCTTCCTGCTTGAGCGATTTCACCTTTTCGGCATTGATACGCCGTGTATGAACAGAGCGTAACAACATTTCCTCTTTGTCTGGCGTGAGGCGATTTTGCGACTCCAGCTGCTTGAGCAAAATGATAATACGATCGACGTCGGCTATACTTTTAATAGCAGCAGTAGTTTCGCGCTGGATTTCCTGCGAACGGATAATCAGCGTCGGGTCGCTGCCAACCTCAATAATCGTTGGTAGGGGATTGTTCTTACCGCCGATAAATTGCGCGTCAATAATATTCTTAGCAACAACACGACCGCCCATTATGGTAGAACGACTGCCCACAAGACGGACAGAATCCGAACACTGGATGTTGGCAGAGACGACGGCCTGCGCTTCGACACAGCCCCCCGCTTGAACGCGCCCCGATTGAATGTACTTACAACGCACATTGCCGCCTGCAATAAGCTCCCCATGGAACATACCGTGAAAGCCGTCACGTATTAGTATATTACCGCCTGCCATGACACGGCTACCCTCGACACATCCTATGACGTCGACATTGCCGCCTGCTTGCACAGTAAAGCCAGCCAGCACATTGCCATTAATCTGCACATTGCCGATGAATGTAATATTGCCAGTGGCCACACTCACATCACCGTTCACAACATAGGATTCCAACACCTGTACCTTGCGGTCGGCAAAATCCGATTGTCCATTAATCAGCGCGTGAAGCCCTAAGCCATCATCGGAGATATATGTGTTTTTACCGACAGGTAGCGGTATTTCCTTACCCATCTGCGCGACAATAACGTCACCATAGACATTACGACCATCAATGCCAGGTTCTGGGGGGATTTTGGTGACGAGCAGCTGTTCGCGTTCTACATTTTCTATGAGACCTAAATCCTTGTAATCCACAGAACCATCGTCGCGTTCAAATGGTTGGGCATGTTTGGAAAGCCGTATGTGATAAATAATACTGCCATCCTTGCCTTTTTGCGGGTGAGTTCCCTCGGCAATTAGGATATCACGGTCATACAAGGGCGATTGCGCCAGACGCGTCAACGTTAGTTCACGCAACCCATAGTTCACTTTACTGTCAGCAACAAGGTATCGAATTTCCTCCGCACTTAGTGCATTGCCGCCATGTAACGGCATGGTGATATTAATAAAGGCACGCATCTTATCTGGCGATATCACAATTAAGCCCTTCGCATCGACTGGGTCGGGCTTGAGCATTTTTAAAAAATCTTCTTTTTCAGCAGAGGGTGTTGGCTTTAGGGAGGCCAAAAAGTCAACCGTTGATTGCGTGCCATTCTGCTTATCGTCCACAGTAACCTACCTTATTGATTATCACTAGAAAATGGGTGCAAACGTCATGCCGCACACCCTAAAAGGCAAACGATGTGCGGTATCGTTTGCCTTTAGGGTGTCAGCCATAGGGTTAGCCCTATTTTACAAGCGAAAGTGTATCATGCGCAATAACAAGTTCTTCGTTGGTGGGAATGACCAAAACAGGCAAAGCGCCTTCTTTGGCTATGTTAATCTCTACGCCGCGTTGTTTGTTTTTCTCGGCATCAATTGCGACACCCATGTAGGCAAGCTTTTCGCAAATCATGATACGCATGGGACAGTTGTTTTCGCCAACGCCTGCCGTAAAGACAATGACATCAACGCCGCCCATAACAGCTGCTAAGCCGCCGATACTCTTACGTACAGATTGGGCAAAGATATCAAGCGCCACTTTGGCGCGTTCGTTGCCGCTGTCAGCTGCCTCGTGCAAGTCTCTAAAATCAGAGGAAACGCCAGAAACACCTAACATGCCAGATCTTTTATTCAACACATCAGTGACTTCTTTGACTGTCATGTTTCGAGCGCCGCAGAGGTATTCAATGATAGCAGGGTCAATTAAACCAGAACGAGTGCCCATAGGCACACCCTCTAGCGGTGTCATGCCCATCGTAGTGTCCACAGAACGACCGCCGTCGATCGCGGTAAGGGACGAACCGTTGCCAAGGTGACAGGTGATGATTTTCAAACTCTCAATGGGCTTGCCGAGCATCGCTGCGGCACGCTCAGACACGTAGCGGTGTGACGTGCCGTGAAAGCCATAGCGACGCACTTTGTTTTCGGTGTAGTATTCATACGGTAGTGCGTAGAGATAGGATTCTTTTGGCATTGTCTGATGAAACGCAGTGTCGAATACGGCTACTTGTGGTACGTCACCCATGACAGCAGTGCAAGCGCGGATACCGACAAGGTTTGGTGGGTTATGCAGAGGGGCAAGAGGCACAACATCCTCAATTGCGTTGAGAACAGCATCGGTGATACGTACAGAGGCGGCAAAGGCTTCGCCGCCGTGGACAACGCGATGACCCACAGCTGAGATTTCAGACATGCTAGCGATGACACCGTGTTCTTTACTAACAAGTAGTTCAATCAGCGTGCGGATAGCGGCGGCGTGGTCTGGCAGTGCCACAGAAGCTTCGTATAGGGGGCGTGTGCCAGGGGTGTGCTTGACCTTGCCGTCAATGCCAATGCGCTCAAAAAGCCCTTTGGCGAGTACGGTTTGGCTGTCCATATCAAATAACTGGTACTTCAGAGAGGAGCTTCCTGCGTTGATTACTAAAATATTCATTATTGCGTTTCCTTTTCATTCTGTTACAATAATATTTGTTGACATGCGCTTACATCATATTGTACAGTAGTGTGATAAAAAAATCAATATAAAGTTTGAAATTTGTAGTAATGCTACAGGAGGTCATATGACGCACGCGGTTGGCATAATTGCTGAATACAATCCTTTCCATATGGGGCATCGGTATCACTTGCAGGAAACCCTGCGTATTACGAACAAACCAGTCGTTTTTGTCATGTCAGGCAGTGTTACCCAACGGGGTGAATTTGCCCTTTATTCCAAATGGGGACGGGGACGCGCGGCTGTGGAAAACGGTGTGAACCTCGTGCTGGAGTTGCCTGCGCCCTATGCCTGTGCGCCTGCCGACCGCTTTGCATGGGCGGCGGTGTACTTACTGGCGACCACAGGGGTTGTCGATGAACTTAGCTTTGGTACAGAATCTGGTAATATTCAGGAAATTGATGACATGTGCCACCTGATGGCAGATCCGTTGTTTGATACACTCTGCCGTGAAGCGCTGGCAGAAGGCGTATCATATCCAACCGCCGCCGCCCGTGCTGCGAAAATGCTAGGCGGCGATACCTCCCTGTTGCTAGACTTACCAAACAACATGCTGGCATTGTGCTATCTAAAAGCATTGCGTGCCTTAGGCGCGCCGATGGCACCACTGACAGTAAAGCGGCATGGCGCCGGGCATGACCGCAGTGACACAAACCATGGCTTTTTGTCGGCGAAGGAGTTGCGGTCACGAATCCTACAGGGACAGCCTGTAACACGGGAATTGCCGCCTGCCATGGCACAGGCGATAGAGGAAGAGACAGCAAACGGATTAGGACCGATTACTCTCGAAAGTCAAGAACGGTTGCTACTGTCTAAACTACGCCAGCTAAGCATCGGGCAATGGGCCACCCTAGAGGGTGTTAGCGAAGGGTTGGAACAACGTCTTTTCCGAACCGTAAGGCAAGTGGGCGGCTATGAAACATTACTTGCCTCGTTAAAAACAAAGCGGTATACGATGGCGCGCTTACGCCGCATTGTGTTATCTGCCTATTTGGATATACAACGCAGTGATACAATCGCGCCACCAGCCTATTTGCGCGTGCTGGCCTTTGATGATGTGGGGGCGCAACTACTGCATACTATGCGCCAGACGGCGCAACTGCCTATCATCACCAAGCCTGCCAGTCATAAAGAATTTGATCAAGCTGTGCAGAGTAGCTTCCAGCTTGAATGTCGTGTCACTGACCAAATGTTGTTTCACCGTCCGCGTATGACAGACGCGCGAACGGGTTTGGAGCTTAGAACCAGCCCCATCTATATCAAACGATAATATTTTTTGGCGATAATATTTTTTGACAATATGGGCAGAGTAGTACCATTCACACCAATTTGTGCTGTGTGGGATAGAACGTCACAGCGCAAACGGGGATACATGGATGGAGGGCTACAGCATGGCAAAAGAGGGAAAGACAGAAATATCAGAGAATCAACGGGAAGAAGTGCTTGAATTTGGGTCGTTGACGGCTCGTTCGAGTAAAGGGAATATTCACTGCTTAACTATCGTTGGTCAAATAGAGGGACATCAAATTTTACCGCCGCAGAATAAAAGCACCAAATACGAACATGTGATGCCGCAATTAGCCGCCATTGAGGAATCAGACGATATTGATGCCCTGCTTGTGTTGCTAAACACCGTGGGTGGTGATATCGAAGCAGGGCTTGCCCTAGCGGAGCTTATTCGAGGTATGAAAAAACCAACCGTGTCGCTTGTGTTGGGCGGTGGGCATTCTATCGGTGTACCGCTGGCAACTGCGGCGCAGTACTCAATGATTGCACCCTCTGCGGCAATGACGATACATCCTGTGCGGCTGAATGGCGTGGTGATTGGTGTGCCGCAGACATTTGCTTATTTTGAGAAGATTCAAGAACGCATTGTGCGTTTTGTTACAGCCACGTCGCGAATCTCGGAGGACAAATTCAAAGAACTGATGCTTAAAACAGGCGAACTGGCAGGCGACGTGGGCAGTGTTATCTATGGAGACGAAGCAGTGTCGTTAGGGCTGATTGACGCTGTGGGCAGCCTGTCTGACGCGTTGCACTACCTGCACGAGCGGATAGACGAACAACGTAAGCAACAGGGTGAGACCCAAAAAGACCCTGCGTTGCTATTATAAAACGAATGCGATACACGAGCGGTTTTTGTGTGTAATGCCAGTCTATGTAGGGACGCGCCGAAAGATTTCGGTGCGTCCTAAAAAATTGTACTTGGAAAGTTTTATAAATTATGTTACTATAGAGTGTACCGCGTAGGACAAGCGTTAACGTGGATAAGGGGGCGTGTTATGTCAATTTGGTTCGCATTATTTTTGGGGCTAATGCACGGGCTGACCGAATTTCTGCCTGTGTCAAACTCTGGACATCAAGCAATATTGCAACATTTCTTCAAAATGGACACAAACACGGTAGATTATCTACTGTTTGATATCCTACTAAACATAGCGACGCTGATTTCGATACTTATCTTCTACTGGCGCGATTTGAAGGGCATGGGCGCGGCGATTCCTGCCATGTTCGCACCGAGACGGCAACAGCAAGCCAAGCACAAGCAAGCCGCCAGACTGCTACTACTACTTGTGACTGCCAGCTTGCCGCTGATTGTATTCTCCTTTTTTGGCGGCACAGTACAACAGCTGTCAATGCAACCATTATTTATTGGCATTGCCCTCATCTCGACGGGGTTACTGCTATGGTTATCTGATATGATTCCCAAGGGCAAAAAGGACGAGAAAACTGCGACGTTTGTGGATGTTCTGATGGTGGGGCTGATGCAGGGTATTGCCACCATCCCAGGATTGTCCCGAGCGGGGTTGACGATTTCCACAGGGCTGTTTCGGCGGTTTGACCGCAGGTTTGCCGTCCGTTTTTCGTTTTTAATGTCTATCCCTGCTGCGTTGGGGGTTATCCTCTTTAAGGTGGGGAATGCCGCCAAAGAAGGCGTTGATGTTACCCTGTTGCCGCTGTATCTGGCTGGCATGGTCGTGGCATGTCTGGTTGGGTATGGCGCGCTATGTCTCATGCGCGTGGTGGCTGAGCGTAGTTCGTTCAAAGGCTTTGCTTATTACTGCCTTATCCTTGGTGTGGTTACCATACTGGCAACCGTGTTTACACAATTCTCGTCAAATACTTAACGATAAACGCACTAAAAAACTCTAAATATGCCATTTGAAAAGTGAGAGCCTACATATGAGTAAACCAGTGTCACGAAAAAAAGCAACCCCTCGTAAAGCACCTGCCAAACGTCGCGCCGCCAATCCTGTACGGCGCGAGGTAGGCGCGATTGTTTGCGCGTTACTTGCCATTTTTTGTTTTTTAGGGCTTGTCGGCGTTGATGCCTTTTTGCTTACCTTTTTGACAAGTGTACAGGGTCATTTTATCGGCGTAGGCGCGTATGCTATGCCGATTGTATTAATCATTGCGGCCGCTATATTGCTGTTTCATCGGGGGCAACCCGTTAGATTACGCGTGTGGTGCGCCTTGCTAACGCCGGGTGGGATGGGGGGGATGCTGACTCTGTGGCTATTTGCACGTCCGTCATG
>JAVBKJ010000113.1:0-23695 GCA_031554075.1 Oscillospiraceae bacterium | reverse complement strand
AATACTAAGACACAATGTGGAAACTACTATTGCATAAACCAAATTAGATTTTATTTTCATCGTTAGTTACCCCACTTTTCAATTGCGTCTACTATAAAATATATGTAATTTCTAAAATATGTATATAATATTGTAGTATGGTACTCGTTTCATGTCAAGCTTTACAAGTAGGATTACGAAATTGTTTGCTGCAAAAATAGGCAAATGTTGCTTTTTGTGGAGCGTATAAATTGTAAAATTACGATGGCGTATGTATTCTTGCGGATGCAAATTTTCTTAATTTTTACCCCCCGTCATGTGGTTCACATAAAAATACTTGACGTGTGGTTAAAAACTCGTTATAATACCATGTAACTGTGGATATCTATCACAGGATGATATGATTTTGAAAGGTGGTGTAGATGTGGTTAGAACCTATCAGCCCAAAAAACGTCAGCGTTCTAAAGTTCATGGCTTTCGTCAGCGCATGAAAACTAAGAACGGTCGTAAGGTCTTGGCACGCCGTCGTGCTAGAGGACGCGCTGTCCTATCTGCTTAAGCGAGGTGCTTTTGTATGGTTAATACAACCTCACTTAACAGCAATCGCGACTTTAAGCGTCTATACAGCCGCGGTTTGTCCGTGGTTGGCAGCAGCATGGTGCTGTATGTGCGCCCTACGCGACGCAGCGGCAATCGCTTGGGGCTGACGGTCAGCACCAAGCTTGGTGGTGCTGTTCGCAGAAACCGAATGAGACGCCGTCTAAAAGAATGTTTTCGCGGGCTGGAAGGCAGCGTACAGGGAACGTTTGATATCGTCATTGTGGCGCGTTCCCGATGCTTTGACATACCCTTCCCAAGCCTAAACGCCGAAATGCTCTCCCTGTTTGGGAAAGCCAAAATGAGCCAAACGGGGAAACCCGTATGAAAAAAGTGTTACTCTGGCTCATACATGTTTACAGACGCCATATTTCACCTGCCTTTCCCCCCTCTTGTCGGTTTGTACCCTCTTGCTCGGCGTATGCCCAAGAGGCTATCACAATACATGGGGCGGCGTACGGCAGTCTTTTGGCGTTACGCAGAATTTTTCGCTGCCATCCCTTTTGCCCTGGGGGCTTTGACCCTGTGCCACCGCCGATACGCAAGACGAAACGCTAACCCACTTTATTGGGCGAAGTGAAGGAGAATTATACTTGGGAAACATCCTAGATATACTGATTTACAAGCCGTTTACGTGGCTTTTAATCACATTGTACGACTTTACCAATAGTTATGCCTTAGCCATTATTTTATTTGCCTTGGTGACAAAAATTGTGTTGTTGTACTTCTCGGCTAAGGGCAAGCTTGGCACAATGCGCACCACAAGGTTGCAGCCTAAGCTGCAGGCCATCCAAAAGGCCTATGCCAATGATAAAGAAAAATTAAATGCTGAAACGATGAAGCTATATCAAACAGAGGGCGTTTCGCCCATGAGCGGCTGCCTTTGGATGCTGCTGCCATTTCCTGTTTTGCTTATGCTGTTCAATGTTATTCGTGAGCCACTAACGCGCTTGATGAATTTTCAAAAACCCACTGCAGACGTTACTGTGTTTTTGGAAAAGCTTTTTACAGAAAAGGGTATCGCCTTTACCCTCGCTAATAAACCCGATCCTTACCCCGAGCTGCGCTTAGCACAAACAGTGCATGAAAACTTTGATATGGTGCAAGCCGCCACGACACAAACTCTAAAAGATATTGATTTCTCTTTGTTTGGTACGAGTTTGACACAATTGCCACAATTACCTTGGGTACACTTAAGCTGGATTGTGATTATCCCCATTATTTCTGCCGCAAGTGCCTATTTAAGCTTTATGGTGTCACAAAAAATATCGAATGCTCCTGTGAACCCACAGATGCGCTATATGGTATGGATGAGCCCTGCCATGTCCCTGTGGTTTGGTTTTACGATGCCGCTCGCTATGAGCGTTTACTGGATTGCAAACAACTTGTTTGCCATGTTGCAAGATATTATTCTCACCAAGCATTATGCGAAGGTTTTAGATGCAGAAGATGCCAAAAAGGCAGAACTATTAGCACGAAGGAAAGCCGCTGAAGACTTGCAAAAAGAAGAAGACCGCGCGCGTCGTGCCGCGATGATTGAAGCTAAAGGTGGTTCTAAAAACTCAAAGAAGTTCAAGATGCAAAAGAACCCCGGCAAAAAATGAAATACTTAAATCCATACTGTGGATTTTGTTAGGAGACTCAAGATGCTGACAAGCTATGAAGCCACCGGCAAAACCTTGGACGAAGCTATCCGCGCAGGGCTAAATGCGATGGGCGTGGAACGCGATGCTGTCTCTGTTGAAGTGCTAGAAAAGCCGAAATCTGGCTTTTTTGGGTTGGGCGGTACACTGGCAAAAGTAAAACTTAGCTTAGTACATGTCGAAGAAAAGCCCGTTAAGGCTGCTCAAACCCACGCGACCCCCGCCGCCCCTGTTAGTCATGCTACACAAACGGCACGACCTGCCGCCCCCGTTAGTCATTCTACACAAACGGCACGACCTGCCGCCCCTGTTAGTCATGCCGCGCAAACGGCACGACCTGCCGCCCCTGTTAGTCATGCCACGCAAACGGCACGACCTGCCGCTCCTGTCAGTCAAGCCGCGCAAACGGCACGACCTGCCGCCCCTGTCAGTCAAGCTGTGCAGACGCCACGACCTGCCGCGACGACCGCCGCCCCCCAAGCACCAACATCCCATAAGTCTGGTGGTTCGTTTACACCATTTATCAAACAAAATGCGTCAGAGCCATCTGCCGCTCGTCCTGCCCGTACAGCGCCGCCGCCACGTTCGCACCCCCGTCCTGTGACCCACCCAGCCACACAGGAACAGTGCGACGCCGCAAACGTGTTTGTCAAGGGATTAATGGCACATATGCACACAGAAGTCACGGTGGAAACAAGCATAGACGAAGAAGGTATTCTCTTTATTGCGTTATCTGGTGAAAACATGGGCAACCTAATCGGGCGTCGCGGCGATACGCTCGACGCTGTACAGCATTTGGTGTCTCATGTGATTAATAAGGATGCTGATGCGGCTTGCCGCGTGCATGTCGATGCCGCGGATTATCGCAAAAAGCGTCAGGAATCATTGCAACGGTTGGCAGAGCGTATGGCAGCCAACGCGATTAAGTATCGCACAAACATGACACTCGAGCCGATGAATGCCTTTGAACGTCATATTATCCACGTGGCGTTACAGGGTATGCCTGGTATTGCCACATTTTCAACAGGGGTCGAGCCACAACGCCGTGTTGTCATTGCGCCCCAACGTGAAGGCGCACCAAGCGGCAGACCACCCCGCGCTGGCGGTCGTCCTGTGTCTGATGCCCCACGCCGCCGCGATGTCGATGACCAAGGCTATCGCCCAGACGACCGCGGTCCTAAAATGGTGGAATCAGAAGACCGCGCCCCCGGCACAAGGAACGTGACTAAGCCTACCTCACAGGCGTTTATTGCCCCACGTCCGGGTGCGTCCTCTCGTCCGCCACGTTCGTTTGACCGTCCGCAGAACCGTGAGCGTAGTTTTGACCGCCCCCGTTCTGACCGACCAGACCGACCATACACACCGCGCCCTGCCACGCCAGTGACTAGTGCGCCTAGCACCCCTGTGGCATACGCTGCGAAAGTTGCCCCTGTGACAGCGCCAGCAGCAAGTGCCGCGCCAGTGGCAAGTGCTACGCCGTCGCGCAGTTTGCCTGTTAAGGAATTTGGCGTAAAACGAACCAAAGAGGAATAGTATGAATAGCACATGGTTGGGTAATGCCAGCTGTGTCAATGTCTGAACATGACGGCGGCCCTCGGGCCGCCGTTTTGCAAAAAGGAGGTATACGCATGAACGACAACCCAAACCAAGGTAACAACGTATCACCAGATGACGCAAACCGTGCCTATCCACCACAAGAGCCATATGTCCCTTCCTATGGGCAGGACAATGGGACGTTTCAGCCCCAGTATCAGCAAGATAATGGTCAATTTCAGCCTCAGAATGGGCAAGGGGACGGACAATTTCAACAATCGTATCAACAACCGTATCAGCAACCGTATCAGCAACCAAATCAACAACAGCCATATCAACAGCAACAGCCATATCAACAGCAACAGCCGTATCAGCAGCAACCTGTTCAGCAGCAAATGACAGCTATTGTCACGATAAAGGATTGGTTAAAGCTGTTCGCATGGACGCTAATGCCTTTTGGCGCTATGCTCATCAGCTGCTTTGCCTTTGCCTTTCAGGGGTCGTTTGATCAGCAGTTAGGGATATATATTATCGCGTACTACCTGTTGGGTGGCGCCTCGAGTGTTGCCGTGCTTGTTATTTTTATTGTTAAATTGGTTAGCAAGAAAACGCCCCCCACCATACGCAATTTTCTGAAAGCTTACGGCATTTATATGTTGATTATCTATGCGGCAGTCATTGTACTATCTGTCATTATTGCCTTTGTTGGTGTCTTTTCTCTCGCTCTCATAGGTGACATGGCGGGCGATGCGGGTCGTTATTTTAACTACTACGATTAGGAGGATTATATATGAATGAGCAACCATATACATACATGGAAACGCCCCTTGAGCCTGTTGTACCCTTTAAGCAATGGCTCAAATTGTTGGCGATTTCTCTGTATTCCCTGATTCCTTTTGTTGGTTGGATTGTGATGCTTGTACTGTACATTATAAAGGCATCTGACCATAATCAACCAGCCAGTGTGCGCAATTATATTAAAGCAGGTTTTATTTACTGCGGGGTTGTGTTTGTGATTACCGTTATTTTTGTCCTCATTTTTGTTGCGGCAATCACATCACAGCAAGGGTTCTACGGTTTTGCCGAAGGCTTTACAGAAGGCTTTTCCAATGGATTTAATGCATGGAACTATTAGAAACGCGCCTAAGCTCCAACACAATCTTCGAGGGGCGCGTCTTTCATGCCAGCCTTGACACCGTTCGGCTGTCAAACGGCAAAGAAGTCACGCGCGAGCGCATCGCCCATAACGGCGGCGTTGGCATTTTGGCTATCACTGACGAAGATTGCGTGCCGATGGTGCGTCAGTTTCGTTATGGGGTGGGCAAGGTGTTACTAGAAATTCCTGCTGGCAAGCTAGAGCGTGGCGAGAATCCCGAGGAGTGCGGACGCCGCGAACTGCGCGAGGAATGCGCTCTTATCGCTGGGGGATTTGAGCCGTTAGGCACGATTATCCCCACGCCTGCCTATTGTAGTGAAGTGATACATCTGTTTTTGGCAACCGCGCTCACCCCCTCTGTGCAACAGCTAGACGAGGATGAGTTTTTAACTGTCACAATGGTGCCGTTTGCGGACGCTGTCCGTATGGCTGTTTCGGGCGAAATTGAGGACGCGAAAAGCGTCGCGGCGCTCTTGCGTGCCGCGCTACTACGACAATCATAGTGCAACAAGTAAGGTGGTAATGGGATATGTCCAAGTGCATTTTAATTATTGAGGATGAGATGAGCATTGTAGAAATTCTGCGCTTTCATCTGGAACGAGAGGGGTACACATGCCCCTTTGCCACCGACGGACAAGCAGGCTTAGACCTCGTGAAAGTACACAACCCCGACCTAATTTTGCTCGATTTAATGTTACCGATAATGGACGGTTTTGAAGTTTGTCGTCAGCTACGCGACCAAGGTTACACGACCCCCATCGTCATGCTAACAGCGCGCGAAGAAGAAACAGATAAGGTGCTAGGGCTTGAGCTTGGCGCGGATGATTACGTCACAAAGCCATTTTCACTCCGCGAACTATCGGCACGCATACGCGCCAATATTCGCCGTTCGGTGAAAGACGATGCAGAGCCGACGAATGCGAATATATTACAATGGGACGGGCTGTCCATCCATCTAGGACGTATGGAGGTCAAGCGCGGTAGCCAGACGCTTGAACTGTCGCAGCGTGAATTTGACCTCCTGCTATTCTTAGCGCAACATGCCGACCAAGTGTTTTCACGAGAGGAACTACTAGAAAAGGTATGGAACTACGAATACTACGGCGATTTGCGTACGGTCGATGTCACGGTACGCCGTTTGCGCGAAAAAGTGGAGGCAAACCCAGCGGAACCACGATTTATTTTGACACGACGCGGCGCAGGGTACTTGTTTCAAACAACGGTGAAGTAATCTAAACGTAACGGTAAGAGTTTTACTCAATTTTTTGCAAAAATTGTAGTTTCCAAAGACAAAGTATTTGGTCGTTGTCCGCAACACTGAGGTGTCACGACCCGCAGACAACGAAATCCACATAATAGACGGGGCGACCCGTAGTCGCCAAGATGCCCACGTCACTCACGTCGCCCCGTCGCCAAGTAACCCACGTAACCTTCCGCAACCCACGTCGCCCACTGCGGTGTCGCGAACCACAGTCATCTTTTATGCACACACAAACGAGGGGGTGGAGATATGTTCCGAACCGTACACATAAAATTAGTTGGCATTTTTATTCTACTCATTGTGTCATTAATGACCGTTGTGGGCAGTTTTTTAATGCTACAAGTCACACGTTTCTATTTGAATCAGTTCTCCACTGCCATGTCACAGGCGTTCTCTCAGCCAGAATTTGTGTCGTCACTTCGCGAGGCTACTAACAGTGGCGACACCAATCAGCTGAAAGAGCGTCTGCGCGCGTATTCGGGCTTGCTTGGCATTGATCTCTCCCAACGTCATTATTACATCCTAGATAGTAAGTCGGGTGCTGTTATCACAGGGTCAGACGATCGCACCATTGACCTGACACCCAATATCGTCACAGCCCTAACAGGGCTACCAGGCTACGCACACCAGTTATCCAGCTCCTACATGGATTGCGCTGTACCCATTTCTAGCGGTGAGTTTACCTACATTATCTACGTGCGTGACGAACGAACGACACAACAGGCACTGAATGTGGAATTATTCTTAATCATCGTTGAAGCCCTGCTATTTGGCTTAATTATTGCTGTTTTGTTAAGCTTTGTACTGTCAAAAACCATGACAAATCCGATAGAACAGCTGACACGCAGTGCGCAACTCGTCGCCTCTGGCGAGTTTTCAACACGGTTGCCTGTTCACACGGCGGATGAAATCGGCGTTCTCACAAAGACATTTAACGACATGGCGTCCATCCTACAGGAGACGCTAGAAGCCGTCGGCAACGAGCGCGACAAACTAAATATCTTGTTTCTGCACATGAATGACGGTGTGGCGGCGTTTCGGCGTGACGGCACACTTCTACACATGAATCCTGCCGCGGAGCGCATGTTACGTCAGCCCTTTACAGAGAATCTAACGTTTGACGCCCTATTTGCCAATGTGCTTCCCTTTGCCGAGGTACTAGCACTTGCACCCCGTCAGACAATCGAACGTCAAGAGACGGTCGCAGGGCGCAAACTAACAATAAGCGTCACCACCTTTGGCGCACCCAATGTCGAAGCAGGCGTTATGGTACTTATTTATGACGTCACAGAAAAAGCGCGCCTTGACCAAATGCGCCGCGAGTTTGTCTCGAGTGTGTCCCACGAGCTACGCACACCCCTCACCAACGTCAAAAGCTACGCCGAGACATTATCGAATCCAGAGGGGCTTGACCCCGATGTCATCTCGCGTTTTTCACATGTCATTGTGGGCGAAGCTGACCGCATGACACGTATCGTCTCGGATCTCTTTACACTCTCCCGTTTTGACTATGGTAAGATGGACTGGCATGTGACGACGTTTCCCGTTGAAAATCTGCTCAAAAGTGCCTTTGAAGCCATGCGACTAGAAGCAAATCGTCACGGGCAAACGCTTTCACTTGAGCTACCCACAGACTTGCCTAAAATCACAGCCGACCAAGCACGACTTGAACAAGTGCTTGTCAATATCCTCTCTAACGCCATACGTTACACCCCCGACAAAGGGGTCATAGAGATGACCGCGGGGGTGGCACATGCGCAAATTTGGATTTCTGTATCAGATTCGGGCATTGGTATCCCCCAAAACGAGATTGCACATGTGTTTGAACGTTTCTATCGTGTAGACAAGGCCCGGTCACGTGCCTCTGGCGGCACAGGTCTTGGGCTGTCCATCGCGTCAGAAATTTTACAAAAGCACGGCGGCGATATCTCTATTCAGTCTGCTGAAAAACAAGGGACCACGGTTACAGTCAAACTACCCCTCCATGCCAATATGCAGGAGGAACTGTCATGACCCACTACAAGCGCGAACGGATTAAAACACATTGTATTTTCATTCTTTTCATGTTACTGCTTGTTATGACGGCTGTGAATTGGATTTACGACCGTCCCGACATTACAACACGTCTCTGGCACCAGATGCAAGGGCTGACAACGTCTGCCCCGCCTGTCAATCTACTGTCGCAAATTCCAGAGTCGGCACAGCCAAGCGCGATTGCGATTCGTATAGATGGACAAACGCTGGGCGCGCAGTACAGTGTCCATGTGGCGCAAACCTATGACACATTGAAATCGCTGATTGGTGAGGCGTTAGCCTCCGCCAGTAAAGGTGTTGTCCTTGACACTGACCAATGGGTTAGGGCGCTAGACAAAGACTGTGTTTTTATTACATTTCCTATGATGACGCCTGCTTGGATTTATGCCGAGGGGCTGACAAGCACCCTATCTGACGACTTGCGTGCGCACAGCTTTAACCGCTTGTTGCTTGTGCCGTCTGACAATGAAACACTCCTCTTGCTCCTGTCAACAGGGGAGGGCTACTATCAGTACGAGACACCGTTACGCTACGATATTCCGTTGCTTGATATGTCACAACTGTCGCCATTGCAGTGGTCTGGCGCGCTGTCGCCTGCTGTCGGTGTGGCGCGCGACACATTGGTATCCGAGCAGTTTAGCACGATGCCGCTCGTCATGATGCAGGCCACACCTATGAGCGTCAACGCGCTTGCACCGTTACTCATCAGTTTTGGCTTTAACCCAAACACAGAAAGCCGTTACACCGAGCAGAACGGCGACCTTGTCTTTGTCGATGACGAACGCACGCTCCATGTCAGCCCCACAGGTGCTGTGCGATACCATGACAGCAGCCAAAGCACCGCCCCGACAATCACAATAACCGAAGCGGTGCGCCTTGCGTTACAGCACATACCGCAAGGTCATGTGTTTTGGGGCGACGGGGGGCTTGCGCTCTCTAGCACCAGTACCATACAGGACAGCGTGCAGGTTTCGTTTCACTACGTGCGGCAGGGGGCTGTCTTTTTGGACACCGACGCCGTCTTAACATTGCGCGCAGGACGATTGGTCGAGGCGCAATTGCAGCTGTTTCCTGCTACCGCAATGGACATGACACAGGAACTATTGCCCCAAAAACAAGCCGCATTGATTCTGCCTGTTGGCAAGCGTCTTGCCTTGCAGTACGCACGCGGCGATGATGGGGTTTGGTATCCCCAATGGTACGCTATCCATGAGTAGCAGAGGGGAGGGGAGCGCGTGGATTTAGGCAAGGTCAAAAACACACTGATACTTCTGCTCATTGCGGCAAATATATTACTGGGTGGTTTATTTGTCGGTCGGCTGTGGATAGCACAGCGTCAGCGTGACGAAATGCAGACGCAGATTATTAGCCTCCTACAGGTGCAGGGGGTCAAGGTTGCAAAACTGCCCGACGAGCGCACGCGCGTTCAATCGTACTTGGTGTCGCGTGACCAAACGGCAGAGACAAAGGCGGTGACATCATTGCTTGGCACAGTCACACCGCAGGATTTACAGGGCGGCATTATTGCCTATGAAAATGAGCGTGGTGCGGCGCAGTTTCGCCGCGGCGGTCGTTTTGACATCGCCATCTCGAGCCCCCATTTGATTAGTAGCGGCGCGCTTGCGACGTTTACAATAGCGACATTGCAAAATATGGGCTTTGTGGCGGAGACACAGCAAGGAAATCTGACCACGCCGCAGGAAGTCACCGTGGCGCAAACGATTTTTGATTACCCTGTGTTCAATGCGCGCGCTGTCTTTCGCTATAACGATGCGTATATTCTGACACAGGTATACGGTGTCTGGGCGTTGGGGGCTGTCACGCCCGAGCAAGACCAGCCCTGTTTAAGCGCAGGCACTGTGTTGCTACAATATGCAAAAACACTGGAGAATGCCCCCCTAGTGATAAATGATGTGCAATTAGGCTACCGTTTAACACCGCAGACATCTACGATTGCGCGGTTGCGTCCCGAATGGCGCATCATTTGTGACAATAAGGAACTATATTTGGACGCGTACACAGGCGTACTTGTCACAGGGCTAGAATAAAGCAAGTAACAGCCGTTGGTTATTCCAACGGCTGTTGTATTTGTCATGAATATTACTGTGCGTGTACGTCTGCGTAGTGTTGGATGGCTTCGTTATAGTAGGCGGCAAGACCTGCAACATGGTTGTCGTAGTAGGCGGTAAAGCGTGGGTCGTCCACGTACATTTGTCCTAGATTGCGCATAAATTCGGGGGAACAGGGGTAAAAGTTGGTGTCAATCAGCGTGCGTGCCGCTTCGACAACTGCCTGCATACGCGCCTCTGATGGCGCTACGTTATCTTGATAGCAGGCAATCAGCGCTTGCAGACCGTCTGTTTGTTGCTGTTGAAATTTCGCCCAGTCTTCCTTGGTCATTTTAGCGGTGCGCTGTTTGGATACTTTGTAGGCGTCTGTGTCGCCCCAACGGGCGTTGACCTCGTCGGCGTACTGTGCTTGTTGCGCCTGCATGGCTTCGTAGTCGAAGCCCTTGAATAGTTCTTGTTGTGACATGGTGTTGTCTCCTTTCATGTTGGCCAATGTGTTGGCGGCGAGTGCCGCAAGTGTTAGATAGCGTTCGGCGCGTTCTTCTAAAAACTTATGTTGCAAGGTGAGGGCGGCGGCGCGGTCAAAGCTTGGGTTTAGCAGAATGTCGATGATTTTTTGCAGCGGAAAGTCTAACTCGCGAAAAAACAGAATTTGTTGTAGGGTTGCTAAATCCTGCTCATTGTATTGTCGGTATCCTGCTTCTGTGCGGTAGCTTGGTGTTAGTAAGCCTACTTTGTCGTAGTAGCGCAGTGTGCGTGGCGTCACGCCTGCCAGCTTGGCAATGTCGTTGACGGTATATGGCATAGCGTCCCTCCTTGTATCGTGTCCCATAGCTGTTTTGTTGCTATCTGTACGTAGTATACACTATGACGTAACGTCAATGTCAATAGGGTTTTGAAATATTTTTTAGGGCAGGTTCTGGCATTCAATTTCTGCGTTTGTGATTATTTTGCTAATACTGTGAAAGATAGTATAAAAACTGTTGCAGTTTACATCATTTGTGCTATAATGACTTAAGGGTGTTAATGGAAAGAAGCGATTGACACACAATGATATTCAACGGCGGAAAGCTTAAAGTGTTGCTTTGCTGTTGGCTGACGTTTGTTAGAAACAAAGAGATTGCTTACGCGAAAGAGGGGGGCTTCATTGTGAAACTGCAAAATTATATGGAAACCATTGTGGAAGATCAGCTAGAGAAAGTACTTACAGCAGGAGAGTTCTGCACTTGCCCCAGTTGTCAACTGGATGTAAAGGCGATTACACTGAATAATTTGCCGCCGCATTATGTCGTGACGGATGCAGGTGAGCTTTACGCAAAGGCGGAAGGCTTTACCATACAGCATGAAACGGATGTCGTCCTACAAATTACTGCCGCCGCAGAGATTGTCAAATCAAAGCCCAGACACAAGCTATAATACTAATTCCAGATAAAAATGTGCCAGACATTTTATCATCCGGCTTTGCCGGATTTGCGGAGAAGCCGCAAGGAATCAGTATTGACGGCATTTCGGCGACCAAAGGTCGCCACACGCGCACTACGCGTGATAAAAACATGATATGTTTTTATTTGAAATTCGTATTAAACGCTATATATAAGAAGAGTACACGAGATAATTCTCGTGTACTCTCCTTTTTTAGTCCTTTTTTTGTTGCAGGTCAATAAGTTTTGTTTGTAATGCTACGTTTTCAGCCAGCAGACTGCGCATTTCCCGTAGCAACACAGTGTCCTCGGGGGGCGGTGGTGGTTCTGGCTTGGGTGCTTCGGGCGGCTTTCGGTCAAGCTTCGCCATAACGCGAATCAGCAAGAACACACAAAAGGCGATAATCACAAAGTCAACAACTGATTGCAAAAACATGCCGATTTTAAGCGTTGTCGGTACTTGCCCCGCCCATAGCGTGGGTAGGGTGTACTGCCATTCTGTAAAGTTTAAGCCGCCTAAAATCAGCCCAATCAGCGGCATGAGTACATCGCCCACGAGCGACGTCGTAATCTTACCAAAGGCGCCGCCGATGATAACACCCACTGCCAAATTGATGACATTACCACGCACCGCAAAGTCACGAAAATCGGTTAAAAATGTCGTTACTCGCTTCATAGGTAGGTTTTGCCCCCCATGTAGGGTCGCAAGGCTTCGGGAATGCGCACCGAACCGTCCGCTTGCTGATAGTTTTCCAAAATTGCCGCGGTGGTGCGCCCGATGGCAACACCTGACCCGTTGAGCGTGTGTACGTAGGCGACTTGTTTGTCGCTGTCACGGTAGCGTATGCCTGCGCGACGCGCTTGGTAGTCCTCAAAGTTAGAACAGCTCGAGATTTCGACATAGCGGTCATACGAGGGGAGCCACACTTCTATATCATATGTTTTTGCCGATGAGTTTCCCAAATCGCCGCAACACAGGCATACGGTGCGATAGGGGAGTTCTAGCGCCTGTAGCACCGCTTCTGCATTAGCAGTGAGCGATTCAAGCTCGGCGTAACTATCCTCTGGGCGCGCAAACTTGACAAGCTCCACTTTATTAAACTGATGCTGACGGATAAGTCCGCGCGTATCTCTGCCGGCACTGCCGCCCTCGGCGCGAAAACACGCTGTGTACGCGCAGTACTTGATCGGCAACTGGTCATTTGTTAAAATTTCGTCACGATGCAGGTTTGTCACAGGGACTTCCGCAGTGGGGACTAGAAAATAATCCGTGTCCTTCACAGCAAATGCGTCCTCTTCAAACTTTGGTAGCTGACCTGTGCCTGTCATAGAGGCGCGGTTGACTAGGTAGGGGGCAAGTACCTCAGTGTAGCCTGCTTTTTCGTGCATGTCGAGGTATAGATTGATGATGGCGCGTTCTAGTCGCGCGCCTGCGCCTGTGTAAAAGTGAAAACGAGCGCCCGTTACTTTTGCGGCACGAACGGGGTCAAGAATGCCCAGTGTCTCGCCAATTTCCCAATGGGGGCGCGGCGCAAAGTCGAACACTGTGGGCGTACCCCAGCGGCGCGCTTCAACATTGGCGTCAGCATCGGCACCATCAGGAATATCGTCGTGGGGTGTGTTAGGCAGCTGCAAAAGCAGTGCGTCAAGTGACGCCTCTACCTCGCGCAACTGTGCATCGCCCGCGCCCACAGCGGCAGAGATTTCTTTCATTTTTGCCATCAGGGCGGTAACGTCCTGCCCCTCTTTTTTAAGCTGTGGAATTTGCTTTGTGGCGGCGTTTTGCTCTGCTTTGCCTGCCTCAATTTCTTGCAGCAGAGCGCGGCGGCGTGTGTCGAGTGCTAGTACCTGCTCTACCTCTGGGCGCCAATCGCGGTGACGGCGGTTGAGTTTGCGTATGATGTCTTCGGGGTTTTCGCGAATCTTTTTAAGCTCAAGCATTCGTATACCTCCTTTATTTTCAGTGATATCGGTTGTCTGGTATTTTGTTTGCCCATGGGGGGCTGTTTTGGGCGCAACAACGCGGTTATCACTAGTCTAACGCTTTTACCAACGCTTCATAGGCGGTGAATGGAGCGTCTTGGTCTGCTACCACGCTCACTTTTGGCAATTGTTCGGCAAGCGGTTGTAAGGTTTTCAGTAAGGCGCGTGCGTCCTTTAATTTACCACGGCGGTAGGCATCTTGTGCCGCCTGTAAATACTGCAGGGCAGTCGCTTGGGCGGTAATCGTATCGTGTGCCGCCTGTTTGGCGTTTTTACTGTCGTGTAACTCTGTTTCAAGCTGTGTTAGCTTTTGGACATTGGCTTCTTCGTTTTTGAGCGCGGTTTCTAGCTCCTGTTGGAGCGACGCAATCATACGCTTGCTTTCCTCTAGTTCCTTGGTGAGCGTTACGTTTGATTCTTGCAGTTGTTCCACTGTTTGCAGCGCAGTTAGGGATAGTTGCTGTGTTTTTTCGCTATGTTCCTGTGTTTGCTGGTTCATACGTTGGGAGTACACATAGGATAGCACAATCATTAGCGCGGCGGCGGAAAACAGTGTTATTGTGTACATCACCAGAAAACGGCGCGTTTTTTTTGGTGGTTCGGTTACTTCTTTTGCCGTTTCGGTCGGTGTTTCAACTTGTGCTTTGCTAGGTGTTTTGGCAGGTGGTTCGGTGGTTTTTTTGGCGGGTTTTTGTGGTTCCATAACAATTCCATTCCTTTGGCGGCACGTTATTATACTAATTTCCTATATAAACATGCCATGTTTATATATCGCTCGCTAAGCGTGTGGGGCGACCATAAGTCGCCGAAATGCCGTCAATACAATTCTCTTGCGGCAAAGTCAGATACTAAAAATGTATGGTACATTTCATAGAGAATTAGTATTATTGTTCTTGCGTTAGCTTGGATAGTAGGGTTTCGAGATCCTCGGGGCTATAAAACTCTAACTCCACCCGACCGCGCTTTGCCCCTGCAACAATGCGCACCTTGCGCCCAAAATGGGAACTCAGATGCTTTTCATGGTCGCCGACATAGTTGGGCTGGGGTGGTTTTTGTGGTTTTTCTGTGTTTTCTGCCAGTAAACGTTTGACGAGCGCTTCCGTTTGTCTGACCGATAGCTGTTCTTTGACAATTTCCTTTGCGCACGCTTCTTGTTTACGCACGTCTGTTAGTTGTAGAACAGCGCGTGCGTGACCTGCGGTGAGCAAGCCTTTGGCTAAGTACGATTTCAACAAATCGCCAAGCCCTAACAGACGGAGGGCGTTGGTTACACCAGGGCGAGAACGCCCGACGCGTGTTGCGACATCTTCTTGTGTTAAGCCGTACTCATCAATAAGCATCCGAAAGCCTTCGGCTTCTTCGATGGGGTTTAAGTCCTCGCGCTGTAGGTTTTCGATCAGTGCTAGCTCGGTGGCGTGTCGGTCGTCTGCGTCAAAGATAATGGCGGGTACTTCGGACAATCCTGCCATACGTGCCGCGCGCCAACGTCGTTCGCCAGCGATTATTTGATAATAGCCACTTTGGAGACGGCGAACCGCCAGCGGCTGTAGTATGCCATGCTGTTTGATGCTTTCAGACAAATCCAGTAGTGCGTCCTCGTCAAACTGCTGACGGGGTTGGTCTGAACGCGGCTCAATTTCTGTGATACGTAGGGTTGTGCCGCCGCTTTCTGCGCCGCGGACAGCATCTGCGCCAAACAGAACGCCTAAGCCGCGCCCTAAGCCTGCATTTTTTGTTGCCATGTTTTCACCTCGTCTATCATTGGGGGGGTCGCTGTGGTATCGGAAAAACGTGGACATTTGTAACCGTCAACAGCGTTATGGGTTGCGGCGTATGACCTCTTTGGCAAGCTCGATGTAGCTGTCGCAACCCTTCGAGCCGCGGTCGTAGTGGTAAATCGGTAGCCCATGGCTGGGTGCTTCGGAAAGACGCACATTGCGCGGTATTGCATTTTTGAACACCTTGCCGGGGAAATAGCGCTTGACCTCTTGGGACACTTGGATGGAAAGATTGGTGCGCGCGTCAAACATGGTTAGCAAAACACCCTCGACATCTAAGGTGGGGTGCAAATTGCTACGCACAAGACGCACGGTTTGCATGAGGTCAGATAACCCCTCTAGTGCGTAGTACTCGCATTGCACAGGTATGATAATCGTGTCAGAGGCGCAGAGGGCATTTAAGGTAAGCAACCCTAACGAGGGGGGGCAATCTATCAAAATAAAATCATAGACAGATTTTAGCGGCGTTAGCACCGTTTTTAGCCGAAATTCACGCTCAGGCACGTTGACAAGCTCGAGTTCTGCCGCTGATAATGATAAACCTGTGGGCAACAGGTCGCCAAAACGCGTGTTTTGGATGGCGCGCGCGGCATCCCCCTGACCAATGAGTAGGTCATATACGTTTGGGCTACAGGTTTTGTTGACGCCCATGCCTGAGGTTGCGTTGCCCTGCGGGTCAAAATCAACAAGCAGAACCTTTTTATGTTCTTCAAACAGACAGTTGGCGAGATTGACGCTCGTGGTAGTCTTGCCAACGCCACCCTTTTGGTTGACGACGGAAATTATCTTGCTCATGTATGTACCTATCCTTATAGAAGTCGCTTTGGCAACTTTATTATAACAGGTTGTTTGATCTTTGGCAATTAGTATCTATTCGCAAATTGTGGGCAAACAACGCAAAAACAACAAGCGATTGTGTATGACGAGACGATACCCAATCGCTTGTTGTGCATTTCTATGTGGATAACTTGTGGAAAAGTTGGTTAAAACGGGTTAGATTTCGGATGTTTGTCTGACCACATGTTTCACGTGAAACATTTCAGCGTTGTTTACCATAAAATACGACGTTTTAGTGACTGCTGTTATTTACAAAAGCGGTGCAAGCCGATATCGACCATCACAGGGCGCGAACGTATCCACTGGCTTGTGGCGGTAACAGGATTATAGTAGTAAATACAACCAAAACTAGGGTCAACGCCATTGAGCGCATCGGTGGCGGCACGGCGCGCCGATTCAACCACAGGTTGATTAAACTGCCCATCGGTTAAGCAGGTAAACGCGCCAGGCTGATAGATTACACCCGAAAGGGTACTAGGGAAGGAGGGGTGACGCACGCGATTAAGCACAACCGCCCCAACTGCCACTTGACCGTTGTAAGGTTCGCCGCGTGCTTCGGCAGAAATTAGCCTTGCCAATAGTTCAATGTCAGCATTACGCTGGTTGGAAGCAGTGTTGGAGGCAGGCAGGAAGATACCCATGGCTTGCAGTGTGCGTGTGCCGCAGACACCATCTGGCGTAAGGTTGTTTTTGCGCTGAAAAAACTTAACAGCTTCTGTGGTGTTTGGACCGTAGACACCGTCCACGGTCCCTGTGTAGTAGCCCCAGTTACGTAGCTTCGTTTGAATTTGGCGAACAGTATCGCCAGACGAGCCTTGGCGCAGGCTGGCCGCGCCCGCATCGGGCATAAGCTGCATGATGAGTATGAGGATGACATTTGCGATAAAGAGGGCAAGCAGTGATAGTGCTAACTTTTTGCGATTTTGCATGTATGAGTACCTCCAAGACATTATATGCGGATAGGGGTAACAGCATGTCCATTTGTATGGAGGTAGTTTTTGTGAAATTGGCATGAATTATCCCTACTTTTTCGACAAATAGAAAAGAAGGGCATATACAGGTAAAAGTTTTACTCAATTTTTTTCAAAAAATTGCAGGTGTCGGACGGCGTCCGACAAGCGCGTGTCGCAACACGTAAGACCCACATGATAAAGGCGCGTGTCATGACCCACAACACACAACACACAACACACAACACTGAGGTGTTATGACCCACATGACAAAACTCTATTTCCCTTTACGTCGCAAATAGTGTACAATAGGCGTACTATCTAATTAGGAGTGATTACTTGAAAACCATCAAACGAATCGCGATTACCGTACTTGTTCTCATTGTCATCATTAGTGGCGCGGCTTTTGTGTATGTTTCCACAGGGCAATACAAAGCAGAGGACATAGCCATACAAACCATGACAAACAACAACTTCGAGGTTAGGGACAACTTGACCATCCTCTCGGCAGAGGAAAGCGACACAGCTCTCATATTCTACCCTGGTGCTAAGGTAGAGGATATAGCCTATCTGCCGTTTTTGCAACGACTACAGCAACAGGGCATCACGTGTATCCTCGTAAAAATGCCGTTTAACTTAGCGGTACTCGATAGCAATGCCGCAGACATGATTATCGGCACGTTGCCGCAAATAAAGCATTGGTACGTAGGGGGTCATTCACTTGGCGGTGCAATGGCCAGCAATTACGCGTCGCAACACTTAGACACAGTGGCGGGTGTTGTACTTGTCGGTGCGTATGTCTATGGCGACATCCCAAAGGAGAAAACCATAACAATTTTCGGCTCAAACGACACAGTACTGGACCGTAGTAAGATAGACTACACAGAGAATGTCTACGAAATTGCTGGCGGCAACCACGCGCAGTTTGGTAATTACGGATTACAGGCGGACGACAGTGCCGCAGACATAACAAGGGACGAGCAACAACAGGCAGCGGCAGAACGCATTACGGAATTTTGCTTTCGGTAACGGGGCAGTCTTATGACCCACAAGACTGCGGTGTCATGACCCACAACCCACAACGCTGAGGCGTTATGACCCACAACCCACAACACTGCGGTGTCATGAAGCTGAGGCGTTATGACCCACAACGCTGAGGCGTCATGACACTGAGGCGTCATGACCCACAACACACAACGCTGAGGCGTTATGACACTGAGGCGTTATGACAAGAGGCGCGGACAATCGTCCGCGCCTCTTGCTATTCATACAGTATTCTTAACAATCAGGTACAACACCAACATATGCGCAGGGTAAAACGCATAAAACGCAAATTGAAAAAAGCGTGACGCGTAACCCTTTAGGCGGTTATACAGCAGTATCGGCACAAGCGAGAACAGCTCGAAGCCGCCAATCGCATTAGAAATCATACCAAACCGATTCGGTATCGCCGACACCACCTGCAAACCATAGTAGAGCAGGACACAGAGGGAGAACCACAGCACCAGTTTTCGTTTTTCGCCGCGGTAGCGGTAAAAAATGAAAACGAGCAGCACGCCGAATGCGCCGTAATCTGTGTGAAATGCTTGGGCAAGTAAGCCTGTGCCTAGCAAGGCAACAAGTGATAACAGGGGTTGATTACGGGTGGCAAACGCGTCAAAAAGCTTTAGCCCCAATAGCGCAATCGCAAACGTGACAAACACACTTTGATGTCGCCAGTCTACAAACGAGTGCGTGACCATTAGGTCAAACGGCACCTCACTAATCAGCGCAAAGAGTACCATACGCAGGAGATACTTGCGGAAATCCTTGGTGTAAAAGAAGCCTTCTGCCACCATAAATGCAAACAATGGGAACGCCAAGCGACCAATAATGCGTGTCACCCAGTAAAAAGGTGAGCTGTAAGGCACCAGCCCCGAAGCGCCAAGGTGGTCGATGAGCATACTGAGTATGGCTATCCACTTGAGCGCAAACGAAGTCATGACTTACGGGTGGGTAGCTTTGGCAGGCGTGGGCAAATGATAATTGCTAACACGCCAGCTGCCAAAGCGGCAATCAGTTGTGGCCAGACAAAGGCAGCAGATAGCGCAGCTGTGATTTTTGCAACCTTAGGTGCTTCACTCACAGCGGCAGGCAACAACACAGGAATGACCAAGTACAGCACCAAAACAGCCATCAGAGCAAACTTGGCAACAGCCGCGCCAATCATACTCACGATGCGATTGAGGCTTGGTATCCAAGCAACAACGCATAGGGCGATGTTGCCAAGTGCCACAACGGCAATCATATGGGGGATAGGTAGCTGCCCCGACATAAACGCCACAATCGGCGCAATGACAGACAATAGCAAGCCAGACGTCAGCCCCACCTGCCAAACCGAAACAAAAAGACACAAATTCACGAGCGTGCCAACAATGAGTTGTAGCAGATTAAAAGGACCAAAGGAAACGAGTGCCAACGCAGGAAAAATAATGCGGAGGGATTGAAATAATAACGTTAGTGCCAGCAAGACCGCTGTGTAGGTGATTAGGCGCGTGGAACGATTCATCAATACTCTCCTATTCAGAAATTTGTGATTTTTTGAGGTACTTCATACGTTCGTCATGGGATAAAATGCGCTTGCGCAGACGAAGGGTTTGCGGCGTGACTTCCAATAGTTCGTCTTCTGCCAAAAATTCCATACATTGCTCCAAGCTCATGAGCCGTGGTGGAATTAAGCGCAAGGAATCGTCTGAGCCAGAGGCGCGCGTATTGGTAAGCTGTTTTTTCTTACAAACATTGACGGTCATATCGTCGGAGCGCGCGTTTTGACCGACAATCATCCCTTGGTACACAGGCACGCCAGCGGGAATAAACAAAACGCCGCGCTCTTGGGCGTTGTAAAGACCATAGGTGATGGCTTCGCCTGTTTCGTGCGCGACAAGCGCCCCATTTTGACGGCGCGTTACCTCGCCTTTCATCGGCGCATAGCCATGCAACACAGAGCTCATGATACCTTCACCGCGTGTATCCGTTAAAAATTCGTTGCGGTAGCCAAACAGTCCGCGTGACGGCACTAAAAACTCCAGACGTGTGCGGCTGCCGACAGGGTGCATATGCTGAATTTCACCGCGACGGTGTCCCATTTTTTCCATGACAGCCCCAACAGCGGTTTCTGGCACGTCTACGACCAGATTTTCCATCGGCTCACATTTAACGCCGTCTATTTCGCGGTACAACACACGAGGGGTAGACACTTGAAACTCAAAGCCCTCGCGGCGCATCGTTTCGATGAGGATAGAAAGGTGCATTTCGCCACGCCCTGCTACCTTAAAGGATTCCGTTGTGTCGCCGGGGGAGACGCGCAATGATACGTCCTTTAGCAACTCGCGATACAGACGCTCGCGGAGTTGACGAGAGGTGACGTACTTGCCTTCACGTCCTGCAAAGGGAGAGTCGTTGACGGAAAACGTCATTTCGATTGTTGGCTCGGATATCTTCACAAACGGCAGTGGTTCGATGACATCGGGGTGGCAGAGGGTGTCGCCAATCGTGATGGCTTCCATGCCTGCAAAGGCGATAATCGCACCAGCAGACGCTTGTGTGACAGGCACACGCCCCAAACCCTCAAACTCAAACAACGCCGTAATTTTAGATTTGCGTGCGGTGCCGCCTGTTTCGTCATGAGAACAGACAATAATCTCTTGTCCTGCTGTCAGTGTGCCGCGCTCGATACGTCCGATACCAATGCGACCCACGTACTCATTATAGTCAATCGAGGAGGTTAGCACTTGGACAGGACCATCAGGGTCACCACTCGGCTGAGGAATGTAACTAAGCACCTTATCAAACAGCGGTGTTAAATCCTCGCCTGCATTGTCTGGCACGAGCGAACATGTGCCTTGACGTGACGAAGCGAAAATTATGGGGGAATCCAACTGTTCGGGGGTGGCATCAAGGTCCATGAAAAGCTCTAACACTTCGTCACAAACTTCGTGAATACGGGCATCGGCGCGGTCAATTTTGTTGACAACGACAATGACCTTATGCTTTAGCTCTAGGGCGCGCTGCAACACGAAACGCGTTTGCGGCATCGGTCCTTCGGCGGCATCGACAAGCAGCAGGACACCCTGCACCATCTTGAGAATGCGTTCTACTTCGCCGCCAAAGTCAGCATGTCCCGGGGTGTCAACAATGTTGATTTTCACATCTTTGTAGTAGAGTGCCGTATTTTTAGCAAGAATGGTAATACCGCGCTCACGCTCAAGGTCGCCTGAGTCCATGACGCGTTCGTTTACTTGCTGATGTTCACGAAATACGCCGCCTTGTTTTAACATCTGATCTACCATGGTGGTTTTGCCGTGGTCAACGTGGGCAATGATTGCTATGTTCCGCAATTGCATACATTTTCTCTTTTCTGACTCAATATAGAAGCTTAGGGTGTCCCCCAAGGCTACTTACGAAAGGTGTAATAGTTCACGGGCTTGGTCACGCATCTTATATTTCTGTATTTTGCCCGAGGCGGTCATAGGAAATGCGTCCGTAAACAGGATATAGGAAGGAATTTTATGACGCGACATGCGCGCCGCCACAAATTGCAACAGGTCGTCTGCGTCTTGCTGTGCGCCTTCCTTTGTGATGACAAAGGCGCAGACCTCTTCCCCAAATTTTTGAGAGGGGACACCAACGACTTGCACATCGCTCACCGCAGGGTGGCGATACATCAATTCTTCTATCTCACGGGGGTAGATATTCTCGCCGCCGCGGATAATCATATCGCGTATGCGCCCTGTGATGCTGTAGTAGCCGTCTTCGGTGCAAGTGCCGATATCACCTGTGTGTAACCAACCGTCGCTGTCGATGGCGGCGGCGGTGGCTTCGGGCATGTTGTAGTAGCCCTTCATCAGATGGTAGCCGCGCGTGCAGATTTCGCCGGGGACACCAGCGGGGCAGATGTCGCCTGTTTCGGGGTCTACCACCTTGCCCTCGGCGTGGGGGAGTAGACGTCCCACTGTGGACACGCGAAGCTCTAAGGGGTCGTCTGTTTGCGACATCGTCATACCGGGACTACACTCTGTTTGCCCATAGGTGATAACGACTTCGCTCATATTCATCTGTGTTAGCACACGGCGCATGACCTCTTCAGGACAGGTTGACCCTGCCATTATCCCTGTACGGAGGGAGGTCACGTCGAAGTTTGCAAACTCTGGGTGGTCAAGAATAAAAATAAACATGGTGGGCACGCCGTGAACAGCGGTACATTTTTCCGCCTGTATGGCCTTTAGCACCTCGTGCGGGCTGTAAGTTTCGACAGGCACCATGGTCGCCCCGTGGGTAATGCTAGCCATAATCGCCAGCACCAAGCCGAAGCAGTGGAAGAAGGGGACAGGGATGCACAACCTGTCATTATGAGTAAACTTCATGTTTTCGCCGATGAAGTAACCGTTATTGAGAATGTTAAAGTGGGTTAGCATGACGCCCTTGGGAAACCCTGTGGTTCCAGACGTGTACTGAATGTTAATGACTTCGTGTTCGTTGAGTGACGCTTGCACCGTGTTTAGCATGTCGTCTGTGATACGATTGCCGTCTGCCACCATGGCGGCAAAGGGGGCAATGGCGGGTTCATCCGCTGTACTACCGTTTTTGGGCAGATGGATGACACGCCGCAACAGAGGCAAACGAGCGGCTGTAAACGCCGCCGCTGGCATCGTGTGCAGCTCTGGCAACAGTTCCTGCAAGATGGGTAAGTAATCTAAATTCTTAATGCCGTCAGAAAAGATGAGCATACGCGCATCGGACTGACGAAGCAGGTACTCAAGCTCAAAAATTTTATAGTTTGTATTAACAGTGACTAATATCGCGCCGATTTTTGCGCAGCCAAACAGGGTATAGACCCACTCGGGGTAATTGGTAGCCCAGATGGCAACATGGTCGCCCTTAGTGATACCAGCTGCAAGAAGACCCTTGGCGGTATCGCGCGACTTTTCGTTAAGTTGACGATAGGAAAGACGCAAGCCGCGGTCAGGGTAGCAAAGCGCGTCGTGGTCGGGATACGTGGCTGCCATGTTATCGAGCCAGTCACCGATTGTCGCATGTAAAAATTCAGGTTTCATTGGGGATTACCTCCTAACGCGTTTCAGAATTACAAAAAAAGCCCCTTGAAGGTTGTCCTTCAAGGGGCGTCTGTTCAAAAACGCGGTACCACCCTTGTTCCCCTGTTAGTCACCCAAGCAGGGCTTACTAGCTTGCGGCGCAAGCTTTTACAATCACTCAGGAGCGAGAATTAGCAACCCCCTTACCGCTTTCCACCAACCAGCGGCTCTCTATAAAGGTTGTGTGCTAACATTCTCCGTCATCGCTACAAAACAATACAATTTTGCTCATTATAACAAACAGTACCGCCCCTGTCAACCCTTCTTTTCTTTTTCGACAAAAAGAAAAGAAGCAAAAGAAAAACAAATTCGCTATCATTGGT
>JAVBKJ010000070.1:0-22762 GCA_031554075.1 Oscillospiraceae bacterium | reverse complement strand
AATCTATCCTAAGGGCTTGTATTCGCTATGTAAGGAGTACTTTGGAAAGTACAAGCTGCCGATTTACATTACAGAAAATGGTGTGTGTGACAAGCAAGATAGCTTGCGTGCGAACTATCTTATCGAACACTTACGACAAGTGTCGCAATTGGTGAAAGATGGCGTTGATGTACGTCGTTATTATCACTGGACATTAACGGATAATTTTGAATGGTTAGAGGGTGAAAGCGCGTGTTTTGGTCTTGTTGCGATAGATTACGAGACGCAAGAACGCCGTTTGCGCCCTAGCGGCAAATTATACGGATTAATTGCCAAAACAAGACGATTGCCGTAGCGGTTTGAAAGGGAGTGGTGTTGTGATTACGAAAACGGAGCATGGTGAATTTCATCTGCACACAAAGGAGACAAGCTATCTCTTTCGCGTGTTGCCGACAGGGCATTTGGAGCATTTGTACTATGGACGACGTGTCACAACGCAAACACGCAATCTGGCATTGCGGTCGAAACTAACACATGCCTATGGAACTACGGTTGCTTACGACACCACACCTGAATTTTCGTTGGATGTGTTACCGCTTGAGTTTTCGGGGTTTGGCAAAGGTGATTTTCGACATCCTGCTATTATGATGACCCAAGGTAACAGCTTGCTCACCACAGATTTTCGTTATATTTCCTCGGAAATTGTACCAAAGCCATCCGCTGGTTGGCTGCCGCTCGCGCAGAACGCGCCCACGCTTGTTGTGACATTGCAAGACGCAGTCATTGGCGCGCAACTATTGCTGTACTACACCGTTTACGAAGAATCCGATGTGATTACACGACGGTGTGCGCTTGTGAATACTGGAAATTCCGACTTGCAAGTAAATTCACTTTACAGTGTTATGGTGGATTTTATGCCTTCTGATTACTGTCTTACCACCTTGACGGGGACTTGGGGGCAAGAACTAAACCGCCACACGCAACCAGTGACAGCAGGAACTATGACAGTGGAATCCCTAACGGGGCTTAGTTCTAACCGTGCGAACCCGTATATATGTTTGCATGAACCGCATTGCACAGAGCAGAGTGGCGTTTGTTATGGTGTGAATTTGTTGTACTCGGGGAATTTTCAAGCGGGCGTGCAAGTATCGCCGCTTGGGTTTGTGCGCCTGTTTCATGGGCTACATCCTAGCACATTGCCATTAACATTAGCTACAGGGGAACGATTTGACGCACCAGAGGCTGCACTTAGTGTAAGCCATTCTGGCTTTACAGGCTTGTCACATCATTGGCATGATTTTGTGAATGAATCTGTACTACCTGCCCATTTTCGGTATGCGCCACGACCTGTTTTGTTGAATAGCTGGGAGGCGCAGTACTTCCAAGTGTCGGAAGCGCGCGCTATCTCGTTATCACAAACGGCGGCAACACTTGGGATTGAACTTTTCGTTGTGGATGATGGTTGGTTTGGCAAGCGGCATGACGACACCTCCAGTTTGGGGGATTGGACGGTCAACCACAAAAAGTTACCACACGGACTTTCTGGCTTGGCGACACGTATGAAGGACATGCCGCTTGGTATTTGGGTCGAACCAGAGATGATTTCGACAGATTCTGACCTTTACCGCGCGCACCCAACGTGGGTGATTCAATCGCTTGGGCGAAAGCCGTCCTTTGGTCGTAATCAACTGGTACTTGACCTCACGCAACAAGAGGTGCGCACCTATATGATTGATGTGTTGACGACGTTATTGACCGAGGCACCCATTACCTATGTTAAGTGGGATTGCAACCGTCCGCTGACGGATGTGACTGCGCCACAAGGGTTTTATCATCGGTATGTATTGGGGCTTTACGAAGTGTTGACCGTTTTAACGAACCGTTTTCCTGACGTTTTATGGGAGGGTTGTGCCTCTGGCGGTAATCGTTTTGATTTGGGTATGCTGTCGTTTATGCCGCAAATTTGGCTATCTGACTGCACCGATGCGCGTGAACGGCTGCGGATGCAATCCGCGGCGACACTTGCGTATCCGCTGTCGTGCTTCACGGCGCATGTTAGCGATAGTCCCTGTCATCAAACCTTGCGCCAGATTCCGTTACAGGACAGGTTTCATGTGGCGGCGTTTGGGGTGCTTGGGTATGAGCTCGACGTTACTGCGCTAACCAATGAGGAACGAAAACAGGTGACGGCGCAAGTTCGCTTTTATCAACAATACCGTGAGGTGTTTCAATATGGGCGGTTTTATCGGCTGTCTACGAATGACAAAACGATTTGGCAGGTTGTTTCTGAGAACCAAAGTACGTCAATTGTCGGCTTTTTTGTAGACCGTGTGACGCCGCAAATGCCGCCTGACTGTATTCGCATGGCAGGGTTGAAGCCTGACGCGCTTTATCGTGTGACGGCTATGCGTCACCCTTTGCCGTTGCGGGTGTTCGGGTCGCTCATTTACCGTTTTGTACCAAAGAATATTAAAATTGACGGGGTCGCCCACAAGACGCTAAATCGAGTGATGAATTTACAAACAGAAGCGCAACAATTCGTTGCGTATGGCGATATTTTGATGTATGCAGGCTTTAAGCCGAAGCAAAGCAGCGCTGGCGCGGGGTACGACCAACAGACGCGGTTGTTATTGGATTCCTCTTCACGTCTATATCTTGTGCAAGAAGTGACTGAGGAGACTTGAATTGTTCACAATTTTCTGCTATAATTGAATGAATACTCGTATTGATGATATAAAAAGGATGATTGAAACGGATAAGAAATTCAAAACAACCATAGGTGGTTCGGCTCTGATTGAGGGCATTATGATGCGCGGTCCTGAAAAACTTGCCTGTGTTGTTCGCGGCGCAGACGGCTTTGTTGTTAAGGAAAAAACACTTACCCCGCCATCTCAGAAACATAAAATTTTAGGATTTCCCTTTATTCGTGGGATTTTTAATTTTATTGATTCCATGAAAGAGTCCATGGAGGCGCTTAATTTTTCGGCGGATGCTATTCCTCTGGAAGAAACTGAGTCGAAATTTGACAAGTGGCTCACTGAAAAATTTGGTAATGCGGGGGTACAAAAGTTTGTCACCGCGTTTGCGATGGTGCTCGGGGTTGCTTTGGCAATGGGGCTATTTGTTGTGTTGCCCACGTGGCTTGCTGGTCTGATTGACACCCAATGGCACTTGGGCGGCTGGCGTGCGGCCGTTGAGGGTATCTTTCGCATTTTTATTTTCTTATGCTATTTGATTTTGATTTCGCGCATGTCTGATATGAAGCGCGTGTTTGCTTACCATGGGGCGGAACATAAGACTATTCATTGCTATGAGGCAGGGGAAGAACTTACTGTTGACAATGTGCGCCGTCACACCAGAATGCACCCACGTTGCGGCACTAGCTTTTTGTTGATGGTATTTATTGTAGGGGTACTCGTGTTTATGTGGGTTCCTAGCCCGAATTTGTTTATTCGCGTGGGGCTAAAGTTGCTACTGTTGCCCATCGTTGTTGGCATTAGCTACGAAATAAACCGTTACTTGGGACGCACCGACCATATCATAAGCCGTATCATTCGTGCGCCTGGACTTTGGTTGCAGAATTTGACCACGCGTGAGCCTGACGACAGTATGATCGAAGTGGGTATTGAGGCTCTCACACTCGTGTTGCCCGCCCAAAAAGGCGCGGACGAGTGGAAATAAATTTGTTCTAAAACTGTCATTTTTGTTGAGACTTATTCTTCTCCGACGAGAAAATAAGTGCTTATTTTGAAATTTTTATCGTCGGAGAAATGGTGCCTGCTTGACCGAAACGTATCATAGTTTACACACGACGGCGCGTTCCGCTCTACGGTTTTTAGGGGAACGCACCGCCGCATTAGAAGCCAAGTATTTAATGATGTTTGTTACTGGCAAATCCTTTGAAGAATTGATTCGCGATGCACAATTGTATACTTCTGATGATATTCAAGAGCGCGTTAATACATTGTTGGCGCGACGTCTTGGCGGTGAGCCGCTTGCGTACATTATTGGTGAATGGGATTTTATGGGTTTATCACTTCTCATTACGCCCGATGTGCTAGTGCCGCGCGTTGATACTGAAATATTAGTTGACACTGCGTTGCCATCTGCCGTTGAGGGTTGCCGCGTGTTAGATTTATGTTGCGGGAGTGGTTGTATTGGATTGGCCATGGCGACTGCTTTACCAAGCGCACGTGTTGTTATGATTGACAATTCTGAAGCGGCGCTAAAGGTTGCCAAGCAAAACACGCGACAACACAATCTATTGTCGCGCGTTTCCTGTGTTAATTATGACCTCATGGACGGATTTTCTAGTAATCTGGGACAGTTTGACTTGATTTTGTGCAACCCCCCCTATATCCCCACGGAGGATTATTTAGCGTTAGAGGCATCTGTTCTGCGTGAACCGCGTTCTGCCTTGGAGGCAGGTGCGGATGGATTGCTTTTTTACAGACAGCTTGCGAAAACGTGGAAACCTGCTCTCAAGCCGCATGGGAAACTTTTGTTAGAGCTTGGCATTGGTCAAGCAAACACGGTGGCTACTATTTTCGCGCAAGCGGATTTTGATATTGTGACAATTATACAAGACACGAATAATGTGGAGCGCGTTCTCGTAGTTTCTCCACAGTGACCATAAAACAGAGAAGAAAGTTGGCGTTCTATGGATAGCAAAAAAAGAGCTTTAGATACTGCGTTAGAGCAGATTGAAAAAGCGTATGGCAAGGGTTCTGTGATGCGTTTGGGCACAAAACCCGATATTAAGGTGAGTGTCATTCCCACTGGTTCAATTGGCCTCGACGTGGCACTCGGCGTGGGCGGTATGCCCAAAGGGCGCATTATTGAGATTTTTGGGCCAGAATCCTGTGGTAAAACCACACTTGCTCTGCATATTATTGCAGAGGCGCAAAAACTTGGCGGTGAGGCCGCCTTTATTGATGCGGAACACGCACTTGACCCCAACTATGCCCAAGCGCTAGGTGTCGATATTGATAGCCTACTTGTGGCGCAACCTGATACTGGGGAGCAGGCGTTGGAAATTGCTGAAGCACTCGTTCGTAGTAATGCGATTGAGGTTTTGGTTATTGACTCTGTTGCTGCCCTTGTGCCGCGCGCGGAGATTGAAGGTGAAATGGGCGATAGTTTCGTTGGTTTGCACGCGCGATTGATGTCGCAAGCATTGCGCAAGCTGGCAGGTACTATCTCTAAAACCAACACTGTTGCAATCTTTATCAATCAGTTACGTGAAAAAGTTGGCGTTACATACGGCAGTCCCGAAGTGACCACTGGTGGTCGCGCTTTGAAGTTTTATGCGTCTGTTCGTGTGGACGTTCGCCGTATTGAAACAATTAAAGTCGGCGTTGAATCTGTTGGCAATCGCACGAAATGCCGTATGGTGAAAAACAAAATGGCACCTCCCTTCCGTGAGGCTGAATTTGATATTATGTATGGCGAGGGTATTTCGTTTTTTGGTGAGCTGGTTGACTTGGGCTGTCAGCTTGACCATGTTCAAAAAAGTGGTGCGTGGTTTTCGATGGGCGACATTCGTTTGGGTCAGGGTCGTGACAATGCCAAGCAGTATTTTAAGGACAATCCCGAACAAGCCGCGAAACTAGAGGCACTGATTCGTCAGGATGCGGATAAGTTAAAGATGAGTGGTAAACCTAAAAAAGGTTCAAAAGCCGCCATTGCTGAGGCTGCCGCCACCGCTAAGGCTTCTAAGTCTGGCAAGGCGGTCGCTGTTACTGTAGATGATGAGGAAGAATAAACCAGAGGAGCGCAGTGTTAAGGAAGTTGCCGCCGCGATATTATCGGTGCGCCCTTACGCTGTTGCTGAACTGTATGCCAAACTAGAAGAACGTGATTTTGACCCGAATGAGATTGAAGAAACGATTGCTTTGTTTTTGGAAATGGGGTTTCTCGACGATGCGGCTTACGCCGCGACGCTCGTGAGCCATTATCAAAAAAAGGGGTATGGGTCGAGACGCATTCAGCAAGAATTGACCCAACGAGGGGTTGACCGCGAGGTTGCGGATGAGGCGTTAGAAGCGTTAGAAGATCCCGCGCAACGCATTGATAGGCTTGTTGCGGTTGCGATTCGGCGTGCGCCACTCGATGTTGCTAGCAAACGACGCTTGGTTGCCTCGTTGCAACGCAAGGGTTTTTTATGGGAAGATATCCGCGACGCACTCAGCCGCGCTGAGGCAGATGTGGAAGATGAATGAGGAGGACTAAACTGTGCGTGTCGCGCTTATTTCTTTAGGGTGTTCCAAAAACTTAGTAAATAGCGAACAGATGATGTTTTTATTACAACAAGCAGGGTATGAATTATGTCCCAATGTTGACCATGCAGAAGCTGTTGTCGTCAACACTTGCGGATTTTTAGAAAGTGCGCGCGCCGAAGCGGTCGAGACGATTATCGAATTGGGACTTAAAAAGCCACTTGGTATCCTCAAAACGATACTTGTTGCTGGCTGTATGGCGCAACGGCACAGAGACGAGATTTTGACCGAAATGCACGAAGTCGATGGTGTTGTCGGCTGTGGCAGTTATGATATGATCGTGGAAGCACTTGACAAAGCGGTTAAGGGCGAACGTCCTGCCTACTTTGATAGTATTGACGCGCCTGTCACTGAAACGGCACGTGTGTTAGGGACGCCGAATTTCTTTGCGTACTTGAAAGTTGCGGAAGGCTGCGACAATCATTGTGCCTATTGCTGTATTCCCTCACTTCGCGGTAAATTTCGCAGTCGGTCAATGGAGTCCCTTGTGAAAGAAGCGGAAACGCTTGTGGCACAAGGTGTTCGTGAACTTATTTTGGTCGCGCAAGATACAACACGGTATGGGCTTGATCTCTATGGAGAACGTGTTTTGCCGCAATTAATCAACAAACTGTGTGCCATTCCAGCGTTGCACTGGCTTCGTTTGCACTACTTGTATCCCCATGAAGTGACTGACGAATTGTTGGATACGATGGCGGCGCAACCGAAGTGTGTCCATTATTTGGATATTCCCATTCAGCACTGTAATGATGCGATTTTGCAGTCGATGGGGCGTCGCGGCACACGTGCGCAACTGGAAACGTTGGTTGAACGGATTCGCGCAAAGATGCCCGATGCTGTGTTACGCACGTCTGTGATTGTCGGATTACCCGGCGAAACTGAGGAAGCGTTTGAGGAATTATGTGACTTTTTACGTCGCACACGTTGGGAACGTGCTGGCGTGTTTGAGTACTCACCCGAGGAAGGGACACCTGCCGCTGTTATGTCTCATCAAGTGGAGGAGGATGTAAAATCTCACCGCCGCGAAATTGTTGAGGCATTACAAAGTGATGTCATGGATGATTTTAACGAAGGATATTTAGAGGAAACGCTTGAAATCCTTTGTGAGGGCTATGATAAAGTGGCGGAATGCTATTATGGACGCTCTGTTTTTGATGCGCCCGAAGTGGATGGCAAAGTATTCTTTTCTGCTCCGAAGGGCAAAGTAACAGCAGGAGAATTTGTAAATGTTCTCATTACGGAAACCGTTGACGGCGATATGTGGGGAGAAATGCAATGAACACTGCCAACACGATTACCATGATTCGTATTCTCATGATACCTGTTTTTATGCTGACCATGACAGATACGATACCGTTTTGGGTGCCGCTGTTAATTTTTGCAGTGGCAAGTTTGACAGACGGCATTGATGGATACGTGGCTCGACACTACAATCAAGTGACGACATTTGGCAAATTTGTTGACCCGCTTGCCGATAAGTTGTTGGTCACATCTGCGCTAATCATTTTTGTCGCGCAGGGCATTATGCCAGATTGGGCTGTCATGATTATTTTAGCACGCGAATTTATTGTGACCTCGTTACGCTTGGTCGCGGTTGATGCTGGTGTCGTGATTGCTGCGGCGTTGTCTGGTAAAATTAAAACATTCACACAAATTGTGTGTATTTTGGTTATGCTGACACCGCTAGGTTTGTTGCCTATTATGGGTGTATCTGTAAATTTTGTGCTGTCATGGGTGATGGTAATCATCACTGTTTGGGCTGGCATTGATTATCTTTGGGCGCACCGTCACTTGTTAAAGGCAAAGTGACGGCGTCTGCATATACTGTCTTAAGGTCGCTTCGATTGGCGACCATTCGTTAACTGAGGTATTCATATGTTTAAGAATTTGCGCTATGACATACATGCCATTCGCACCCGCGACCCTGCGGCACGTTCGGGGCTTGAGGTGCTTTTGTTGTATCCTGGGCTACACGCCGTTATCAATCATCGTGTAGCACATTGGCTGCATACGCATCGTTGTTTATTTTTGGCGCGCGCTGTTTCGCAGTTGTCCCGTTTTTTCACTGGCGTTGAAATTCACCCTGCGGCGAAAATCGGGAAGGGTTTGCTTATTGACCATGGGTCTGGGGTTGTGATTGGTGAAACGTCTGAAATTGGGGATAATGTTACCATCTATCAAGGGGTGACATTGGGCGGTACTGGCAAAGAGACGGGCAAGCGACACCCGACCATTGGGAATCGCGTCATTATTGGGTCTGGCGCTAGAGTTTTGGGACCTTTTACGGTGGGGGACGATGCCAAAATTGCGGCTGGTGCTGTTGTTTTGGAGGCTGTTCCTGCGGATGCTACCGCGGTGGGCGTACCTGCTCGTGTGGTCAAAGTGGGGGGACAACGTGTTGCTATGGATCAGGTGCATGTGCCTGACCCTGTTGCTCAAGAACTTTGCAAAATGCAGATTGCGATTGAACGTTTGGAAAAAAGAATCCAAGAACTGGAGGGCAACAAATGAGAGTTTATAATACATTATCACGCGAAAAAGAGGAATTTCAGCCATTAGAGGACATTGTACGCATTTATTCCTGTGGACCTACTGTGTATCAGTACGCCCATATTGGCAATATGCGTACGTATGTCTTTATGGATTTATTGCGTAAAGTGTTGCAATTTAATAATTATAACCTGAAACATGTTATGAACATTACGGATGTGGGACATTTAGTGTCAGACATGGATGATGGTGAGGACAAGCTTAACAAAAGTGCGCGTTTGCAACAAAAATCGCCCTATGAAATTGCGAAATTTTACACGGAAGTTTTTATGTCTGATTTGCAAGCACTACACATTCAGACGCCAGAAATCATTGTCTATGCCACTGACCATATTACCGAAATGATTGCATTTGTTGAGGATTTGGTGAATCGCGGTGTTGCGTATGAAACCAGTGACGGCATTTATTTTGACAGTGCCAAGTTTGAGGGATATGGAAAATTATCTCGTTTGGATTTGGAAGAACAACAAGCAGGCGCACGTGTGGCTGTCAACACAGAAAAACACAATCCTGCTGACTTTGCCCTTTGGAAAAAAGCACCACCAGAGCATATTATGCAGTGGCCGTCGCCCTGGGGACAGGGTTTTCCTGGCTGGCATATTGAATGCTCCACGATGGCTGAAAAGTACTTGGGCGACGCATTTGATATTCACACGGGTGGGGTTGACCATATTCCTGTTCACCATGAGAATGAGATTGCGCAGTCGGAAAGTCGTTTGGGGCATCAGTGGGTGAAATACTGGATGCACGGCGAATTTATGATGGTAAATGGCGGTAAAATGTCAAAAAGTTTAGGGAATGCGTATCGGCTAGCTGATTTGCAAGAACGCGGCTTTTCACCGTTGCATTTTCGTTACTTCTGCTTGAATGCCCATTACCGCAATAAATTGAACTTCACTTGGGATGCTATGGCTGGCGCGAAAACCTCGTATGACCGTCTTCATGCGGCAGTGTTTGCTCACAAAAATGGAACTGATGAGGCTTGCCATACGGAAGCTGATTTACTACGTACGCAATTTGCCGAAGCTGTGAATGACGACTTAAATGCACCGAAAGCGCTGGGTTTTTTGTGGAATATGGCACGTTTGCCTGCCAAATCGCAATATATTTATGATTTGATTTTAGCATGTGATAGCATTTTGAGCCTTGGTTTGGAAGCGACACCTGTTGTGGAAACCGTTTCTCTCGAAGCAGATGTCGAAGCGATGGTAGAAGCGCGCCGTGTGGCGCGTGCTAACAAAGATTGGGCTGCCTCTGACCGCATTCGCGATGAGCTAAAAGCACAAGGCATTTTGATTGAAGATACGGCGCAAGGCATGAAGTGGAGAAAAGCATGAAAATTGTAGCCATTGACGGCAATAGCATCTTAAACCGTGCTTTTTACGGTGTCGGGCCGCTGAACGCCCCCGATGGTACGCCTACCAATGGATTGTATGGCTTCATTAGTATACTAAATAAGCTTGTTGCCGATGAGCAGCCTGACGGACTTTGTGTCATGTTTGATGTGAAAGCACCAACATTTCGGCACAAAGAATATGACCAATACAAGGCGGGACGCCGCCCTATGCCAGAGGAGCTGGCTGTGCAGTTTCCGCTTTTGCGCGAATATTTATCACTTTGCAACATTCCTTGTTTTTCACATGAAGGCTTTGAGGCAGATGATCTATTAGGACATATCAGCCATCTTTGTGCTACTAACGGACACCAATGTCGCATTGTGACTGGTGACCGTGACGCATTTCAATTGATTACGGAATCCACGCAGGTATTGCACATTTCCTCACGGATGGGGAAAACTGAGACAACTTGTATGGATATTGCTGCTATTCAAGAAAAGTATGGTTTAACACCTGCGCAATTAATCGACTTGAAGGCGTTGATGGGGGATGCGTCTGACAATATTCCCGGCGTACCAGGGGTGGGAGAGAAAACCGCCCTTGATCTCATGCACCGTTTTGGCGACCTTGATACACTGTATCAAGAATATAATACAACTGATCTAAAGGCTGGCGTTGTGAAGAAATTGACGGAGGGGAAAGACTCCGCGTATCTGAGCCGTTCTTTGGCTCGGATTACATTTGACACGCCGCTGGTGGTGTCGTTTGAAGAGATCCGTTTGACCTCGCCAGAAGCTCAGGCGTTGGGCGCTTTTTACGACCGACTTGCCTTCAAAAAGTTACGGCAGAAATTAGATAGCGTTATTGCTAATGTTGCAAATGCAACGGATATAAATAGTGGGACGCTTGCTACGTCTGAGAATGCCATTGCGACAAAGCAAACTTTCGCGTTGCCGCCTGTCACTGTTGTCAATAATGCAGATGATATTGTGGCATTGGAAAATGCGGCGGCACAATTTTCTGGGGTAATGTCGATAGCCATGTTGCCAGACGGCACTGCCGTTGGCATCTGTTTGGGCGACACGGTATTTGTGTTGCAATTGCAACAGGATGGTGTCGAGGCTTGTTTGTCGAGGTTATTTTCGAATGAGTCGCCCAAGGCGGGGCATCATATTAAGCAATTGTTGCGTAAATGGCGCGTTACGAATATTACGATGGATACGGCGTTGGCCGCCTATTTGCTAAACCCTGTGCATGGACAGTACTATTTGGAGACGCTGGCGCAAGAAGAACTTGGTTTTACGTTGCCACCGATGCCCAAATTGGAGAGTATGTTTGGTATGGTCACGGAGGAAGCCTTACAGATTCTTGGTATGCAGGCGGCTGTGATTGCATGTTTGTCAGATATTTACACAGATACGTTGACAAAGGCGTCACTGTTATCTGTGCTACGTGACATAGAACTGCCGTTGTGTAACGTGTTAGCGGATATGGAGAATGTCGGTTTTCGCGTTGATACGGCTGCTTTATCAGCTTTTGGTGGTAAGTTATCGCAGGAAATTGCTTCGCTTGAGGCGACAATTCATGCGTTTGCAGGACATGCTTTTAATATACAATCGCCGAAACAGTTGGGGACGGTGCTTTTTGAGGAACTGGGGCTACCAACGGCTAAAAAAACCAAGACTGGGTTTTCTGTGAATGCGGAAGTGCTTGAAGGGCTACAGCATGATATTATTCCGCCCATTTTGCAGTATCGCGAACTTTGCAAGCTGAAATCCACTGATGTGGATGGGTTACTGGCGGTGAGCGGTGGGGATGGTCGTGTGCATACCACCTTCCAGATGACGGCGACGGCGACAGGACGGTTATCGTCCTCGGAGCCAAATTTGCAAAATATACCTATCCGTCGTGCGTCTGGCTCTGAACTGCGCCGCATGTTTTTGCCGACACATCCCGATTGGGTGTTGGTGGATTGTGATTATTCGCAAATTGAGTTGCGCGTTTTGGCACACATTGCGCGAGACACAAATATGCAGAGTGCGTTTCGCATTGGCGCGGATATTCACTCTATTACGGCTTCTCAGGTGTTTCATGTGCCGTTGTCAGACGTTACACCGCAGATGCGTCGCAATGCGAAAGCTGTCAATTTTGGCATTGTGTTTGGCATTTCGGATTTCTCGTTGGCGCAGGATATTGGGGTCACCCGTGCGCAAGCCAAAGCATATATACAAAACTATCTTGACAATTTTGCTGGGGTGCGTCATTATATGGAGCAGGTTGTTACGCAAGCAAAAATTGACGGATTTGTCACAACAATGCTGGGACGTAGACGATTTTTGCCAGAATTACACGCTGCTAATCACAATACACGTTCGTTTGGGGAACGTGCCGCGCTTAATACGCCCATTCAAGGTACGGCGGCGGATATCATCAAGCTGGCTATGATTGCTGTACATCAGCGGTTACAAAAAGAAGGGTTGCAGGCACGTTTGATTTTGCAGGTACATGACGAGTTGATTGTTGAATGTCCTGAACAAGAGTCCGCTCATGTACTGGCAATTGTAAAACAAGAGATGGAGCAAGTGTTTCCCCTTAATCCCAGTTTGGTCGCTGAAGGTGGTATTGGTCCCAACTGGCTTGCCGCAAAATAGCAGGGAGGTTCCTATGATTATTTTATTTGTTTGCACTGGCAATACCTGTCGAAGCCCTATGGCGGAAGGTATTTTGAATACGATGGCCGCCGCTGTAAAGTCGGAATTGCGTGCCATGTCGGCTGGGTTATCCGTTTTTTCGCCTGACGCCGCCACTGATGAGGCGATTCTCGCGGCAAAGGAATACGGTGCGGATATTTCAGCGCACTGCGCCAAGCCCATTAACGAACTTGTGTTGGGCGGTGCGGAGGTCGTTTATTGTATGACGGCTGCCCACAAGGATGTGTTGGGGCTTATGTTTCCTCGTTATCAAAATAAAATCAAACTTCTTTGCAGCACAAAAGACATAAACGACCCGTTTGGCGGCACAATTGAGGACTATAGAGCGACGGCACTGGACATTAAACAAGCTGTGGAGGCGATTCTCAAACGTGGACATTGAGATAATTCGTTTGGAGCAGTCACATATCCCTGACATGGTCACCCTTGAGGTGACCTGTTTTTCAACCCCTTGGTCTGAAAACTTGATTACACAGGAATTACGTCAGCCTTATGCCTATTACTGGGGGGCGGTTGTTGACGGTTGCTTGGTGGGCTATGCGGGTTTGAACGTCATTTTGGAGGAGGGTCACATCACGAATGTGGCGGTAGATCCCGAGGCGCGCCGTAAGGGTATTGGTGCTGCCCTCATGTCTACCTTGGTGGCGTTTGCCAAGGAACATACGTTGGCGTTTTTGACACTTGAAGTGAGAGAGGGCAACAACGCCGCTATTCGTTTATATGAACAGTTTGGGTTTTTGCGCTGCGGTGTGCGTCCAGATTACTACGAATTACCCAAAGAAGCCGCTCTACTGATGACATTATTTTTTCCGATGGAGGATCTATGAATATTCTAGCTTTTGAGTCGTCCTGCGACGAAACCGCCGTTGCTGTCGTTCAGGATGGACGCAAGGTTTTGTCGAGCATTGTGGCATCACAAACGACACTGCACGCCTTGTATGGCGGTGTTGTGCCCGAAATTGCGTCTCGCCAACACGTTGAGTGCATTTTTTCATTGACCGAACAAGCGCTCGCCGCGGCTGGTTTGCAGAAATCGGACATACATGCTGTCGCCTGTACTGCTGCCCCCGGTTTGATTGGGGCATTATTGGTGGGATTGAATTTTGCCAAGACGGCGGCATATACGTTGGGCGTGCCTTTTATTCCTGTGCATCATATTCGGGGGCATGTGGCGTCGAACTATTTAGAACAACCAACACTTGAGCCTCCCTTTGTCGCCCTTGTGGTGTCGGGGGGGCATAGTTCTATTTTACATGTGTTGGATTACACAACCTATCAAACGATAGGGGTGACGCGCGACGATGCCGCTGGAGAGTGTTTTGACAAAGTAGCACGCGTTTTGGGATTAGGCTACCCCGGGGGACCTCTTTTGGACAAGCTGGCTGTTTCGGGCAATCCCACCGCGTTTACGTTGCCACGCTCCAAAGTGGATGGGGCGCCGCTTGATATGTCCTTTTCGGGGCTGAAAACGCATGTGATTAATGTGATACACACGGCGTCGCAACGGGGACAGACATTGTCGATTCCCGACTTGGCTGCCTCGTTTTCGCAAGCAGTTTGCGATACCCTCATACCGCGTGTTCTCATGGCGGCAGCACAAACGGGCGTATCGCAGATTGTACTTGCAGGCGGCGTTGCCGCGAATGCTTGGTTACGTAAAAGTTTACAAGAAGCCATTACATCGAACTACACGCTATACATGCCGTCTCCGTCGCTCTGCGGTGATAACGCTGCGATGATTGGGGCGCAAGGCTTTTACGAATTTCAAAGTGGTGTCAAGGGGTGCTTGTCACACAATGCGCGGGCAACCTGTGGCGCACATGAGCTATTATGTAAACCAATTTGACCCTATCAACTGTTACAAAATATCATTTTTCAGCATCACCCGACAAAGTGAAAAACCTTGAAAACGGCGCGTTGCTAGTCATACCTGTTGTGGATAACTCTGTGGATAACGTTCATAACTCTCTGACAACGTTTCTTTTTGATTAATTATGGACACCAAATGGCAATTCACGCATTTCGTGTAGTGGAAAACTTGGTGGATAACGTGGATAAGTAGACATAATACGAAATCTGATACAAAGCAAATGGGTTGGTTTGCCCTGTGACTTCGTGTGAATTGCCATAGCGTGACCATTGCGCGTAGGACGTTTTTACCATCGGTACATAGTAATACTAATCCCTTGCGGTGAAGCCGCAAGGGATTAGTATTGACGACATTTCAGCGACCCTTGGCGCCACACGCGCTGCGCGCGTGATAAAAACATGATGTGTTTTTATTTGAAATTAGTATAAAGACAGCAGCAACACCATGAGGGTGCCGCTGCTGTCTTTGTTTTTGATTATGTCCATGTTTTCCAGATTTCAGGTTGAAACCCGACTGTTGCTTGTCGCCCGTTTCGTACGATCGGGGTTTTGAACAGGTTCAAATTTTCTGCCATTTTTTCTTCAATGGCTTCGTCGGAGGCTAAGTGGGCGATAAAGCAATCTTGATACGCTTTCGATTCTGTATCCAACAATGCTTGTAATCCACCCACGGCTGATTTGATGCTTTTGTACTCGCCCATGCTCATTCCAAATTTTAGCAGGTCGATGGTTTGGACTTTGATATGCCTTTCCTTGAAATACCGCTCTGCTTTTTTCGTATCAAAGCATTTTGATTTGCCGAAGATTTGGATATTCATGTCGTTTTGTTCCTTCTAACAACAATTTTATCATGATCACGATGACGCATAGTAACGCAAAGGCTGATGGCCATAGTTTGTCGGACAATACGCCCTCCACCAAGTACGCAAAGTATCCCGACAATGACGCATATAGCGTGATGGGTGCCAGATACCATTGGCGCGGGAATCGCATGACGACCACTAATATGAGTACCTCGCCCCAGTAAAAATAACGGTCGTGCATGGCTGGTAATAACCACGGTAATCCGATTGCGATTGTGGCTGTGAGGAGTACCAAATTCGCATCCGTTATATGCGCTCGTTTCCACAGCGTGAAGGCGTATAATAGTACTAAAAATAACGTGCCTGCGAGCAGTCCGATTGTAAAAAATGGTTCTTTGGGCGCATAGGGTATCATGGCAAAAACTGATGGCGCATTTAAGGTTAGGTAGTCGCTATAGATATTAACTTGGCCTGTGTAAATTGAGATTACTCGTTTGAGTGTCCAACCGAAAAACAGGGACGGAATCGCTGTTATGGCTAGGACTAACGGGAAAAACACGGCGTGCCACAGTTTGACACGTTTTGCTATAAGAAAGACGAGAAAGACGGGTAAAAAGAAGATGGCTTGCAGCTTAAACGCCAATGCTAACGTTGCCCAGACGACTGCCATAATTGGTTTACCGCGCAACGTGCATAATAGAGATAATAGACAGAATGCAGAAAAAATGGCGTCACATTGCGCCCAATAGGCGGCGTTAAGTATAAATGTTGGCCAAAAAAGTGCCAATATGGCGACGAGCAATGCCTTACCTTGGTGCTTTGTGAGATGCAATACAATGTCGATTAATGTCACCACTATTGACATTTCAAAAACAATCGATAGAAGCTTTATCGCATATAAGTCGTACATATTTGTGTACGAAATGGCGGCTAGATAGTACAAGTAGGGCAATGTATAGTTGCTCGTGGTTGTTTGCAATGCCGCAAAGCCGCCGCCTATCTTAAATTCCATCATCCATGGATGTAGAAAATTGTTATAGTCGGGGGTCTGTGCATTCATACATATGGCGCGGATGATACATGCCACCAGCACTGCTAGGCACAGCAGTAAAACGTGTTTTGTGTTTTCAAAACGACGTGCCGCTATATGCGATGCTAAAAACGCAATGACGCAAAAGAGAAGCATGACGGTGATATCCGCGATAAAGCCAAATAGGACTAGGAGCGCAAACAGTATGAGGGCGGTGCAACAGGGGAGTATCCATCGTGGTACAAGCGTTGAACCCTTTTGCATATATTCCTCCAAAATGTTATCCCTATCAGTTGATAGGGATAGGGGGATGTCTCTTGTTTATGAGATAATCATGTGTGTATCGGATTTGTGCTATGAATGGACGGCAGCTAAGATATTTTGAAATGGGTAACGTTTGGTTAGCGCATGATGCCGTTTGTCCAACAGCGATAGCACATGCTACGATAACTCTCGTTGCCGCCGATTAAGATGGTTTCACCCTCGCGCGTTACGTTACCATCCACGATTCGCGCATTGACACTGGCTTTTTCGCCACAACCACAAATGCTTTTTATCTCTGATATACTGTCCGCTAACTCAAAAAGTCGCTTGCTACCCTCAAATAATTGGGTGCGAAAATCTGAACGCAAACCATAACAGAACACGGGGACTTGTTTTTCATCCACAATTCGCTTGAGCTGGTCTATATGTGCTGTCGTTGCAAACTGCGCTTCGTCCATGATGACACAATCACAGGGGTCATTTTCATAAATCGCAAATAAATCATCTTGGGGACAGAAAATTTTGCAGGCGGCACTAAGCCCAACACGGGAATGGAGCATATGATCATCATCGCGGGTATCCACGGCGGATTTTAACAATAGTACAGTATGCCCACGTTCGATATAATTAAAGCGTGTCATAAGTGCGTTGGCTGATTTTGAACTATTCATCGTTCCATAACGGAAGTATAACTTTGGCATTGGCTTGTCCTTTCTATGTATCGAAATAGGGATGCAACAAATGTTGCATCCCTATCGTGTTGATGATTTGGTTGCCTATCAGTTGATAGGGATGCTATCACTTGATAGGTTTTTCTTCTATTGTGATGTTATCGTCATCGACGGTGACTTGTTTGCCGCAATGGGGGCAGGTGACTAAGATGATGCAATCATCCGCTTCTTCGCCCTCTTCGAGGAAATCTTCGATGGACAGCGAATCGTCCATGTCGTCGTCGTCGTCATCATCGTTTTCGTCGTCATCGTCGTCACTTTCATCATCTGGCGACTTTGTTGTCACTATATGAAGCGGGCGAGAGAGCAGGGGACGGATGTGCGACTCAGACCCTTCGCTGTAAAGCGTGCTGCCAAGCTCGGAAATGCTTTCATTTAGATGCTCCAACTGTTCCTCTAAATGCTCGATATCTTCGGAAATACTCTCAAGCTCGCCGATTTCATCCGAAATATCCTGCAAATCGTCTTCAAGCTCTTCGATATCTTCTTTTGTATCCGATAAGGCATCCGCAAAGGAATCTAATGTGTCTACTATTGCGCGAAATAACATGTTTTCTGGCGCGTTTTCGGCGACTTCCAACCCCGCAAGCAACCCTTTTAGATATCCAATTTGCTTTCTGTAATCCATATTAGCCCTTTGCTCTTTCAAGATACTCGCCTGTACGTGTATCCACGCGAATCAAATCGCCGATATTGATGAATAGCGGCACTTTGATGATGGCGCCTGTTTCGAGCGTTGCAGGCTTCATGACGTTTGTGGCTGTATCGCCGCGCACGCCTGGCTCTGTTTCTGTGATTTCCATTTCGACAAAGGTTGGTGGTTCTAGCCCGAACACGTTGCTTTTGTAAGACAGCACCTTACAGGTCATGTTTTCTTTGACGAAGCGGAACGCGTCACCCAATTTGTCACGATTGATGGGTGTTTGCTCGAACGTTTCGTTATCCATGAAGTAATACAAATCGCCGTCACTGTACAAGTACTCCATGTCACGACGCTCGATGTAGGCGTTTTCAAACTTATCGCTCGGATTAAATGTGCGCTCAGTGACGCCCCCACCGATGACATTACGCATTTTGACACGGACAAACGCCGCGCCCTTGCCTGGTTTTACATGTTGGAACTCTATAACCTGCATGACTTGTCCGTCTTGCTCAAAGGTCATACCGTTACGAAATTCACTAGCTGTTACCATAGTGAAAACCCTCCTCAGTTTGTGGTTTCTATATTATCTTTTGAATTATATAGTATTTTTGCCAAATTTGCAAGTCCTAAATATTGACCTTATGCTTTCTTTAGTCTATACTATATGTAATGCTCACAAGGAGGCGTTACATATAGTGACGGCTAAATCAAATCGCGTTGCGATTGACAGCTACGCTGTTTGCTGCTTACGCAGCTGATTTATGGTATACTATAGGCAGTAAACGCTTGCACGATTATATTTTGGAGGGACTTTTTTGGACACTAATACAAATTTTATCATAGACATTATCGAGGACGACTTAAAAAACGGGCGGCATACACATGTGCATACGCGGTTTCCTCCCGAGCCGAATGGTTGCTTGCACATCGGCTCTGCAAAAGCTATTTGGATTAACTGGTCTACCGCAAAACGCTATCATGGTACGTTTAATCTGCGTTTTGACGACACAAATCCTGTCAAGGAAGATGACAGTTTTGTTCGTTCCATTGAGGAAGATCTCTCCTGGCTCATTGGTGGCTTACCAAACGGCGGTATTTTTTATGGCTCTGATTACTTTGAAAAATGCTATGAATTTGCATTGAAATTGATTGACCAAGGCGATGCCTTTGTCTGTGATTTGACGGCCGAAGAAATGAAAGAACACCGCGGTACGTTGACACAGGTTGGCAAAGAAAGCCCGTATCGCAATCGTTCTATTGCTGAAAATCGTGATTTGTTTGAACGTATGCGTGCTGGCGAATTTCCTGACGGTGCGAAAACACTCCGCGCGAAAATTGATATGTCTGCCCCTAATATGAACATGCGTGACCCTGCTATTTATCGTATTGTGCGGGCGCATCATCACCGACAAGGGGACAAATGGTGCATTTATCCGCTGTACGATTATGCGCACCCGATTCAAGACGCGCTGGAACGTATTACACACTCGCTTTGCTCCATTGAATTTGAAAACCATCGTCCTTTATATGATTGGGTCGTTCAGAAAATTGGGTTTGATTTTCCGCCGCACCAATACGAATTTGCGCGTTTGAATGTGACACATACTGTGATGAGCAAACGTTATTTGCGCGAATTAGTTGAGACTGGGGTCGTATCTGGCTGGGATGACCCACGTATGCCCACGTTGTCGGGATTGCGCCGCCGCGGCTATACGCCGTCTGCACTGTTTGACTTTATACAACGCGCTGGTGTTGCCAAAAACTACAGTTTAGTGGATATTCGGTTGCTGGAACACTGTATGCGTGAGGAATTAGGACGCACCGCCTTGCGCCGTGTTGCCATCTATCAGCCGATAAAAGTGCGTATTGCCAACTATCCTGCCGATAAAACGGAAATGTTTTCGCTGCCCAACAATCCTGAAGACGCCAATGCTGGTACACGGGCTGTGCCATTTTCACAGTGCTTATGGATTGATGCGGCTGATTTTATGGAGGACGCGCCGAACAAATTTTTCCGCTTGAAGCCAGATGGAGAAGTGCGTTTGATGGGTGCGTATATCATACGTTGCACGGAAGTTGTGAAACGAAGCGATGGCAGTATTGAAGAGCTGATTTGTACCGCGGATTTGGAAACGGGCAACGGGATGCCGACGGATGGTCGTAAGGTGAAAGGCACGATTCACTGGCTGTCTGCTGATGCCGCTGTTGACGCGACACTGCGCCTTTTTGATAATCTATTTACGTTAGAAAATCTTGGCGATATGCCTGCTGACAAAAATTACGGCGATTATCTTAACCCCGACTCCTTACAAGTGTTCGACAATGCGAAAATTGAGCCTGCGTTGCAGGATGCCGCCGTTGGCGAACGATTTCAGTTTGTTCGCAATGGGTACTTTTGCAAAGATGTAGATAGCACCACTGAAAAGCCCGTGTTTAATCGCATTGTTGCCTTGAAAGATACGTTTAAGTTATAATATTGTTGCAAAAAGCGCCACTGAAAACGTTGGTTGTCAGTGGCGCTTTTACTATCTTACGGGATGTCTTAGGATGGTTTTCATCTTTTCGGGTTGTGCTTTTCGCGGGTCACTGAGGTAGATTTCATGGTGCTTACGTACCAACCCTACTTCGTCTTGCAATCCGTTTTGCGCCATGTAGGCGTGCATATCTGCCACTGTTGTGGGTTCTGTTGCGTACGGTCCTATGTGCATCATCTGTACGCAAAGACCTTCTGTGAAACTTTCTTTGCGTACATTGGTGAAGGATATAGTTGGTTTTTTGCGTGTCGCCAGCGCTATCGCAGTGTCAAAAAAGGTATCTGTGACAAAATCGGGGAGGCGAATCATGGATGTCCATAGCCAATTATCGCGCTTGTACAGGTCGAAGCTATCGCCTTTACACCACCAAAGTCCCTCTAGCGGCGGTACGGCAAAGTCCATGTAGCCTTTTTCCTGTTTGCAACCCATTTTAATCGTATACATGACGGCGTACAATGTTTGCACCGCTTGTTGATACTGCTCGCTATTCGGGTCACCTGCCCCGTCTAACATCAGGAAGGGTATCATTGGCACATCAATGGTGACTGGCTTTTTGGGGGGTGCGTACAGTTCCTTTTGTTGCTTGACGTATTCAATTTTCATGCGTGACCTCCTAGATTCAATATTGCGTTTAGTATAGCACTGTTTTGCTTGTATGGGAAGTTGATTTGCTGGAGATTATTTGGGTGTGGTCGGCAAGATTTGATTCTAATCATTTTTTAATAATTATATACCTTGACAGGCGATGTATATTGTGTTAGTATATACACACGGCAAAGAGATAGCAACACAACAGAGTTACAAACGAATTTGCGATATATAAGTGAGGTGAACAGAATGGCCATTACAGCTGACTTGATTCGAGGACACACCGAGACTATCATTTTAGCGCATCTTTACAACAGTGCTAGCTATGGCTACGAAATTAACAAAGACATTTTTGAAAAGAGCGGCGGACATTACGAACTAAAGGAAGCAACTTTGTACGGCGCATTTCGTAGGCTAGAAGAAGCAGGCTGTATCGAATCCTACTGGGGGGACGAGACGACGGGCGCAAGGCGCCGCTACTATCGCATTACCCCACGCGGCAAGCAATTTTTACACGACAGCATCGCTGAATGGGAGGACACAAAAAAGCTAATCGACATCTTAATACAGTTTGAGAGGGAAAAAGAATGAATGAACAAATCCGAGCCTATGTTGAAAACTTGTTTATCGGTATTTCCCATACACGGCAATCTGCTGACGTGAAGGAAGAACTTTTGGCGAACTTACAAGCAAAATATGACGACTTACTCGCACGCGGTGTTGATAGCGATAAGGCATTTCAGGAAGTTGTTTCTGGCATTGGCGATATTAAAGCACTACTTGACCCACAAGGGCAAGATTACCAATTGATTCAAGAAAAAGGGAACTATAAAAAGGCGGCGATGCTACGGAGCTTAGGCGTCTGCGCCATCATCTTTGGCTTTGCTTTGATTGCACTATTTAGCAGTTTTGAGTTTTTTGAGCCGTTTACTACTTTTGCATTCTTTACATTTGTTGCTATTGGGGTCGGTTTACTTGTCTTTGCTGCCAATATTAGTCCTAAAAAATATAGAAAAGGAGACGATACATTCGTGGAAGAATATAAAGAAGCTGCCACTGGAAACGACAAACAACAACGGTTACGGAGTGCTGTTAGTTCTACCCTTTGGGCATTGATTGTCGTTATCTACTTAGGCGCAAGCATTATGAGCGGCTGGGGGTACACTTGGTTAATTTTCATTGCAGGTGCTTTGGCGCAAAGTATTATTATGTACTTTATGGGTGACCCAAAGCATCGTACATTGTTTAGCGGAAGCACTATTTTTACCGCTGCTACTCTAATCTTCTTTATTATAAGTTTTGCTGTGGATTCATTTCAATACACTTGGCTTGTGTTTGTTGTTGCTGTTTTGGTGCAGCAGTTGGTAAGATTGGTTAGAATTTGGAGAGAAATTGATGAATAAGACCATTATTGGGGTACTAATCGCGGTTGTTATTGTGATTAT
>JAVBKJ010000133.1:0-5478 GCA_031554075.1 Oscillospiraceae bacterium | reverse complement strand
AATACTGGTTGCTTCTCAAAAACGGTCACTTTGTAGCCGTCAATCGCTAAATAGTACGCACATGACAGACCAGACGGACCAGAACCAACGACAGCAATCTTTTTCCCGTACTGATGGCGAATCGTGGGAATGTAACGGCGTTCTTTGTTCAAATCCTGCTCGGCAATAAACTTTTTGATTTCGTCAATAGCGATGGGTTCATCAATATCGCCACGTGTACAGGCGGATTCACACGAACGGGGGCAAATGCGTCCACAAACCGCAGGGAAAGGGTTATTGTTTTTGATGAGTTCCAACGCGTCTGTGTACTTGCCTTGCGCGGCCAATCGAATGTAACCCTGCACGGCAATGTGAGCGGGGCATTCTGATTTACAGGGGCTAGTACCTGTGGCTACCACATTTTTGCGGTTGGTGCGGTAATCGGGATTCCACTTATCAGGACCCCATTCTGTATCACGCGGGGTATCCACACGCGTTAGTGTTTCCACAACAGGTGTTTTGGAACAGACTTTTTGCCCCAATTGCAACGCATTGACAGGGCAATGCGAGACGCATTCGCCGCACGCGACACATTCGTCCTTGTTGACTTTGGCGCGATAGTTGGAACGCACCATGTCGGCGTTAATGAACATTTCGGCGGTACGCAGGGAAAGGCAGGAACAACCACAGCAGTTACAAATGGCGTGTGTTTTACCAAAACCGTCTAAATTGGGAATCTGGTGCATTAATCCATTTTCTTCTGCTTTTTTGAGGACAGCAAAGGCTTCCTCACGCGTGATTGCGCGACCGCGGTTTGTGCGTATGTAGTACTCGGCGGCATGACCCATCTGAATGCACATGTTTTCTTTAAGATGGCCACAGCCTTCGCCCATTGATTCGCGAACGGTTCGACAGGCACAGTCGGACACAGAGAAAATTGTATTATCGTTTAGGTACTTGGAAACCTCTTCGTAGGAGGCGCGTCTGGATTCGCCATCGACAGCACTTTCAATGGGGATGACACGCATTAACCCCACACCGACGGGGAAACTGCCTGTCGTTTTAGGACCTCTTACCTTGCCATAGGCATCAAATGCTTCGGCGATTTGCGGATACTTCTTCACATTTTCTAGGTTGTTGCACATCATTTCCATAATGCCAGGTACCCAGATTTCATACCAAAACTTGTCAACGCCGTCAATGGTGTTCACAAAACAGACGCCTGCATCGGCAAGTTCTAGCAGTAGTTTCGTCGTCAGTTCCACTGATTTGCCGCAGAGACGCGCCACTTCGGCGGCGGATTGCGGTTGGCACCGTTCTAAACACAGCGCAACTTCCGCCATTTCATCTGTTACCACAGGTTCTAAAATGCGATACTCGGGGTCGTGTATGGTAAAATAGTCCTTTGCGCCCTTTTTCTTTCGGCTTACCTTGTTGGCAAATTCTAATACTTTTTCCTTTGTCGCCACTATTTGTTGCCCCCTCTTTGCCAATTTGTTGCTGCGTTTCGTAACCATGCTACCCATTCGTCTATGCCTTCACCAGTCTTAGCAGAGATAGGAATAATGGTTATATCAGGGTTTAGTGCCAATACACGTTGTTTGCAAGCTTCCAAATTAAAGTCAAAGTGGGAGAGAGTGTCAATCTTATTTATGAGCAACACACTGGAGATAGAAAACATAAGCGGATACTTTAAGGGCTTATCGTCGCCCTCAGGGACACTAAGAATCATGACGTTTTTGGAAGCACCTGTGTCAAACTCCGCAGGACACACGAGGTTGCCGACATTCTCCAAAATAACGATATCCGTGTCCGCTGTGCCGAGCCCTTCAAGCCCCTGTCTGGTCATATCGGCATCTAGGTGGCACATGCCCCCTGTGTGGAGCTGGATTGCCTTTACGCCTGTTTCGGAAATGCGCCGCGCATCGACGTCGGAATCAATGTCCGCTTCCATAACCCCTATGCGAAATTCGTCCTTTAGGGCGTTTATCGTCCGCACGAGTGTTGTGGTTTTACCTGCGCCGGGGGACGACATTAGATTTAGCAAAAATGTCTGTTGTTGCTGTAATTCGTGGCGCAATTTGTCGGCTTGAGCGTCGTTGTTATCAAAAACACTTTGCTTAATCTCAAGTATTCTAAATGCCTCCATGTGTCACACTCCGTCCTCAGAATCTGGTTAGTCCAATGATGGTCTTACCAAGAATTGTGTTAAGTGTATCACCTAACGCAAATAATGTCAACGTCTTATTTTGGCAGTATTTTCAGAAAAAATTACGTGTTGTTAGAGGATTGAAAACCAGAAAAATACATGATATAATATGTCTGGTACTTGGCTCAACCAGTAACCAGAAGGGTTGGATTCTTATGAAATTTGATAAAATAAGTGCGCCCACACTGAAAGACTTATTTGTACAACAACTAGAACATATGATATTGTCGGGTAAACTGGAAATCGGCACAAAATTGCCACCTGAACGCGAATTAGCGCAATCTATGCAGGTTAGCAGAGCGGTGGTGAATGCAGGCATCAATGAAATGGCTACCAAAGGATTTGTGGACATTCAGCCGCGCATTGGCACATTCGTGGCAGATTATCGCCGTTATGGCACGATGGAAACCATGCTATCGCTCATGAAGTACAACGGTGGCAATTTGCGCCGAGACGAGGTGCGCTCCTTGTTAGAGATGAAGCTTGTGTTGGATAGACTGGCGGTCGAACTTGCCATACCCAGACTGGCGGACACCGACATGACATCGTTACAAGCGTTGTTAAGAAGCTTAGACGAGGCACAAACCCCTGACCTTGCCGCCAACGCCGCCTTTGTGTTTTATCAAGAGTTGGCATTGCTCAGCGGCAATACCTTACTACCGCTCATTTACCACTCCTTCAAAGTGCCTGTTCTTAGCCTTTGGGCGCGGTTTGGGCGCAAATATGGTGTCGGCTCACTGCAAGAAAATGCACGCCAGCTGCTGTTTGCCATCGAACAAGGCGACACCGTGATGGCGGTGCAATGCATTGAGCAGGTACTAGGAAATGCTATCAAGGGTTCGCAAGAAATATACAGCGAGTGAACATGTGCCAGATTTTTTGAAAGACACAAAGAGCGTACTACTGGACTTTTTGGCAAGAGATATGATACAATATGGATACTGCTTTGCGACGGTTCTGAGTAGGACAGGCGGTGTGAAAACTGTAATCTGAGGTGGGCGTATGGACTTGCAATTTGTGATGAATGAGTTGGCGGCACTGGGGAATGTCAGAACAAAGAAAATCTATGTAGGGCAAGGCGCAAAAGAGCCGCTATTTGGCGTGCCAACAACGCATATGAAACCTCTTTGCAAACAAATAAAGCGAAATCACGCACTATCGCTGGCATTGTATGATACGGGCAACTACGACGCCATGTACTTTGCTGGGATGATTGCGGACGTGTCTGTGATGACAGAGGTGGACTTCAACAATTGGATTGAGAAGGCTTACTTTTATATGATATCGGATTTCGTCGTCGCGGTGACACTGGCAGAGCATAGGGAGGGCAAGGAAATTGCCGACACATGGATTGCAAGCGACGCGGAACTGACAATGTCTGCTGGCTTTGCGGCCTATGAATGGATGCTCGGCTTTCGTCCTGATAGTTTTTTTGACGAAGCACACATTGCGGCATTGGTGGAAAAGGTCAAGACCACAATACACAGTATGCCTAATCGCACCCGTTATGCGATGAATAATTTTGTAGCGGCGGTGGGGGTTTCGTACAAACCACTGACGGATATGGCGCTGGTGGCGGCACTAGAGATTGGAGCAGTATCCGTCACACAGGCAAGTGGCGTTTGTGAAATGGTGTCCGCCAGCAAGGCAATTCAAATGGCTATGGATAAAGGACGAATTGGGTTTAAGCGAAAAGCAGTTCGCTGTTAATAAGAATTGAGTAAGAAACACAGGACAACGAGCGAGAGGTAACATCTCGTCCGTTGTCTTGTTTTGGTATTGGCAAGTATCATAATTCGTTACATATTCGCACCCTGCACGGAGATACTAGCAGTGTATTGGGAGGTGTAATAATGTCACATAATTTCAGAGGGATTTCAGGGAAAATTGGCGGTTTGGCGGTTAAGGGTATGATACGCGATGTCGAACAGCGGATGGCAAATGGCGAGCATATCAGCGCCGCGCCTAACTCCGAGGAAGAAGCCGCCGTATTACAACAAGTGAAAGCTGCTAACGAACAAAGCGGTCAGTCTGCACAGCAGTAAATGTTGTGCCGTGTCGCCGCCTTATGGTAGCAGTCAAAAGGGGTAAAAACAATGCCAGTTTCCACGTATCGAAGCGCGGTGTCCATCCCAGAGGGATTTCCAGCGCAGCATCAAGACATTCAGCCAGGTAGGGAAAGTACAATGAATCCGCAACCTGTCTACGATAATCCACATTATAAAGCGGCGGGCAAGCTGATGGGCTGCTGTGCGCTTATTACGGGCGGCGATAGTGGCATCGGGCGCGCCGTTGCCATTGCGTTTGCCAAAGAGGGCGCAGATGTAGCCATTGCCTATCAAACAGAAGGGTTGGACGCACGTCAAACACAGGCGGATGTGGAGCGATATGGCAGACGCTGTATCTGCCTGCCCGGGGATTTGAAAGGCAAAGGCACAGCGGAAGGCACAGTTGCCCACGCTGTTGAAATGCTAGGGCGGCTTGATATTTTGGTGAATAATCATGCCATGCAGTATCCGCAAAACAGTGTGCAGGATATTAGCCCAGAACAATTGGCAGATACATTTGAGACCAATATTTTAAGCTTTTTCCGCTTGACAAAAGCAGCTGTCCCAGTCATGAAAAACGGCGCGTCAATCATTAACTCCTCATCGGTGACGGCGTACAAGGGTCACGCGACATTGTTAGACTATGCCACAACGAAAGGCGCGATTGTCAGCTTTACACGCTCGTTGTCGCTGTCGCTCGCTGGTAGCGGCATTCGTGTAAATGCCGTTGCCCCTGGTCCTGTTTGGACACCGCTGATTCCTGCCAGTTTTTCGGCGGAGGAGGTCGCACAGTTTGGACACAACGTACCGTTGGGTAGAGCGGCACAACCGTTTGAAATTGCCCCTGCGTATGTATTTTTAGCCAGTGAGGACGCGGCATACATGACAGGGCAGGTGCTACATGTGAATGGTGGCACAATCACTAACTCATAGGACATCGTGTGTGCTACGGTATACGCAATCCACCATATTGACAACGCCCCCTAGTGTTATCACTAGGGGGCGTTGCGCGTGTCGACGGATACCCACCCGTGAAAACGTTATGACCGTAGTTTTGCTAAGGCTGGTAGAATGGTGTTGTTGGCAACATCTGCGGGCGCAATCTCCGTTACCGCCTTAACAACCAAGTCCTCAGTGACCACAGTGACATGATTGGCGGACATCCAATCTATGATTTTGCGCTTCACACTGCCCCGAAATAATGAGGGGACAGATGCCAAAATAGTGTCGTACATAAGACGA
>JAVBKJ010000098.1:0-3672 GCA_031554075.1 Oscillospiraceae bacterium | reverse complement strand
ATCGCCAACTAAAATTGTAGATTTTTCGCCAAGACTTTGTAAAGTTTCTGCTGCTGGTAAAGCTTGGTCTGGGGTGATGCGGCGCAAACCATCCTCTGTTGCTTCAAATGTCGCGGTGTAAACTTGCTGGCAACGTGCATCCATCACAGCGCAAATCTGTCCGCCCATGTGCTGCACGTTCCATGCCGCGGCTTCCAACGACGACACACCGCAACAGGGGATATTCGATGCCCAAGCCAGCCCGAGGACGGTTGACAACCCGATACGCAAGCCTGTAAACGACCCTGGTCCCTTCGTTACCGCGATTGCTTCGAGGTCGGAAACAGATTTGCCAGCATTTCGAATTACGGCATCGATGATTGGCAGTAATGTTTCCGAGTGGGTCAACCCTGCGTCTAGTGACAGCTGGGCGATGAGCCGCGTATCTTCGCAGAGGGCAACAGAGAGTGTTTTGGATGAGCAGTCAAGCCCTAGTATTATCATATAGAACACCCCTCAACGTCAATCAATCGTGTGTCTGGTGCGTCTCCCTTGCGAATGACGACATGGACAGTCTCCGTTGGCAAGGCTTCGGGCGCACGCTCGCTCCACTCAACAAGGCAAAGCCCACGCGAAAGATACAGCGCAAAGTCTAAATCAAACACTTCCTCAGCACCACTCAGGCGGTACCAATCAAAGTGAAATAGGGGACGTGCGCCGTCATACTCATTTACAATCGCGTAACTAGGGCTGGAGACTGGCGACGTGACCCCCCATCCTGTCGCAAAACCGCGGGCAAATGTTGTCTTTCCTGCGCCTAAATCGCCAGTGAGTGTTACGACTTTGGTGGCGGGGGGTAAGACGGTGGCGAGGGTTTGTCCAATCTGTTCGGTTTGTATGGCAGAAGTGGAAATCAAAATCGTGACCCCTTTTCGGTAGATTAGTTATTTACTCGTGTTGCGTTGTGTGATAGAATGTGTGTAATGCAATTCGGTCGCAATCTCTCATTGCAGAAGTTCACAAAAAGTAACAATACGAAAATAGATGCTTATGCGAAAGAAAACTGAGGTGTATAAATGCGCGCCATAGGACGAGCAATTCTAAATTTTTGTCAAAAAGCAGATATGTTTTTATTAGGGACGTGCCTACTGGCAACAGGCTACGGCATGGTGCTGATATCGAGCGCTGGACGCGCCTTAGAGGGCGGTGCAGAACCATTGCTCATCAAGCAAGCCGCCGCTTGTGGGTTGGGCGTCGTTCTGTTTATTATTTTTTCACTGATTGATATCCAACTATATACGCATTTATGGAAGTGGCTTATCGGGTTTAACATTGGTTTTATCGCACTATTGTTTCCGTTTGGGGAAGGGGAGAAAGGAAACCCTAGTTGGTTGCGGTTTAGTTTTTTACCCTTTGACATACAGCCAGCGGAGGTTGTCAAGGTAAGTTTTGTTATCTTGCTTGCGTTTCACATGTACATGTTGCGTGATAAATTGAATCAGTTTTGGCCTATGATGAGTGTGGTGGCACATGTTGGCGGCATGGTGGGGTTGATTTTGCTGGCGTCTGAAGATTTGGGCGTTGCCTTTATTTATGTGTTTGCGTTTGTGTGTATGGCGGTGGCGGCAGGGGTTCGGTTTTGGTGGTTTTTGGCAGCAGGATTACTGGGCGCAGGCTCAATCCCTATCGTGTGGCAGCTGTTGAGCGACAGACGACGGCTACGTCTGCTAAGCTTTTTCTCGCAGGACGCCGACCCAACAGGGCTTGGATGGCAATTGCGACAAAGTAAAATTGCGTTTATCCGAGGGGATTTATGGGGGCTGGGTTTGTACAATGGACCTCAAACACAGTCTGACATCATACCCGAGCAGTACAACGATTTTATCCTGTCTGCCGCGGGGGAAGAACTTGGTTTTTTGGGCAGCTTACTTGTGCTAGGGTTACTGCTAGTCATTATTTTTCGCGTTCTTTGGATGGCCACAAAGGCAAATAACGGCTATGGGGCGATGATTTGCGCTGGTATGGCTGGCATTTTAATCTTTCAGACGTTTGAAAATATTGGTATGTGCATTGGGTTAGCACCCATCATCGGCGTTACACTGCCGTTTTTTAGCTATGGCGGTACATCGCTCATAAGCATGTATGCCGCTATGGGGATTGTGTCTAGTATTAAAATGCGTCCCATGCCGAGTTGGATTCGTGATAGGGGACGATGACTTCGTAGTGCGTAGTAGATGTAGTAAAGTTTGGCGCGAACGTATGCGTTACGTTGTTGCGTGGTGTAACGCCACGCAACAACAATTTGGCATGTATGATAACGTACGGTCGGTTTGTATGGTTTGGTCGTCATTATTTCGGACGACGTTTGTTGCGCCCACGGTAATTACCGCGTACGCGCGATTTTTGACGGTTCGCATTTCGCAAGCCTGACAGAATTATATAGCCGACTAGAAAGACCAACGCTCCGATACCAATATAACGCACCCACGGTTGTTTTAGGATAGAGAAAAACTGCGTCTTGGCATGTTCGGCTTCTGAGCGTTCTACCTTGAAATCTGCTTCTAGCGGCACAGTGCCAAGGTTGTTATCCTTGTATGTCAAGGTGATATCGCCTAGCTGTTGCCCTTTTTCGATGGGGGCTACCGCTATACCACTGTTATAGATATTGATAGTACGTGTAATTTCTGATAAATCCAGCGATTTTGGAATCAGAGCCATCACTTTTGCCTTAGGCACGACGATAACCTCATCAGCGTTTTCCCCTAACGAAACGGGGACGCTGGCTATCGGTTCTGCTGTGCCTAGTATCTGGCGATAGCCAAAGGCTTGAAAACTCCACTCCATCAGTGCCTTTGTTTCGGTAAAGCTTTTGTAAGTGTCATCTTCAAAGGCGGCACCTAGCACGACAGTAATCAGCTTCATGTCTTGGTTAGAGGCGGAGGACACCAAACAGTAGCCAGCTTTGGAATGATGCCCTGTTTTAATGCCTTGGGCTAAATGGTATATGTAACCAGATAGCTTGCGCTTGGAAATTAAGTGGTTTGTTGTAAAAAACGTGCGCTCTGTATCGAATTTGTTTGTGGGTGGGATGGCCTTGCTGGTTGTGTTGGCTATCTCCATAAATTCGGGGTGTTTCATCGCTTCACGTGTGATGAGATAGAGGTCATAGGCTGAGGAGTAGTGGTTATCATCGTGAAGCCCATGCGTGTTCATGAAATTTGTATCCTTGCAGCCAAGCTCTGCCGCACGTTCGTTCATGCGTGCCACAAACGCATCAACAGAACCCGATACATGTTCTGCGACGATGTTGCAAGCTTCGTTTGCCGAGGCAACCATGATACAGTACAATAAGTCGCGAAACGGCAAAGTTTCCCCCGCGACAATGCCTAGCGTGCTGCCGTCGTCCGTCAGACCAACAAAGGCGCTGGCATTTGCCGTGACTGGTACGTCTAAATCGCCTGCTTCTAACGCTATGAGGGTGGTCATGACCTTTGTAATGCTCGCCATGGGCAAACGTTCATGTATGTTCTTGCCAAACAACTCCTGCTCGCTGTCAATCTCCATCACTAAGGCCGCCTTTGCCGTTAGCGTGGGTGGGTCTGGCATGGTGAGCGTTGTCGGCGAAGCGTCTGTTGCTAAGGCTGCCTGCGTCGTGATGAGCAGGAAGACTAGCAGGCTAGACATAACTGTTTT
>JAVBKJ010000161.1:0-4227 GCA_031554075.1 Oscillospiraceae bacterium | reverse complement strand
ATTAAACTTGCAATTTGCATTGGTGTGTGCAAAATGAAAAGTAAGTTGACAGTGACCACATAAAGAGGTAAAATGAAGTATTAATTGAATTGTGAGGAACCCAATGGAAGCGACTAATCCACTAGGCACAGAACCAATTGGCAAGCTTATGCTCAAATTTGCAATCCCAAGCGTTGTTGGTATGTTAGTAGGTGCCTCTTATAACGTAGTAGACCAGATTTTTATCGGACATGGTGTAGGGTATCTTGGCAACGCAGCCACTAACGTAGATTTTCCCATAGCCATCATTGCCTTGGCGTTGGGCTTGCTGTTTGGCATCGGCGGTGCGTCGAATTACAGTTTAGCATTAGGCGCAAAGCAAACAGAACGTGCGTCACGCGTCGTGGGCAATTCACTTTTATGGATTACAGTGGCTGGCGTGATACTGACCATCATTGTACGTACATTCCTAAAACCGATTGTGATACTTCTTGGTGCCACACCTGAGATTTTACCGTATGCTATGACATATACTGGTATTACCTGCCTTGGATTGCCGTTTGCCATGTTGGGGGTTGGGTTTAATAATCTCATCCGCGCTGATGGTAGCCCTAAGTATTCGATGCTGTGCATGATTTCGGGCTGTATCATCAATACAGCACTGAACCCACTGTTTATCTTTGTCTTTGATATGGGTGTTGCTGGTGCGGCATGGGCTACCGTGATTGCCCAAGTGATAACCTGTATTATCGGTGCTATCTATCTACCCCGTTACAGAAACGCGAAGCTGACGCGTGACAGTTTTCGCCCCAACCGTGCCATTACGGCTTCCATTGTTGCCATCGGCGTGGGTGCTTTTATTAACCAAGTGAGCCTGTCGGTCATTCAAGTGGCACTAAACAATACACTGACAAAGTACGGCGCGGAATCCGTGTATGGCAGTGAAATTCCGTTGGCGTGCGCTGGTATGATTACAAAGGTCAGCATGCTATTTTTCTCTGTCGTAATTGGTATTTCCATGGGTTGCCAACCGATTTTTGGATTTAATTACGGTGCAAAATTGTATGGACGCGTGCGTCAGACGTATCGTCTGGCACTCATTTGCTGCAGTGTGATTTCTGTTTTCAGTTTTTTGGCGTTTCAAATTTTCCCTAGGCAGATAATTAGCCTGTTTGGCACAGGGACAGAGCTGTATTTGCAGTTCTCCGAACGCTATTTTCGTATTTTCCTACTGTTAGCATTTTTGAATGGTGTACAGCCAATCACCGCGAATTTTCTAAGCTCTATCGGTAAAGCGTACAAAGGCATTTTTGTGTCCTTAACGCGCCAATTTATCTTCTTATTGCCCTTAATAATGGTTTTACCTATATTCTTTGGCATCGATGGTGTGTTGTACGCGGGACCTGTGGCAGATGGTGGCGCCTGTATTTTGGCTGTCATTTTGATACTGGGTGAGATGAAAAAAATGCGAACGATGGAAGCGCAAATGGAGGCTAATGAAGCATAGGAGGAATGGATATGGGTCACCGACTGAGATTTTATCATGGATTAGCGGCCTTGGTCATGTCGTCGTTGTTTTTAGTGTTCTTGGGTGGCGAGTTACAACGTCAATGGGGGCTTTGGGGCCTGGTGGCGACCGAACTTGGGTTGTTGCTCATCGTTGCTGTTGGCGTTTTAGTTCTCAAGCCAGACTTGCGTGAGATGTTCCCCTTCGCCATGCCAAAGGTACAACATGTATTCGGGGCGATGAGCCTATGGGTTGGCGCATACATCTTTGTTGCGGCTATTAGCTACGTTCAGCTCATGTTTTTTCCTGATATACTTAAGGAATCGCAAGCGCTTGCCAGCTTTATGAGTAACGGGTCGCCCCTTCTCAGGTTACTATCTGTCGCAATTTTGCCAGCTGTTTGCGAGGAATTATTACACCGCGGGTTTATACGCTCCAGTATGAACAGCATACGCTCAGATGTTCTGCGAAGCGTGGTGGTTGGGCTGCTTTTCGGCGCATTCCACTTGAGCGTGTTCCGTTTTTTGCCCACGGCTATATTGGGCATCGCCATTACGTTTGCGATGATTCGTTCCCAAACGCTCATTGTACCCATGTTCCTGCACTTTTTGAACAACTGCATTTCTCTGATGCCAGCACCTACCCAGCCCGTAACATCCGTTGATATGGAAGCCATTGTCACCATGCCACAAATCCCGTTGATTTTCCTATCCTTTGCCATCATGCCGACGCTGTTGGGGATTTGGCTGTTACAGCCGATTGGCAAGCGCCCCAAGACGTGGATGTTCTTGGTGGGCGGTGGTGTCAGTGTGACGCTTTTTGTCGTGGCAGTCTCGATGACGGCGGCAATGGTGGCTTCTGGTGCAGTGCCATTTCCCACTTGACAGTTGGGTGTATAATGGTAATAATACGAATTACAGATATGAGGTTCCCCCTATGAGAGAACGTGACGAACTACGCTATGCTGTTTTGATTGACGCCGATAATGCCCCCAGACGGTCGCTGGCTGGCATTATGGAAGAAATTGCTGTGCATGGTACTCCTACCATTAAACGAATTTATGGCGATTGGACCTCCCCCAATTTAGCAGGGTGGAAAAAGAGCCTGTTAGAGCACGCCGTGTCGCCCATACAGCAGTATGGCTACACGACGGGTAAAAACGCGACCGACTCAGCGATGATTATTGATGCGATGGATATCTTGTATTCAGGGCGCGTGGACGGGTTTTGTCTTGTGTCCAGCGACTCAGACTTTACGAGATTGGCGACACGACTTCGCGAAGCGGGCATGAAGGTCATTGGCATGGGTGAGCGAAAGACGCCGAATCCGTTCATTGTGTCATGCGACAAGTTCATATACTTGGAAGTGCTGAACAAAGAAGAAAAGAAGCCTACGCCACGTAAGACGGCAAAAACGCCAGAAGCGGCGTCTGCCACACAGACACAGCCCGAAGTGGCAGTCCCCAAAAGCCCTAAAACAACTGTACCGCAACCCATTATCGATTTAATTGCGAGTACGATTGAAAGCGTGGCGGATGATGAAGGTTGGGCATACTTGGGCGAAATTGGAAGCTTGCTTCAAAAGAAAAAGCCCGACTTTGACGCGCGCAACTTTGGCTATAAAAAGCTGACATTGCTGATTGATGCGTCGGACAGCTTTGACGTCGATTTTAGGCAAAATACGCAACAAAATAACGGAAAACTTATTTTTATCAGACTAAAACGGAGCCAAGCATGAAACTAACGATACTGAGTGATAGAACGTTTCACTTAACGCCTGCCATGCTTATACAAATTCAAGATGCCGCGCCCGAATTAGAGGTGGTGTATCACCCCGCCTCAACGGCCACAGCCGCGCATATGGCACACACAAGGGTGCTGTTTGGTTGCCCTAATATTAATTTGTTGCACGAGGCACCCCATCTCATGTGGCATCATTTGCCCAATGCAGGGATAGGGGACTATAACCGTGCAGATTTATATGTGAACCCGCATGTGCAAGTAACGAATGCGCGCGGTGTGTATGGTGAACCGATAGCGGAACATGTTGTGGCACAGGTGTTTGCGCTTGCTCGCTGTATGCCGCTGTATGCGCGACAGCAGTTTGGGCAGGTTTGGCAGCGTGACGACGAGGCGTGCGTTTCGGTGCGTGGCAGTACTGTTGCTGTCTTTGGGCTTGGCGATTTGGGGTCACATGTTGCGCAAAGCTTGCATGCGCTTGGCGCAGAAGTGTTGGGCGTGCGCCGCACACTGATAGACAAGCCGAAGTGCGTGAGGGCGCTGTACGACTTGCGCTCTATGAAGCAGGTAACCGCCGTGGCTGATTTTGTGATTTGCTGCCTGCCGCTCACACCAGCCACAACACGACTCTTTGACGAAGAAGTGTTTGCAGGAATGCACCCTCGTTCATTTTTTATCAATGTAGGGCGCGGTGCGATAGTAGACACGACGGCACTTGTGCGCGCCCTATCAGTGGAATGGATTGCAGGGGCAGCCCTTGATGTAACCGACCCCGAACCGTTACCCAAAGGACATCCGCTTTGGACACTGTCGAATGTCATCATCACACCACATGCTTCCGCCGTTGCCAATGACATACAAGAGCGCAAACTTTCGCAGTTTTTGGAATTATTGGCGTTGTTTCAAGCAGGTCGCCGTATGAAAAACTTAATTAGTTTTCTGCACGGCTATTAATACGCCTCCGTAGTTAAATGGATATAACAGTCCCCTCCTAAGGGACAA